>NZ_JBNPWS010000020.1:0-98524 GCF_050433705.1 Paenibacillus sp. DS2015 | reverse complement strand
AAACCAGATTCTACGGAAGATAAAGATTCATAATTTTGCTCGATGTAGGGAATTTTCAACTGCTACTTTTGGGGATTATTAAGTTGGTGTTGACAATACTGTCAGTTCATTCTGTCATTTTTGAGGTATCGTTATTTTTCGACCAATTTTCAAAGCATGGACATTTGTTATTTTGTTGTATTTAGCAATAACCTTCCAATCCACACCATACTTCTGGCCGATCTGATACAGATTATCCCCTTTTTTGATCACATAGACAACCTCTGATGCTACTGGTTCTTTTACTGGAGGCATTACGGGTTTCGTTGGTTCTGGTTTGACTGGTTCTGGCTTGACTGGTTCTGGTTTCGTCGGTTCTACCGGAGTCGCCGGAGTCTTAACTTCGTCTGACTGAGCGATCATCTTTAAGCTATATTTAGCAAAACCATCTGCCCCTGTACTTACATAGGACATCGTTGTGCTACCCTTCATTAATGCCTGCGCATCTGGAGAAGATACAAAAGTAACATTCACAGTATTATTGATCGGTGCCAGGGACCAGTTCCCGTCTGCGGTAGGATTAATTGTACCTTCTTCACGAATATAATCAACAATGACTTGGCGATTCTCATCTGGTGCTGCCATCACGATGCGCTTACCATCCGGATTGGCTAACTTCGAGCTTGAAGCACGATAGTTATTCGTTGCAACGATAAATTTCTGTGTTGGGTCAATCGGTTTTCCTTGGTATTCCAAATTCTTGATACGGCTAGAGGATGGATTAATGATGTCAGCCTTAGCATCATACTTAGCTGGCTGAGTCACATCAATCTGATAGTTAACCCCATCAATAACATCATAGTTATACGTAGGGAAGTCTCCGTTAATCAAATTCTGTTCTTCTGTGCTCGAAGGGTCAATCTGATTAAATTGTCCAGCAGACCACTCTAGCCACTCCTTCACTTCAGCGCCTGTTACCCATACAGCATGAACGGTGTTGGGGTATACATAAAGATCCGCCACGTTCTTAATAGCAATTGTTCCAGCTGGAATGTTGGTGTAGTAAGAAGCTCCTGAACGGCCTCCTGCTTTGAATGGTGCACCTGCAGATAGAACGGGTAATTTTTCATATTCAGTTCCTTGCAGGTTGTTGCCCACATACCACTTCTGGGCATTGGTTACAATCTGAATGGAAGGGTCATCTTGTACTAGGGCAAAGAAACTGTTAATTGCTGCACTAGTCTTACCCACCGGACCACGAATGTACTCTAATGTTTCTGCATGCTCTTGCTTCACTGCATCGACTATGGTTAGATCTGTTTCTACGAGCGACTTCTTATTGGCGATATCATAGATTGGACGTGCTTCAACCGCTGAATCGAATACAGTCCACTTTCCGTCAACCTGTCTCAAATCTAGATCTATAATTCCTAAATGATCTCCCCAGTAACCAGGTTCTACAGATGGAACACCGTTAATGGTACCCTTCTCTAAGTCTACGCCTTTAGCATCTTTGAAGTCGGCACTAGGGAATACTTTATGTGCGTGTCCAAATAGAATAGCATCAATGCCCTCCACTTGACTTAAATACAACACAGAATTCTCCATCAAAGGTGCTTGGGGAATTTCCTCAAATCCAGAATGGGGAATAGCAACAATAATGTCTGCTCCTTCCTTCTTCATTTGAGGTATAAACTTCTTAGCTGTTTCTATAATATCCTTGGCTACAATCTTACCTTCTAAGTTGGCCTTATCCCACTGAGATACTTGAGGAGGGGCGAACCCAATGACACCCACCTTAAGGGTATGTTCTTTACCTGCTTCGTCCGTAATCTTCTTGTCTAGAATTTGATACGGAGTGAAGTAGTTCTTATCATTACTCTCATCGTTATCTCCATCTGCTTTGTAAAGATTCGCATTCACGTATGGGAAGTTAGCGCCCTCTAAGGATTGCTTCAAGAAATCTAGGCCAAAGTTAAATTCATGATTCCCAATATTTCCCGCATCATAATCTAGTAAATTCATCGCCTTATAAATGGGATGAACTTCTCCATTCTTAAGTGGATCTACCTTAGCTACATAGTCTCCCAAAGGGTTACCTTGAATCAAGTCTCCATTATCAAAAAGTAGACTGTTCTTTGCCTCGTTTCTTGCAGCCTTAATTAGGCTAGCTGTCTTCGCCAATCCATACTGATCCGTATCCTTATCTGCATAATAATCATAGTTCATGATGTTGACGTGCAAATCTGTTGTTTCCATAATCCGTAGCTTAGCCATTGCACTTTCTTCCGCTGCATGAACTGAGGCAAGGGAAAGGGATAGTACATTGAAAGCAACAACCGTTGATAAGGCAACTTTGATCATCTTATGGTGCGAATGAAACATAGAATCTCCCCTTTATAATTAAGTATATTACTTGGTCACATAGAGTTTATATCGATGTCATCTTTTAAATAAAGGGAAATGTTAAATCTGCACAATAAATAATGCCTGAGACCCGGTCTCAGACATTACATTAGTACTCTTGAACCACCACTTAACACTCAATTCAAAGGATTATGCGAGCCATACACGTTTATCATTATCTTTGTTTTGACCCGTATATTCGATACGATGGGGAGTAATATTTAAAACGACGTAATTGGGATCATTCCGTCCTGTGAACCATTTTTCAAGATCAGGATTCCACACCTTCTCGCGTATACCTTCGTCCTTACATATAGCACAAGTCCCTTCAATCTCTATAACATCCTTGCTTCCACCTATTTCATACCCCACTAACAAGGATACGTGTGGATTTTCTTCTAACTCTTCAACTTTATGTGTTTGGCGGTTCGTAGCCAAATGTAGACTTAACCCTTCATTAAACAATACCATGTACCTTTGTTTCGGTTTATTCCCCTCAATAGTAGCGAAGGTACAAACTTTATTGTGATCCAACGCTTTTACGATTTCCTGTTCCATTCGAGTTCTATCCAACATGACATTAAACCCCTTCCTTACCTTATATTGAATTACAAAATACACCTATCTGTAATGTACCCATCTCCTTCATTTTCAACACAGCTCATCCTTATCATTCGATGCGACTTTTACAATGACGAATGGCTTCCCATTAGGTATGATAGATAGAATGATCGCTAGGACTTATTGTCATAAAAAGGGGCTTGATTTCATCATGAAACGCTTAATTTGGATTGGATGTTTGTCTTATTTCTTGATTGGTTTGGCACATGTCGTACTCGGTTCTGTGCTTCCAGTCATTCTGGAACATTATGGTCGTGAATACAGTGCAGGAGGACAACTGATCTTTGCTCAGTTTGCTGGTTTCTTGGGTGGCGTAATGTTCTCCCCATGGTTAAACCGCCGGATTGGCAAAAAGGGTACTCTTCTTCTTGCCCTAGCTGCACTGTTTGTTGCAGAATCCGTATACACCCTCCTTCCACCGTGGGAATGGATGTATGTCACAGGAATTGTTGCAGGCTTTGGGTTCGGAATGATCGAAGCTGTCATTGGAACCATCATTATTGCAGGTGTTACCCATCAAACTGCTGTAGCTATGAGTAGACTGGAAGTCTTCTTCGGTGTAGGTGCAATGCTGATGCCACTGCTTGCTAGTGGTATGATTCACTTCGGCTGGTGGCGTTGGTCGTTTCTTGCCGTGGCTCTCTTCGCGCTCATTACGTTTATATGCTGGGTTAAGGGTTCCTTTGGCGCTCTAGATGCGATGTTGAAGGCACGTGACATAAACATTCAACAACCGAAGCAACCTAAAGTACCCGTGTATCACAAGGGCCAAAAACGTACACTAGTGATGTTTGTAGCCTTCTTCTTTCTATATGTTGGCGTAGAAATGAGCTTAGCGAATTTCATGCCATCTATGCTCATAGAGAAGATGAGTATGGATAAAGCAGGAGCTGCACTTAGCGTGACCTTCTTTTGGATTGCTATGTCTACGGGCCGCTTATTTGCAGGCTATATAGCTGAGAAAATTCGCTACCGTTCCTATGTACTCATAAGTTGCCTAGCTGCACTCTTCCTATTCACTCTTTTTCCATTTACGAATCAGGTCTGGTCAGCTTTTGCAGTAATCACACTACTGGGTCTGTTCATGTCAGGCATCTTCTCCATCACGTTAGTGTTTGCTAATAAACTTATGCCAGGTACAGAGGAGTCAACCACAAGTATTCTCATTGCTTCTGGAGGTGTGGGTGGTGCTGTCCTTCCTTTGATCATCGGCTGGAGTATGGATCATCTTGCAGTTAACCAAACAGCCAGTATGCTTGCGGTGTTCAGCGTGGGTCTGTTCCTGCTCAGTATAGCCGCATTTCGAGTTCAGCATAGATATGATCAAGTAGGATCAAGCAGTTCAGCGATAGAACTAACCAACCCATAGAGGGGTCACTGGACACCTCTTCCATTGTAGACTATAATATTCGTTGAAATGATCTAACTTCATAAGTACCAGGGGTGCTGGGATTGGCCGGCTGAGAGTGTGTCCCACAAGACACTGACCCTTATACCTGATCTGGATAATGCCAGCGTAGGAACGTAGCCGATATGGTTCATCCATATACCTATCTTGCGCCCATATGCGTCCCGATTACGGGACGCTTTTTTGTTGCACAATAACATAGCAGTTCACTGAAGGGGAGAAAAAGAGATGAGAAAGATCGGAACATTACTTCTCGTATGTATGCTTATACTAGTCGTAGCAGGATGCGGAGCATCTAACAAGAATGGGATTTCAAATACCAATGAAACGAGTCAAAAAGAAACAACACCTGAGGGCGAGGCATCACCCACATCCAAGGTACTAAAAGATGTTAAAGTTGTTCTAGATTGGACTCCTAATACGAATCATACTGGACTCTATGTAGCTAAGGATCAAGGTTACTATGAAGCCGAAGGATTAAACGTGGAGATCGTTCAGCCGGGTGCCGGAGGAGCGGATACAATGGTGGCCTCAGGTGCCGTGCCCTTCGGCATTAGCTATCAAGAGGGCGTAACGCAAGCACGCATCCAAGGTGTTCCCCTGGTGTCCATTGCAGCAGTCATACAACATAATACCTCTGGATTTGCGGCACCTGTAGATCGCAATATTAAGACACCGAAAGCATTCGAAGGCCAAACTTACGGGGGTTGGGGTTCTCCTGTAGAAGAAGCTGTAATGGATTCTATCATGGAGAATGACAAGGGTGATGTTACGAAGGTCAAGATTGTGAATATGGGCGAGGCCGATTTCTTCACAGCCGTGAAGCGAGATATTGATTTCGCATGGATCTTCTACGCGTGGACAGGTGTTGAAGCTGAGCTTCGTGGAGAGCCGCTCGATATGTTATATGTGAAAGACTACGCTAAAGAGCTTGATTACTACACGCCTGTTATTGTGACGAATGAGAAACAGATAGCGGATGATCCTGAACTCGTCAAGGCATTCATGCGCGCTACCTCCAAAGGCTATCAATATGCGATTGATAAACCTGAAGAAGCCGCTGTAATTCTCAGTACATTAGTACCTGATCTAGACAAGGAACTAGTCCTTGCTAGTCAGAAATGGTTGAGTCCACGCTATAAAGACGATGCTGAGAACTGGGGAGAACAGAAAGCCGAAGTATGGCAAGGGTATTCCGATTGGATGTATAACCATAAGCTTCTGGATAAACCGCTTGAAATTGAAAGTGCTTATACCAATGATTTTATACCTCAAGCACAATAACGAAGACTATATCTAACTACTACTACTACTACTACTACTACTACTACTACTACTACTACTACTACTACTACTACTACTACTACTACTACTACTACTACTACTACTACTACACTCTACTATGAAAGGTTGTTATACCATGGCCAATACTTTACTAAGCATTCAAGTAATCCCTAAAACACCTAATAATGAAGATTCGATTCCTTATGTAGATCGTGCCATTGAAGTCATACAACAATCTGGTGTCAAACATGAGGTTCATCCGCTAGAGACGACTATGGAAGGCGAGCTTGATGAGCTGTTGCGTATTGTTAAGAATATGCATGAAGCACTTGTAGTTGCAGGCAGCCCTAGTGTCATCTCTCAAATTAAAATTGCCCATAACCCTAAGGGCATAAGTATGGATAAACTAACGGAGAAATATCGTCCATGAGCCTGATATGGAACAAAGTGTGGCCGCCCTTAGTGGCGGTCCTCTTCTTTTTGGTGATATGGCAGCTAAGTACTTCACTCTTTAACATCGAAGAATGGATTCTCCCAGCCCCATCAGATATTGCACGTGAGGCTTCCGCTCAATCGGCAAGATTATGGGAACATACGCTAGCAACTGTAAAGCTAACTTTAGGAGGATTTATTATCGGAACGGGAGTAGGATTGTTCATCGCCTTCGTACTCCATCGTCTTTCATTTCTTCACTCTGCCCTTTATCCACTCCTTATCTTAAGTCAAAATGTCCCTACCATCGCCCTTGCCCCGCTACTTATGATCTGGTTCGGTTTTGGCCTACTTCCTAAATTGATCGTTATAACACTCGTTTGTTTCTTTCCTGTAGCTGTTGCAGCTATGGACGGATTCAGACAAACAGATCGAACCATGTTGGAATATATGCGAATGATCGGGGCTACCAAAGGTCAAATATTTACCAAGCTGGAGCTTCCACATGCCCTACCTTCCATCTTCTCAGGCATTCGGATCGCAGCTACTTACAGTGTTATGGGCGCAGTCATCGCCGAATGGGTCGGATCTGACAGAGGCATCGGCTACTATATGATGTTACAGAAAGCTAGCTACCGTACGGATCGTATGTTCTTAAGTATCTCTATTATCGTTATTCTTAGCTTAATGATGCATACAGCCATTGTCCTATTAGAGAAAAGCCTCATACGCTGGAACTCAACTCAAGAACGTTAATTGAACTTAGAATATTGAACTTAGGATAAGAAGAACTTGTACTTACAGACGCGAAAGGAGTGTACACCTAGTCATGGAACAGCAGCTACAGCACACACAACAAATGAACAAAATGCAGAATCAAGCTCCTACTACTACAACTACTGCGATGCCACCCGCTTTAGAAGTTCACGAACTTAGCAAAGGGTTCACTGGACGTAAGCACGACCTTCCTGTACTAGATAACGTTTCTCTAACCGTTGCCCCAGGCGAGTTCGTATCCATTATTGGACCCTCTGGGTGTGGCAAGAGTACGCTGTTTCATATTATTGGGGGTGTCGTACAGCCAGATTCAGGCACGATTCGAATGAATGACCACACGGTGACAGGCAAAAAAGGACTTGTCAGCTACATGCCACAGCAACCAGCGCTGTTCCCTTGGCGAACCATTGAAGATAACGTCATCTTAGCTCAGGAGGTAAGCGGTATTCCTAAGAATCAGGCTAGGGAAGAAGCGCGACATTGGATCTCCCGAGTAGGACTGACTGGATTTGAGAAAGCCTATCCACATACGTTATCTGGAGGAATGCAACAAAGGGTCGCTTTTCTACGTGCGCTACTTAGTCCGCAAGAACTGATGTGTCTAGATGAGCCTTTTAGCGCATTGGATGCCCTAACCCGAAGTGATATGCAGCGCTGGCTACTCGATATTTGGGAAGAGAGCAGACGATCTGTCCTTTTCATCACTCATAATATTGAGGAAGCACTTCTTCTCTCAAATCGTATATATGTATTCTCTAGCCGCCCAGCTACTGTATTACACACTATCGATGTGCCTTTTTCACGTCCACGCAAGGAAGAGATCACGGATGATCCCGCCTTCCTCAAGCTAAAACGTGAGTTATCTCAATGGATGCGTGAAGAGCAACAGAAAATGCAGAAATTAAAGGAAAAGTCATAGTCATGATGAACAACCACAATCATCAACGGATCGTTGAAGACGATATTTCACTTGTTCCTCTCATCGATGCCCATGTTCATCTCGACACCTATACGGAGGAGCAACAGGAGACTCTGCTTACAAGCTTAAGTCCCTCCATCGTTGCTGTGATCGCAGTCTCCATGCATCTAAATTCGAGCCAACATAACCTAAAGCTGGCTCAGAAGTATCCCTCCCTTATTCATCCCGCCTTCGGCTTCCATCCGGAACAGCCTCTTCCGCAGGAAGGGGAGATCCTACAACTTTTTTCATGGATGGAAAAGCATGTTGAGCAGATGGTCGCTGTCGGCGAAGTCGGGCTACCCTATTACTCAAGATTAGAAGCGCAGGAAATAGGGCTACCCTTTGACCATGAATCTTATATAGCTCTTCTGGAACGCTTTATCTCCTTTGCCAGCATTCATAAGAAGCCCATAATACTGCACGCCGTATATGAAGATGCTAATATTGCTTGTGACTTACTAGAAAAGTATAACGTCACACAGGCACATTTTCACTGGTTCAAAGGATCTGCAAACACTGTAGAGAGAATGATCCATAACGGATATTATATTTCATTCACCCCTGATATTGTCTACGAACCTGAAATTCAAGAACTAGCTAGGTTCTATCCTAGGGATCAAGTTATGGTGGAGACGGATGGACCGTGGCCCTTCGAGGGTCCCTTTATTGGACAAATGACTCATCCACGGATGGTGTCCACAGTAATCGAGACATGGAGTCAATTACAGAATATTGGAGTGAGCGAAGCTCGTAAAACAATGTATGACAATACACGGCGGTTCTACAATCTGTAATATAATAATGAAGCTCAATACTTCTAATCCCAAATCGATTTAGATGCATCAGCGATTATGAGATTGATTCAAGTGAAACTTAACCTTTCTTATATTTTGAAAAAGCCATCCTTTTAGAACTGCACCCCAATAGTTAGACACCATCTAACTATTGGAGGTGCAGTTTTTTATGGCGAAATTCAGTACAGATGAAAAAACACAAGCTGTTATACATTATATTTTTCAATAGAAACTGACAAAAAAGTATTCCAACATTATAATTGTTATATATATCCTATATCGGCACTGACCAGGAGGACGGCATGCAATTTCAACCGATGTATTATGATGGAGAATTATTTCTACCGAAGATCGAATTAAATATGACATCAAACCAATCGATTGGCATTATAACGGACTTGAAGCGAAAGCAGCTTTTAATGAATCAATTAGTGAATCATTCCCAATATTATTTATTTCGAGCTGGGCAAAGCGAGTATATGCGTTTAACGGTGGAAGAGCAAATTACTTTTCTAATCAAAGTAACGGAGAGGAATGAGTGTGTCGCTTCGCTGATGGATTATTTTGCTTTAAAAGAAGAACGGAAGGTAAGGATCAAGGACCTAAGCGCATCAAAAAGGATGTATGTGACATTGCTGCGTGTCTTTTTTGCGCATCAGCCTACACTTGTACTGGAGGAACCCTATTTTTACTTAGAAGAGCAAGATCGTCGTCAGTTTAAACGGATTCTAGATGACCTTTTGAAAGAAAAGCAAGTATTAATTTTAACTTCAAATTTAGAGGATGCGATTATTTCCTGTGATGCCATTTATCGATTGAACGAGTCCGGTTTTCATCCATTGGATATTCGGGACTCAGAAGAGGATAAGCAGGAAGTGCAGGAACAAGATCAGGCCAATATAACCTTGCAGAAGATCTCTACCAAAAGAAAGGACAAAGTGATTTTATTTAATCCACCTGAAATTGATTTTATAGAAAGTATAGAGGGTTCGATCCTTGTTCATGTGGGTGGGGAAAATTATGACTGTGCTTTGACTCTTACCGAGCTTGAGCAGAGATTGTTAAATTTCGGTTTTTTTAGGTGTCATCGATCCTACATCGTTAATCTGCAAAAAGTAAGAGAGATTATTACATGGACGAAGAATAGCTACAGCTTGCGATTAAATACAGGTAAAGATACCGTGGTTCCGTTATCCCGTTCCAAATTGCATGAATTAAAAGCACTTCTTAACATTTAAAATGTTTGCGAAGCAAACATAACTTGCATATGCCATTTCTGGGGTAATGTCGAACCAATCAAGCATTGAGTGGTACCATTCAGACGATAATAGCTACATTTCAGAGGGTTTTGATGGCTGGAAGCATGCAATTTGTATATGTTTAAGTCATCAACGCTAAGGAAGTGGTGTTTATGGATGTTATCCAAGTAGAACGTATTCGAAAGAGATTTGGAAATAAGGATGCGTTAACAGATGTGTCTTTTTCAATTCCGAAAGGTGAAATTTTTGGTTTCCTCGGTCCGAGTGGTTCAGGAAAAACAACATTAATCAAGATTTTAACGGCGCAGTTAAATCCGACAAGTGGACAGGCAAGTATATTTAACCAGCCAGCGGTGAGGATGCAGCAGTCTGCACAGAAGATGCGCTTTGGCATTTTGACGGATAACAGTGGTCTATATGAGAGATTAACGATAGAGGAAAACCTAGAGCTGTTCCACCAACTATATGCTCTTCCTAAATCTTCGATCGATAAAGTGCTACAGTTTGTTAACTTAAGCGGAGAGCGCAAAAAGAAAGTCAATCTCTTATCGAAAGGGATGCGCCAGCGTGTCATGCTGGCATGCGCGATTATTCATGAGCCAGAATTATTATTTTTAGATGAGCCTACTTCAGCTTTAGATCCAGTAAATTCAGCTCATATACATAAAGGCTTACGCTACTTAAATGAGAAAGGGACAACGATTTTTTTAACTACGCATGATATGGCTGAGGCAGAATTGCTATGTCATCGTGTAGCGATTCTGTATCAGGGACAAATCCAAACCATCGGCTCACCAAAGGAACTTAAACGACAGCATCGAGAAAACGTAGTTTGTGTCGACTTAATCAATGGGGAAGCATACGAGCTCCCGATCGGTGAGGCAACGGCTGATCAAATAGCCGATTGGATGAAACGAGGGTTAATTGATACATTAGAAACGAAAGAGCCCAGTCTGGGTGATATCTTTATTAAAATGACAGGAAGTGAGTTACTATGAGTATCTCATTAAAACGTGCCCGGGCGATATTTGTGAAGGATTACAAAGAGTTCTCACGCAATTATGCGATCTCCATTATGTTGCTCTTTCCAATTTTCTTTGCACTTATTCTTCGAAGTGCACCTCCGTCTTTGTTGCCTGGAGCTATCGGTATTGTTCTTAATACTTCGTTTGTGATACTAACATGTTTCGCACAAGCATGCTTAATTGCGGAAGAAAAGGAGCGTAACACTTTACGATCATTAATGATGACTCCGGCCACGACCATGGATGTAATAATCGGTAAAAGCTCTTTAGTCTTTGTCATGTCTGCTGTTGTTCTGGCTATTGCTACGTTTATATTGGGCTTTGAGCCAGCTAGTATATGGGCGTTTGTCGCAGCAATGATTCTTTCGATTATTCTATACACAGCAGTCGGGACGATATGTGGTTTATTCTCCAAGACGTTGCTTGATGCATCATTGTCTATAATTCCTGTGGCGATTGTATTCACTTCAGCACCATATGGAGCGTTTCTAGTGAGGGATTATCCGCTCTTCAAAGTGCTGGATTACATGCCAAGCAGTCAGCTTGTGCATTTACTAGGTATAAGCAACTCAGGCTTTGCGACGGGAGAGTTAATAAAACCCCTCCTCATTATTTTGGCATGGACGGTTGTATTAACGATTGTGTCTGTTGTTTTGTACAAGCGACGGTTAAAGGATGAATAATAAAATAGCGTATTTCTACAGAGGGGAGATCAAATTACTATGAATATAGCCGTCAAGTTGATGCAAAAATTCAAAGAACACGATACCCAGAATATGCTTAAAGTCTATCAGGACAAAGTGGAGCTTATCAGGAAACGGAATTTGGAAGCATGGGGCGATGGGCAGCTTCAAGCAGAATCCCTTCGTCTGCAAAAACAAGCAAAATCGGGTACTCCTCTGGATGAGCTGCTTGTCGATGCTTATGCGTTAGTCTGCGAGGTAGCGAAAAGAAAGCTCGGATTACAGCCTTACGATGTCCAGATCATGGCTGCCATCGCTCTGCACGAGAGATTCTTGATCGAGCAGCAAACCGGTGAGGGAAAAACGCTCTCTGCTGTTATGCCTGCTTATCTAAATGCACTGACCGGCGAGGGCGTTCATGTGCTGACTTTCAACGATTATTTGGCAAATCGAGATGCGGAGTGGATGGGCCCGATCTATCGTTTCCTCGGGTTAACGGTAAACTCGGTTCAAGCGGGTATGAGCCTGTTCGAGAAACGGGAAGCATACGCCAAGGATATAACCTATGTTACGGCTAAAGAGGCGGGATTCGATTATTTGCGCGACATGATCGTACTAAATGAAGCCGATACCGTGCATCGTCCTTTCCACTACGTTATCGTCGATGAAGCGGATTCACTGCTTCTCGACGAAGCGCGGGTACCACTAGTCATCGCCGGCGAACCGGGCTCATTCGGCAACGAAGGCAACGACGTCAACGACGGCATTCGTTTCGCAGAAGTGGCTCGGCAGCTCGTGCAAGTAGAGTATTACGACTTCGATGAGTTCCAGCGTAACGTTTACTTGAATGAAGCAGGCTCTGCGAAAGCGGAGTCGCTGCTAGGATGCGGCAATTTGTACGAAGGCCATCATAGTCATTTGTTAATGTCGTTAAATTGCGCGCTGCATGCTGAATTGTTATTGAAAAAAGACGTCGATTACATCGTCCGGGACGGTATTATCGAGCTGATTGACGAATATACCGGCCGTGTGGCGGAGAACAGGCATTTGCCGGAGGGGCTGCAAGGCGCGCTTGCGGCTAAAGAAGGGCTACAGCCCTTAGCCGGCGGGAAAATTCTAGGTACGATTACCCTTCAACACTTCCTTAGCCTATATCCGAAGATTTGCGGAATGACGGCTACCGCGCAGACTTCGGCAATGGATTTCGAAGATATTTATGTGCTGCAGGTCGTACAAATTCCACCGAACCGGCCAAACATACGGATTGACCATCCGCACCGGATTTATACCCATAAAGAAGCCAAACTTAAGGCGCTTGTACAAGAAATCTCGTCCGTCCATAGGGCGGGACGTCCGATTCTCATTGGTACGTCAAGCGTCGGAGAGTCTAACATACTGGCGGAGGCGCTAGCGGTTGCCAACGTACCTTGCCATGTTCTGAATGCGAAAAACGACGCAGAAGAAGCCGAGATCATCGCCAAAGCGGGAGAAATCGGCGCCGTGACGGTGTCTACGAATATGGCGGGACGCGGCGTCGACATTCGGCTCGGCGGTGGCAACTCCACGCAAGCAGAAGTTGTCGCCAAGCTGGGCGGGTTGTACGTGATTGGTACGCATGTGAACGAAAGCGTGCGGATCGACGACCAACTGCGCGGGCGTTCTGGTCGCCAAGGGGACCCGGGTGCTTCTGTATTTTTCGTAAGCTTAGAGGACGAGTTGATGCTTCGGTTTGGTATCCATAAAGCGATTCGCAATCTTAGGCAGGATGAGGCTCTCAAAGATTCGGTGCTCCGCAGCAAAATCGCGCAAATCCAGCACGTTATTATGGGCCAGAACTTCGATATCCGCCAGGAACTGAACTGTTATTCAGATATGGTGGAGGATCAAAGGCGAATTCTATACAAGGAGCGGCTCGGAATTTTGAAAGGCGAGAAGCCGATGAGTCCTTCGGAGCAGCGGGTACGGCTTTTTTATATCGACAAGTTCTGGGCTGACCATCTGGCATACGTTTCTTACCTTCGCGAAAGCATCCACTTGGAGAGCCTTGCTAGCCGCAATCCGATCGACGAATTTGATGCGCAAATCTCCCAAGCATACGAGCAAATTTCGGCTAAAATCAATCGTGAGTCGGCGAATATGCTTGTAAGGCTCGAAGGTTCGAATGATCCGGCGAAGTGGGAAAAGTTCGGTCTGAAGAGCCCTACTTCCACTCGGACTTATATTATCAATGATCAATACATCCAGAATAAGCGTAGCTCATGGACCTGGGCGACCGTATTGGCTTATTACACTCGCAAGATTTTGAGGCCGGTATTCGGGCGGGAAAAATTTTGATGCAGCGTAGCTTTTTCAAGGATGACCGCGTTGTTGCCCCACTTTGCTGCACGAAATAACGGCTGACCCGAACTATTACAGTAATATTTTTCCTTTTATTGTACATCATTTCTCGCAAACATTAGTTTGCTACTTCTCAACAATATCTGAATACCCACTCGACGATTACAACACTTGACTAATTAACGAAGCTATTTATTTGCCACCTTGTCCGCTTGGATTTCTTAATATTAAATCAGAATAGTAAACCCATCTCGCCGCTAAAGTGAACTGCACCCCAATAGTTAGACACCATCTAACTATTGAAGGTGCGGTTTTTCATGACGAAATTCAGTACAGATGAAAAAATACAAGCCGTTATACGTTATCAAAAGGGATCAGATAGCTTGAAAACTATCGCAAAATCCAGCGACGAATTAGTGAAATCGCGGACACCATGTGAATCATAAAAAGGTACAGCGTTTGATGAAGGTATTAGGATTAAAGTGCTTGGTACGCATGAAGAAGTACCGTTCGTACAAGGGGACGATTGGTAAGATTTCACCGAACTTATTAGAACGAAACTTCCACGTTGAAAGGCCAAATGAGAAGTGGGTTACGGATATTACAGAGTTTAAATTATTTGGATAAAAGCTGTATTCGTCTCCAATACTGGATTTATATAATTGCGGAATAATTACGTATACCATCGATTATTACAACAACAAGCCAATTAAGGCAAAACTAAAAGGCTTGAGTCCGGTACAGTACCGAACTCAAGCCCCAGAAGTCGCCTAATTATATAACCTGTCTAACTTTATGGGGTCACTTCATTTTCGGATGGCTTTCTCGACTCTCCTATTTTATCTCTCTGTGACCTAATAATCATTTCTGTATGAATCCCTTGCCCTTCAAGAATTCTTTCATATGCAAACGTGTCGGCTCCGCCAGGCGCTTAGCCATCATCTGTGACCAAGTGGCATCATTCTGACCGTTGGTTCTTTCTAATAAATATTGTTTCGTGGTCGTATCATAAGCCTTAACCTCTTCTACGCTCTGCTCCCTAGAGTATCCATTCATATGCAGAACCGCCTTCATCGGGAGTCTGGGACGGAGTCCCGTTTCCTGGTTAGGGTATCCGATACACATGCCGAATACAGGATATACTAGCTCAGGCAGACCGAGTAATTCGGATATCTCCGCAATCTGATTACGCACGCCACCAATATATACGATACCAAGTCCTAACGATTCAGCAGCGATCGCGGCATTCTGTGCCGCAAGGGTTGCATCTACAGTAGCCACAATGAAATTTTCCGTAGAATCCTCATAGGATGTATCTCCAAGATGAGACTCTGTCACCTTTTTTAACCGGTACAAGTCCGCACACCACACAAGAAACACGGGGCATTGCTCAATATAGACTTGATTGCCAGCTAATTTCGCAACCTTGCTCTTGAGTTCTGGATCTGTCACAGCAATGACGGTATAAGCTTGAACATTACTTGATGTCGAAGCCATTTGACCTGCAGCTACTATCGATGCAAGCTGATCTTGGCTAACAGGGGTATCGTGATAAGCACGAATAGATCGATGATTCATTAGTAAAGCAAGGGTTTCATTTACAGCATCACTCATAGGTCTATCACTCCTAATTTTTTATAAACAAAAGCTCACCGTCATCTGTAATCTGTAAGGCTCAGCAAGGTTTCGTTTAAAGAATGAACACAAACCCTTATAGTTTCACGCGTTGTAGACGTAAAGCGTTAAGAACAACGGAAACTGAACTGAATGCCATAGCTGCGCCTGCAAGCCATGGTGCTAGAAAGCCTATAGCTGCTATTGGGATACCTATCGCATTGTATCCTAGTGCCCAGAATAAATTCTGCTTGATGTTGCTCATCGTTCTACGGCTCATCACAATAGCGTCAGCGACTGCATTCAGATCACCACGCATCAATGTTACATCCGCAGCTTCCATCGCAACATCTGTCCCTGTACCTACAGCCATTCCAATATCAGCTGTCGCTAAGGCGGGTGCATCATTAATACCATCACCTACCATAGCAATGACTTTCCCACTTTTCTGTAGCTTCTTCACTTCCTCAGCCTTACCTTCGGGTAGAACTTCGGCAAGTACAGACTTAATTCCTGCCTGATCGGCAATCGCCTTAGCTGTACGTTTGTTATCCCCCGTGATCATGACGACCTCAATACCCATACCTTGCAGTCTGGACACTGCCGCTTTAGACGTCTCCTTAATGGTATCCGCCACAGCAATAATTCCTGCATATTTATCGTCAACAGACACTAGCATGGCTGTTTTCCCAGCTGTTTCAAGTTGATTCATTGTTTCACTTGCCGAACCCAGGTCAATGCCATACTCCGCCATGAGTTTACGTGTACCTACTAACATTTTGCGGCCATCAACAAAAGCCTTCACACCATATCCAGGAACATTCTCAAATTGCTTCGCCACAGGCAGTTCTAAGCCATTACTTCGAAGAAGAGCTCCCTGAACAATCGCATCTGCTAATGGATGCTCAGAATGTTTCTCGACAGCAGCAGTCATCCGAAGAAGAGCACTTTCTGTCATGCTATCCGCAGGTAGGACGTCTGTTAAAACAGGCTTACCATGAGTCACTGTGCCGGTTTTATCCAGTACAACGACTTCAATTCCCTGGGCCAATTCTAGATGCTCTCCACCTTTAAAAAGAATGCCATACTCCGCAGCTCTCCCCGAGCCAGCCATAATAGAAGTTGGAGTAGCTAGGCCTAGCGCACATGGACAAGCAATTACGAGCACTGCGATGGCCTTCTCTAGCGCACTAGAGAATTGCCCCTGTTCCACAACGAAATACCATATAAGGAACGTAATGACTGCAATCGCCACTACGATCGGAACGAAGATGCCTGAGATGACATCAGCAATTCTCTGAATTGGCGCTTTCGATCCTTGCGCTTCTTCCACGACCTTAATGATCTGAGCAAGCGCCGTTTCTCTTCCGACTTTAGTCGCCTGAATACGAAGCATGCCATTCTTATTCAGTGTAGCTCCAATGACTGGATCACCAATATTTTTCTCTACAGGTATACTTTCACCCGTAAGCATAGATTCATCTATGGAAGAAAGCCCCTCAACAACCTTACCATCGACGGGTATCTTTTCTCCAGGCTTCACGATAATAATGTCGCCAACGACAACGTCTTCCATAGAAATACTAATCTCGGCTCCATTACGAACAACTAAGGCCGTCTTAGCCTGTAAGCCCATTAAGCTCTTAATGGCTTCTGAAGATCTACCCTTCGCTACAGCTTCGAACCACTTACCCACCAAGATCAACGTAATCAGGATGCTGCTTGTCTCATAATACATCTCGACTTGATGGTTCATCGCCATATTCAATGAATCTACGGTGAGATATAGACTGTAGAAATACGCAGCCGATGTTCCCAAGGCCACTAATACATCCATATTTGCGCTACGATTACGCAGTGCCTTGTAAGCTCCAATATAGAATTGGCCCCCAATAATGAACTGTACGGGTGTTGCGAGAATAAGCTGGAACCATGGGTTCATGAACAGATTTGGAACAGGAATCCATGTAGTAAATGAGAAATGACCTACCATCGCCCACAGTAAAGGCAATGAAAGTAAAGCCGAAATCATCCATTTCCATTTCTTATGATTCATTTCCCGCTGGCGTAGATCGGCTGTGTCGCTCGCTGCTTGCTTTGGGATTGCCTTATAGCCAAGTTGCTCCACCTTATTTATCATTTCTTTAATGGTTATTCGCCCAGGAGCATATTCAACATGAGCTGTTTCGAGAGCTAGGTTCACATTAGCTTGAGTAACTCCTTCCAGTCTGTTAAGTCCCTTTTCAATTCGAGTCGAACATGCGGCACAGGTCATACCCGTAATCTCGAAATCCATCGTTTCTTTCAATGTGCCATAACCAAGAGCCTCAATTTTCTGCTCTATAGCCTGTATATCTATCTGATTAGAGTCAAAGGTAACAGAAGCCTGCTCCAACGCCAAGTTAACATTTGCGCCCGCTATTCCATCCATCCGATTTAAGCCTTTTTCAATTCGAGTCGCACATGCTGCGCAAGTCATACCCGTAATTTGCAGTGAAACTTGCTTTTCACCAGTCTTTTGAGAACTTGCCATCTCATGCTCCCCTTTCTGAGGATTGATCATCGATTACAATATACCCCCATAGGGTATAATGAAAATAAAAAGAGTGCGCGGTTATCGGAATTATGGATCCTCTCCCCGCGCCTCTTATAAAGTTAGACTACGTCATATCCTTGATCTACAATGGCTGCCTTGATCGCGTCCAATTTCACTTTGGAATCATCATACTCAACAGTAACATTCTTAAGTTCTAAATTGACCTTACCAACCGCTCCCACACTCTTCACTGCACCTTCTACTGCGTTCAAACAATGATTACAAGACATACCTTCCACTTTTAATGTTGCTTGCATATTCATTCCTCCTCTTATTATTTCATTAATTTGTGTACCGTCTTTAGAAGTTCATCAATAACATCATGGTCGCCAGCCTCAATACGCTCCACGACACAACTCTTCATATGTCCCTCAAGCAATAATTTACCAACAGCATTCAATGCGGCTTGACTAGCTGCAATCTGATTAAGCACATCATCACAATACGTATCCTTCTCAATCATTCCTTTAATGCCACGTATTTGACCCTCAACACGATTTAAGCGAGTTATGAGGTTACTCTTAGTCAGATCCGAATGATGGCTATGCCTCTCATGTGCTCCTGTGTGACAAGGGTCAGCCTCTATTTCAGGAGTCATTGATTGTTCCGGTGTATTACCTTCATTACCGATTCCCATGGACATACCTCCTGCTCCATCTACACATCCTAGGATGTAACCTCATCATAACATACCCCCCATGGGTATATCAAGAGAGTGAATATTAAGAATAACACAATACTCTATTGTTCTTCGGAATGAGCCCTTCTATACGAGGCAACTGCACACTTATGTTTTTCACTGAAATAAATTTCAAAAAGACGACTTCACACTCAAATGGAATGTAAAGTCGTCTTTGGATTAGATGATATCCGATAATTTTGTATACCGATTAGAATTTGTTTAGAACCGATTGACCTACTTAGCAGCTTGTGTAACCTTACCGTCTTGTCCGATTTGATATACTTTACCTGAAGTTGTCTTGTATACAAAAGTGGTACCCAATTCACCAATAAACCGATCGCCTTCAGCTAGGGTGGCTACCGTTTTATTCTGAGTACCGTCACGGTTGATTTGGGTCAGGGTACGAACCGTTTTTGAATTTGTAACGATCGTTTCCTCAAAGAAGAACTGTTTGTTCTGATATCCAATTGGAGTAACTGTCCCTTTAGAAGTGAATGCTTTTTTATTAGTGCCACTTACGTCTTGAAGATACCATTTGGATGTTTTACCATCGCCTGCCTCTTCGGAGTAATATAATGTGTTGCCAAATAAGGAATAGCCACCATCACGTGACTGCACTGCCTTTGTCGATAACTTCGATTTAGCACTTCCATCTAGCCTCATTCGATATAAGAGAGAATCACCACTTTGCGTATCGACATAGAATACATATCCTTTACCTACGACATAAGACCAAAAGGAAAGCTTAGGAAGGATTATCTTTTCTCCCGTTCCATCCAAGTTCATGGTGCCGATTTGTTGATTATAGTCCTTATCATATCCGCCAAAATAAATAACTTTTCCTTCTATTGTAAATCCTGAATATGTATTTTTTTTCGTTACTTCAGTCAATTGAGATCCATCTGTTTTGACTTTAACAATATGACCCATAATCACTTCCGATTCGGGCTCCTGCTTCAAAAAATAAATCCAGTCACCCACTAGAGTAGGGTAAAAGGCCTGATCTTTATATATTCGTTTGGTCACATTGGTTTTTCCGTCAACAATCGATAGATTGACCCCTTTCCATGCTGTCTCTTCATAATTTCCCAACCATACTACCTTATTTTCTTTAACTGCCGCACTAGCCGGTAAAGCTCCAATGAATAGAGCTAACACTAAAATTGTCGAAATTAGCGTCTTTCTCATTCTAAACTCCCCTTAAGGTGTAATTTTCCTGCGATCCCACCATAAACCATTCGACAAAATGTTGCAATAATATTCATTACTCGCTGGTTTTCATGAACAAAAAAAGACATCCTTTACTCAAATAAATTGAGGAAAGGATGCCTTTCTTGATGTATAAGGATGTTAACAGTTGCCCCATAAAATAAACGGTAGTTTTTCAACAATACTCATTTCATAATCGTTATAAAGGTTCATTAAAAGTTAGCTCTCAGCTGTTTCTTTACTTACCTCTCGCATTCATTTCATGCGAAGTTTGATGAAGTTCTTTAATCATATGTTGTAATAAATTGCTCTTTTGGTGGCTAATTCCACTCTGATTATCCTGAAGAATCATTTCATGAATGTTCTTTTTCAGGATTTCACTACGACGTTCCAATACAACTTGGTTCATTACATAATCACTCCTGATTGGTTTTTGACATGACTGTTATCTTCTTCTCTAATTATAGAGAATCTGGAGTCATAGTGAAAACAACCTAAGCGCTACCCTCCTGCTATATATCAGGCTGAGCACATGAGAGGCGTACTCACCCTACCGAGTCAAAGACATCCTCCCATATACTCCCCCTTCCTATGTCATCTACATAGTTGTCACTATAATACCCTTTGCGGCCAAGTTATCAATACATTCCTGTAAATATTCAGCATTATGCTCCAAATAACGGCCTACCGCACTCAGCTCCTTGAGTCTATCTTCAGTCCACTGATCACAACATTTACCTCGATACAGAGGTCTTTCCCATAACACATCTACGTTATAATGGCGTCCCTTCATTTCTTCCATAATCAATACGTGATAACGATATAACATCATTGGACTATAGTCGAACACGTAGTTAACCGTTGCATGCTTTTTACCCCAACCATTCCCCCTAAGGGCACAGCACTCCCGATGTTGACCCAGCAACTGTTGTCTAGGGAGTAGAGTAATTAGATCCTCATGCCAAAGACGCATAATGTCTCACACCTCGTTTATTGTTATCTCTTATACAGTCACACTTCCAGAAGGGGTATGGGGATGATTCATCATCTTGCCTTTCCTCTTCCCTCACCTTAAAGCTACAAGAACCATTCCGCTATAGCCCATTAGAGTCATTACAATTTACACCCAATCACGGTAAAATGATCTCTTAAGTACTAACAAGAAGGTGTTGCTATATGAATAAAATTAAAAAGCTATTGTGTTTAGGAATTATCGTGTTTGCAATATGCCTACTACTGCTTCCGACGCCCACCTATGCCCATGCTTTTCTTCAACAATCAAACCCTTCGGAGAATGAAGTATTAACGGAATCCCCAGCCCAAGTTACACTTCAATTCAACGAACCTATTCAACCAGCTTTCCATTCCATTCAGGTTATTAACCCAGCCGGAGATCGTGTGGATCAAGACAATACACATGTAGCCAAAGATCGTCCATCCGTACTAGAGGTTAGTGTGAATCCTGATTTGGCTGATGGAATTTATATGATTGCTTGGAAGGCAATATCAGGAGATGGCCACCCCATAGAAGGAACCTTTCCGTTTCAGATGGGTAACAGTGGTGGAGAGGCTGGACCAACTACACCAATAACCTCTAGTGACTTTCCTAGACTAGATCTAATCGTTATTCGTTGGTTACTGTATTTAAGTATGTCGTTCTTCATCGGTATTGTTTGCTTCTATTTATTCATGTATCCCGCCAACCCTAAAGGAAACTTCCTTTTACCACAGCGTAGTCGCTTCCTTCTCTGGACTTCATACATCGGTATTGCGCTAAGCCTATTGCTAAGCCTTCCATTACAAACGACCATTGACGCAAGGATCGGTTGGAGCCAGGTGTGGAGTACCGTTTGGTTAGGTGAGATGATTCAACATACAAGCTTTGGTACAGTGTGGATCGTTCAACTCCTACTGATCATTCTAATGTGTGGAGCCCTGGTGGCCGTTAATCGTAACCAGTTAAGTTCACGTTTCAGAAAAAATAGCACCTTCGTAGCCTTAGTATTAGGATTTGGTATCCTCTTATCTAAAGCATTCATTGGGCATGCCCCTACAACAGACCATCAGACTTTATCCATTCTTATGGATTTCATCCACCTGGCGGCTGTGTCTATCTGGTTAGGTTCATTATTGGCATTAGCAGCTATTCTACCTGGCGAAGCTTCTCTACCTACCTATCGACCCGATCGAAAGAAAGTGTATTTCGCGGTCATCCGTAATTTCTCTCGCTGGGGAACCATACTTGTATTACTACTCGTTATTAGCGGTATCTATGCAAGCTTGCAATATATACCTACGGTATATGCTTTGTTTCACACTTTATATGGCCAAGTCTTGCTTATGAAGTCCGGGTTACTGCTTATGATGATTGGATTTGCCGCATTCAACTTATTTCGTGGTAAACAGATGAACAAGCAACTCAACCGAAGTATATGGATAGAACTTAGCATAGGGATTATTGCGCTTGTCCTATCCGCGGTTCTAAGCAACTTACCCACGGGTATGGCTTCTCCTGGTCCAGTTCAGCAGAGTTATAAGCTAGATAATGGATATAGGATTTCTCTCGAAATTAGCCCTAACGTAACAGGAAATAACCTCTTCGAGGTTAATATTCACAATGCTGCTGGACAGGAATTCACAGAAATACAACAAATTAGACTTACCCTAACCTCACTAGATATGGATATGGGTAAATATGAGATTATCATCCCAAATAACGCCTCCACACCTTTTCGTAAAGAGGATCTCATCAGTATGGCGGGAAGATGGAACGCTCAAGTTCACGTATTAACGAATTCATTGGAATCTTGGGATGCCACCTTCACCTTCCGGGCTGGAACTGACTAACGCATTACATTTCACAACCTTATATTCATCTATCCTAATCATTAGAAAAGAGGAAATTACATTGATAAGAAAATCCAGACTATCCACGATGTTCATGACAACTGCAGCGGGTTTATTGTTATTTAGTGGTGTTGCCAGCGCTCATGTAACCGTCAAACCGACTACCTCTACACCCAGTGCATGGGAAACGTATTCGATTAAGATTCCTGTGGAGAAAGATATCCCAACAACGAAGGTTACACTCAAAATTCCAGCTGAGGTCGATTTCAAACAATACCAACCCGTTCCAGAGTGGGAAGTTAGCACTGAGAAAGACTCCGCTGGAAAAATAGTGTCCATTACATGGAGCGCTACAGGTAAAGGCATCGCAGCAGGAGAATTTCAACAATTTAATTTCGTTGCTCAGAATCCTAAACAGGATGAAGAAATAGCTTGGGATGCATTCCAATATTATGAAGACGGAAGTATTGTAGAATGGACCGGCGATAAAGATTCCGATTCCCCTCACTCAACAACGCAAGTCACTGCAGCACCCGCAAGTGAAGAAGCGTCCCACGACGATTCACATAGTCACAATACAGCAACTGAAGGAACCGGTGTTAGTGATCCTACTGTTGCCAATGATTCTAGCACAACCGATCAGGAAGCTGCTCCCACAGAGGCAACTGCGTCCCCATTAGATATGGCTGAGACTTCAACTAGCTCTAACACAACGTTGTTCGTAATATCCATCGCAGCCTTAGTCCTTTCTGCCTTATCCTTGTTGGTTGCTATGCGTAAGAAAAGATAAAGATTGAGTGTTGTTACCCTCCAGAGGAAAAGCTTCAAATCAGATGCCATACCTCTATTTACAGCAATACTGATTACGATTTAGAGCTTATATTTAAAAGCCGCATTCCCTATGAACTCAGGGAATGCGGCTTTTTGAACATATATAGGGATAAACAATTGTCAGCCCGAAGGGACGGCATTTGTTTCTTTTTAAAGCATGCACGAGAGCGTAACTGTATACAATCTAAAAAAGAGCAACATCCCTCATAGGATATCACTCTTTGTTTGTTATCCAATTCAGTCATTAATCAATTTGAACGCCCTTCTTGATTGCCTTCAAGTCACCATTCGAATTGTTAAGTATAGGAAGCATCTTTGAATCACGAACCATAGGAGAATCACACAACCGACAAGTCGGTTCATGTTCAAATGCAAAATTATCACGCATCCAGCCCTTACAGTCTTCTTTCGTACAGGCCCAAATCGAAGTACTTTCCTCCGGAATTTCCTCTAACGACTTTTTACGATAGTTCATACTCAACCCCCTCAATAGACTTTAAGAACGAAACAAGTATAGACGGAGACCTACCATAATAGGGTCATCCGCAAGATAAATTTACCTTTACGTCCGTAATTATAGAAAAAAAACTGCCCTTAACAGACGTTAAGGGCAGTCTAGTTTTAATTACAGTTTTACAACGTTTTCTGCTTGTGGTCCACGGTTTCCTTCAACTACGTTGAACTGAACGCGTTGGCCTTCGTCCAAAGTTTTGAATCCGTCGCCAGTGATAGCGGAGAAGTGAACGAATACGTCGCTTCCACCTTCAACTTCGATGAAACCGAAACCTTTGTCTGCGTTAAACCATTTTACTGTACCTGTTTGCATTTGTAATTCCTCCAAAAATTTGATTTAATGCTGATCATTTTTTACACTTACATATAAAAAAGTTTCACACATTGAAAAGTGTACTTACAAAATCTGAAATCCGCTTTTCAATATGTGAAAGGGATCAACGCCTCGCTTACTAACTAAACACAGTGTATCATATGCCGAAAACAAACGCAAGCTGCTCTGTCATTAATTTCAAATGCTCTTTTCTCCGTTAAAGCCATTTCACAACTTCATATCGTTCCCTCTCACTACGTTACTCCCTGTACACGTTATATCATAACCAAAATGTTATGTTTTATAACCATGCGCATATAATCTTTTATCAAGACTACACTTTATTAATATGGAGAACCGAGTTTTTAAGACATCAAATCATAAATCTACATAGGGTTAAAGGGGGTGTTTCTAACTGATTGAATTTAAAAATGTTAACAAATACTTCGGTCCGTTCCATGTATTGAAGGATATCAACCTTGAGATCGAAGAAGGAGAAGTTGTCGTAATCATAGGCCCATCAGGATCAGGTAAAAGTACCCTGTTACGCTGTATCAACAGGCTTGAGAGTATATCCTCCGGCCAATTAACCGTTAATGAAGTTCCACTACATGATAAAAAGATTGATATTAATCAATTTCGCCGCGAGATTGGAATGGTATTCCAGCACTTTAATCTTTATCCACATAAACGAGTCATTGATAACATCATTCTGGCTCCCATCAAAGTTCAACGACTCTCTAAAGAAGAATCCAGACAGACAGCCATGTCCTATCTCACGCGAGTAGGCATCGAAGACAAAGCACAAAGCTTCCCCTCCCAGCTATCTGGTGGACAACAGCAACGTGTAGCTATTGCCCGCGGACTAGCAATGAAACCAAAAATAATGCTATTTGACGAACCCACCTCAGCACTTGATCCCGAGATGATTGGAGAAGTATTGGATGTTATACGTTCACTAGCTCACAACGGCATGACCATGGTGATTGTTACACATGAGATGGGGTTCGCACGCGAAGTTGCTGATCGAGTCGTATTTATGGATGAAGGGCATATTTTGGAGATAGCGACATCCATCGATTTCTTCAACAAACCACGCGAAGGACGTGCTCGTACATTCCTCAGTCGGTTGATCAATCATTAAATAATCGTTTTCGAATCGAAAGGGGAACAACATAATGAAACATAGGTTAAGGTGGCATTTGTCTCTAGTTGTCGTTATGGCAGCGGTTCTAGTATTTACAGGATGTAGTTCCAAAGAGGATACCACTCTTGGAGCGATTAAAAACCGGGGGAAAGTTATTGTAGGTGTTAAATATGACACCAAGTTATTCGGACTGAAGGATCCAGCAACAGGAGATGTGGAAGGTTTCGATATTGATATCGCTAAAGCTTTGGCTAAAAAGGTTCTTGGCGATGAAACAAAAATAGAATTGAAAGAAGTTACCTCTAAAACTCGCATCCCCCTCCTCCAGAATGGAGATATCGACCTCATTATCGCTACGATGACTATAACGGAAGAGCGCAAAGAACAAGTTGATTTCAGTGATGTTTATTTCAAAGCGGGTCAGTCTCTTCTAGTGAAAAAAGGAAGCACCATCCAAAGCATCGCTGATTTAGCCAAAGGAACTACGGTTCTGGCTGTCAAAGGTTCTACTTCTGCGACTAACATTCGTGAGAAGGCTCCGGAAACAGAAGTCCTTGAACTAGAGAACTATCAAGATGCTTTCACCGCCCTCAAAGCTGGCAAAGGTGACGCGCTCACCACAGATAACGCCATTCTACTCGGCATGCAGCAGCAAGACCCTAATTATGTATTGGTAGGCGGTACATTCACAGATGAACCTTATGGAATAGCTATTCGCAAAGGGGACACTGAATTCGTAACGACCGTCAATGAGCTAGTAAAGGAACTAAAAGATACAGGAGAGTACGACAATCTATATGAACAATGGATGGGTGTCAAACCTGATTAGACTATGCGGATTGAAGAGGAGATGCGATCTAGGCCTCTCCTCTTTTTGTATACCAATGGAACGGAGGATCGAAGAACAGCTATGGGGACATTTAACGTAAATATTTTGTTCGACAACTGGGACCGTTATATGGAGGGTTTCATCAATACGATACAGGTTAGTATTATCGCTCTTATTGGAAGCTTTATTCTCGGAGCAATTGTGGCTGTCTGCCGAATCGCTCCTCTTCGACCCCTAAATTGGATCGGGACGATCTATGTGGAGTTCATTCGCAACATCCCACTCCTGATCGTTGTATTCTTTTTCTATCTGGGCCTACCCTCGCTGGGTATTCGACTCGATGGATTTACCTCTGGAACGCTTGGTCTGACGGTATACACCGCCTCTTTCATAGCAGAAGCTATCCGAGCGGGTATTCAATCGGTTCCACAAGGACAGGCGGAAGCCGCGCGGGCAACAGGGCTTTCTTATCTGCAGACCATGCTATTTGTCATCTTTCCTCAGGCCATTAGAATTGTATTACCCGCTATCGGGAACCAGTTCATTAACTTGGTCAAGAACTCCTCTATTCTTGCTGTTGTTGCGGGTATGGACTTGATGTACTACGCCGATCTCATTAACTCTGATACGTTTCTCCCCTTAACGGTATATACTTTCGTAGCCCTATTCTACTTAGTACTAACTATTCCTCTCAGCTTCGCTGTTCTTTATATGGAACGACGCTTCAATACAGCTAGCTAACAACAACTAATTCATAACGATGAGGAGAGGAGCAATTCTTGTCATGGATTTCATCGGAGCTTATTCTTTTCCTAATCTAAAATTTATTATGCATGGCTTCCTAGTTACGTTAGAGGTCGCACTTATTTCTATTCTATTAAGCTTCGTACTTGGAGTCGTGTTAGGTACTTTAAGATATACTCGAATGCCTATCGTCGCTCGATTAACAGCTATTTTCTCAGACATCATTCGTAATCTTCCACTTCTACTCATTATATTTTTTATTCAACTGGTATTACCCCAGCTAGGCGTCCGTATGTCTCCCTTCTGGTCAACTGTCGCTGCGTTAGCGTTATTCGAAGGTGCCATGATCTCAGAAATTGTGCGGAGTGGATTGAATTCTATTGATAAGGGACAGATTGAAGCGGCTCGTTCCTCAGGACTTAGTTACATGCAGACTTTCTGGAATATCATACTCCCACAAGCCTTACGTCGGATGTCCCCACCCATGGTCAGTCAATTCATTTCACTACTTAAGGACACCTCTCTCGCTATCATCATTTCACTACCGGAGATTATGCATAATGTACAGATTCTTAGCGGACAGAACTTCAATTATGTTATTCCAGCTCTACTGCTCGCAGCTGTATTATATTTCATTGTCAATTACACACTGTCGATTATCGCTCGACGTCTGGAATCAAAAACTTATTAATGATCACACCAAAGAATACTCCCATTCGGATTCTAACCCTAATTGAGAGCCCATGCAGGATAGACCCTCCTCCTTACGACGGCCTTTCAGGGTCTAGGGATGGCCAATCTTCATAGGCTCCT
This sequence comes from Paenibacillus sp. DS2015, assembly GCF_050433705.1. NCBI lineage: Bacteria > Bacillati > Bacillota > Bacilli > Caryophanales > Paenibacillaceae > Paenibacillus > Paenibacillus sp. DS2015. The sequence goes on along the minus strand of NZ_JBNPWS010000020.1, from coordinate 70,420 downwards.
CACGATGTTCTATCCACTTTCAATATACTAAAAAGGTTGATATTTGTCCTGCCACGCGCTAACATGGGGTCATTATCCCATGTGAAAGTTCAGGTGTATTCCATATGATTAAGAATGATAAAATCAAGGCAGCCGAGGTTCAACTAACAGGAGTGAATGGTGAAGATTTAGGGGTCATTGCTACCGCCGACGCTCTAGCCTTGGCTAAGAAACTCAAGGTAGATCTAGTCTGTACCTCTCTTTTAAGCAGTCCACCACCCTGTAAATTGATTCGAGCAGGTGCGGCCAAACAAGAAATACAACAATCTCAGCAAGCAACACGTAAACAGGGGCAAAGTATTAAGGTAAAAGAGCTCCGTCTGACTCCTCAGATCGAAGACCATGATTACGAGACGAAGAAAAACCAAGCAGAGCGAATGCTTAAAGCAGGAAATGCTGTTATGCTTGTTGTACGTATCAAAGGCAAGGAAGGCATTAAAGCCAAAGAATTACTAGAGAACCTAACCAAAGAACTAGCATCTCTGGGTACGAAACAATCCGGAATACAACTTAGTGGTAAACAAGCTATGGTTCAGGTTAATCCGAACTAGATTTGAAGAGAAAAGGCGAGGTTCATAATATGTCCAAGAAAATTTTATTCACAGGCGGTGGATCTGCCGGTCACGTCACCGTTAATATGGCTCTTATTCCTAAGTTTACAGAACTCGGCTGGAACATTGCCTATATGGGTTCCAAAAAAGGAATTGAAGCAGAGCTCATTCAACCTTTCGACAATGTTGAGTACTATGGCATTTCGACTGGCAAACTTCGTAGATATCTAAATATTGAGAACTTCAAGGATCCCTTTCGAATCATTAAGGGTGTATTTGAAGCTTACTCACTCATCAGAAAAATAAAACCCGATGTTGTCTTCTCTAAAGGAGGCTTTGTCTCCGTACCCGTTGTGATTGGTGCAAAATTAAATCATGTCCCTATCGTTATACACGAATCGGATATTACGCCAGGGCTTGCAAATCGAATTGCTCTTCCGCTAGCCACCAAAGTATGCGTAACTTTCCCTGAGACGTTAAATGAGTTAAAGAGTGATAAAGCTATCTATGTAGGATCTATTATCCGTGATGACTTACGAAGTGGCGACACTGCTAAAGGTCTCTCTTTTCTAACATTCACTTCTTCTAAACCGGTCATGCTTATTATGGGTGGAAGCTTAGGTTCGAAGCGAATTAATGGAATTGTACGAGGTAACTTAGATCACTTACTCACGCAATTCCAAATCGTTCATATTTGTGGAAAAAACCAAATTGATCCTTCGATTGAACGTGAGGGATACCAACAATATGAATACCTTCATGATGAATTGACAGATGTCATAGCTGCTGCACATATCGTTGTCACTAGAGCTGGCTCTAATTCTATTTTCGAATTTCTCGCCCTCCACAAACCGATGCTATTAATTCCACTCTCTAGAGCAGCGAGTCGAGGCGATCAAATATTGAATGCCCATTCTTTTAGAAAGGCGGGCTATGCTGAAGTGTTAGAAGAGGAAACATTAACCGACGAATCCTTCATCGACGCGGTCGAACTACTGACTTCTAGAAGAGATGAGATTGCGCAGAACATGGCTAACTATAATGGGGAAAATACCATAAATCAGGTCATGGAAATGATTCAAAATACAGCAACGAGTAAAACGAGAAAGTCATGAGTTAAGAGCTCATATTTTCTGATTATTTCATAATATAAGAGCAAGGGGACCTCAATCACATCATAAGATGGAGGCTTCCTTGCTCTTATTTGATCTTAGGGGATCTCAAAAGCGTACTCCCTGCATCAATAATTAGCATGTTATTCATGGGTTTCCATGTTGGCCCATGTTCATTATCACATACCAGCTCCAAGCGAAGCTGTTCCATCTTCCTTTTAGGTCGCTAATAATTTGGTGAATTATAGTTTTTTGATGTATTGTTCTAATTGAGGAAGTATCACCATGTCGATAGTAAATGGGTGGGTGTAATAATATGAAGAAACTCTCAACTACTTTATTTGCACTATGTATATTTATTGTTGGGTGCACAAGCAATATAACAATGGAGAATGCAGTTACAATCGCAAAACAAAATTTTTCTGAAAATAGTGCTTACTTAAGTAGTCATTTTACAGTTCAGACAAATGAGGTTTATGCTGTAACTGAAAAGGGCGAACATATACCTTCCTACAAGGTCATATTTTTAGATGAGGATGTTGTCCCGATTGCTCAATACTCTATTTCTAGAAAAGACGGGGAGATTATACAGCATATAACAAGATAATGACGGACCCTGTTTGGTATTATCCACCTTTAAGTAGACACTCAAAAAACAGCGCTTAACGCTCCGATGACATAAGGTGATCGCTTCCCTGAATACTCTCGGAAAACGCTCACCTTATGTCATTGGATATTCAAACAAGACAATATGATTCAATGCAATCAGTGCTTGACGTATTTAGGCTTCATCCTAACGGACACAGAAGCTCTTATTTACCCATAATGGGTCCCAATCACCTAGAATGATGTGAAATAAGGTCTTTGGTGTCCGTAGAGATCCAGAATCAGGGTAATTACAGCAAATAAGGTCTCTGGTGTCCGTTCAATCGATGTCATGCACTGATTTTGGTTTTGATCCCAAAATAGACTTGCCTTTGTCCTATTCTCACAACCTCTGCTCACGGATGTAAGGCACGCCGAGCGACTGGGGTTGATTGGATAGTTGGTGACGACTACGCCAGCCGAAGAACATGAGCACGATAATGGTGAGCACATACGGAATCATTTTCAGAAAATAGGATGGAATTTCACTTCCAATAATCTGTAACCGAAATCCAATAGCATCCATTGCACCAAACATGTATGCACATATAAGCGCCCGCCCTGGACTCCACCTAGCAAAAATAATGAGTGCAATGGCAATCCAGCCTCTTCCTGCAGTCATATTCTCAATCCAACTTGGCGAGTATGCCAGTAGAAGGTACGCTCCTGCAAGACCCATCAAAGCGGAACCTGCAACGACATGCGCATATCTAATCATATAAACCCGCAAACCCATCGCGTCCGCCGTAGCTGGGCTATCTCCAACAGAGCGTAGGTGAAGCCCCCAAGAAGTCTTGTTCATATAGAAATGAAGCATAATAACGAGCAAGAAGCTGAACCAGATGAGTATGTCTAAATGTGCAAATAGATTTCCTAGGATAGGTACGCCATCAAGCCATGGCAGATTCACCTTAGGAACAGATCCTGGAATGGGTGTTCCTGCGGCGGGTTTACCGAGATACGCACTCAGGCCTGTGCCGAACAACGTAATTCCGAGCCCACTAACGTTCTGATTCGCTTTTAGCGTAATACTAAGAAACGAATGTAATAACCCTAATAAACATCCACTGCCGATCGCGGCTAGTACCGCTAGAATAAAGCTTCCAGAATGAATATATGTCAAACACGCCGATACCGCTCCCATCAGCATGATTCCTTCTGTTCCTAGATTAACCACGCCTGATCGTTCACACAGAATACCGCCCAACGCAGCAAATAGTAACGGTGTACCCGCTGATATCGCAACGACAAGCAGGTTCATTATAAAATCCATGTTCCACCGCCTCTCTCCTGTCCTACTTTCTAGTATATTTATGCATTCGCGACCTTGGGTTGATGTCGAATGATTCTAAACCTACCCGCCATATCTCCACCGATCAGAAAAAATAGCATCGCTCCTTGAAGCATTAGTGACATGGATGACGGTAGCCCAATTGTCTGCACGCTATACCCGCCTACAATCAATCCACCGAACATTACGGAGGAAACAATCATTCCCCATGGGTTAAGCTTAGCTATCCAAGCTACGATGATTGCGGTATATCCATACCCTGGTGAAATACCATACATCAATCGATGGGTTACACCACTTACCTCACTAGCCCCAGCTAGACCCGCTAGACCGCCACTAATCATCATGACTACTAGAATTTGTTTATTAATATTCATGCCTGCATATGAAGCGGCATTCGGATTAGAGCCGATGATTCTCATCTCGTATCCCCACCGGGTATGATTCATAAAGAATGAGAACAATACGACCGCAATAAGGGCAAATAGAATTCCGATATGAACTCTGGTTCCAAATAAGGTGATTAGTTGCTGATTTAATTCAAATTCTTTACTCCCCGGGAAGTTAAATCCCTTCGGATCTCTCCAAGGTCCATACACTAAATAATCTAAGAACAGTAGTGCAATATAGTTCAGCATCAGTGAAGATATTAATTCATTTACTCCGAAGTAGGCTTTAGGAATAGCTGTTAATAGCCCCCACGCAGCTCCTCCCAAGATCCCCCCTAACACCATGAACGGAATATACAGTGCACCTGAAAGATCCGGGAATAGAATGGTCACTGAAGCGGCCCCAATCGCTCCCATAATGAATTGCCCCTCCGCCCCAATGTTCCAAAGTGACATACGGTAGGCTGCAGCTACACCAAGACCACAGAGCAACAGTGGAATAGCTTTCACTATCGTTTCACTAAATCCATAGGTGGAGCCAAAGGCACCTGTGAACATTTTGGCATATACGGTAAACGGGTTCATTCCGCCAAATGACATCAGCACAGCACAGAATAACAAAGCCATGACAATTGAAATGATCGTGACCCACCACTTGCTTGAAGTTCTCGTAGAATCATATTGCAGTCGAAATGGAAATCGTGATGAACCGATGACTAATTCGTCTTTATTCGACATGAGCTTAGGGTCTGGTTGCTTGGAATTCATACCGCTTCCTCCCTCTCTTTCGTCATGCCTGCCATATACAACCCAAGGGTCTCTTTATTAGCCTCCTCACGCGTTACTTCTCCATTTACCGTTCCATCATACAAAACAACAATTCGGTCACACATCTCTAGTAATTCATCCAAATCCTCAGAGATCAGTAAGATACCACTCCCTCGGTTTCTTAAATTCAAGAGCAGATCACATACAGATTCAGAGGCAGCTATATCGAGTCCTTGTGTAGGATGTACAGCGATCATTAACTGCGGGTTCTGCTCGACTTCTCTTGCAAACAGTAGCTTTTGTTGATTACCACCTGACAACTGCCGAACGGGTGTATGCAATGCAGGTGTAACGACATCGAATTGTTCGATCATATCTCGGCTCCACTGCTCATTATGTTTCTTCCTTAAAAAACCGAATATGGAACGTTCACGTTGGCGATAGGACTTTAAAAGTAGATTATCTACAGCCCCCAAGCTTCCAGCCAATCCACTTTTCATTCGATTCTCTGGGATATGGGCAATTCCACCCTCAATTAAGTGCCTTACAGAGGACTTCTGAATCTGCCGTCCATCATATTCGACGGTCCCCCCACTCTTAGCACGAGTTCCTGTCAGCACTTCAGCAAGCTCCTTCTGACCATTACCAGCAACACCCGCTATGCCCACGATTTCTCCCCGAAACACATCCAAACTCACATCTTTCAATGCCTGTCGCCCATCATCGCCCTTCGCATTCAGATGATGTACAGACAGAATAATCTCACCACAACTCTGACTCTCCCTCTGCTCTGGCACTTTCATTTCTCGACCTACCATCAGCATCGCTAAATGATGTTCATGGGTACGTTGCTTCGGCATACTAGCAATCATTTTCCCCTTACGCATCACTGAGATATGATCAGATACTGCCATAACTTCCTTCAACTTATGAGTTGTAATAATCATGCTCTTACCGCTCTGCTTCAATCGTTCCATCGTCAGAAAAAGTTGCTCTACCTCACCCGGAGTTAACACAGACGTCGGTTCATCCAAAATGATAATATCTGCCCCTCGGTAGAGTGTCTTCACAATCTCTACACGCTGCTGCTCACCAACAGACAACTGCCATATTGGCGTGTCTACAGGAAATCCTAGCCCATAATGCTGTGCGAGCTCTCCAACCTCTTCTTTCTTACGCTTGTGCCATGACCTGCCACGCCACACGCTGCTCTTCTCACCAAGTACGATATTCTCCATAGCTGTAAGAGTCGGTACTAAACGAAAGTTCTGATGTACCGTACCAATTCCAAGATCCATTGCCATCTTCGGTGATGAGATCTCTACTACTTGCCCATGAATACGAATACTGCCCTGATCAGCACGATACATACCACTAAGCATGCTCATCATTGTACTTTTACCTGCGCCATTCTCCCCTAGAAGCGCATGAATCTCTCCTACACCCACCAAGAAATCTACAGCATCATTGGCAACTACAGTACCGAACTTCTTGGTAATTTGTTTCATTTCAACAGACCATTCTGTCATCTCCCCACATCCTTCTAATCGAATGAGTATGTTTAGGTCCAAAAACCAGCATGGACTGCCACGGTTTCTTGCTCTAATTCAGGAAAAGGACCAATCACTTTAATATTCTTCCGACCTCTCGCAAAGACTTCTGTACAAGGTAGGTTTAGTGTTAAATTCTGTTCGTCGTCTCCTGTCAATTCTGCTAATCTTTTCTCCGTAATGCCATAGACCACTCTACCGACATTGCCCCAATAGATGGAACCTGCACACATTGCACACGGTTCCGCCGTTGTATATAATGTACATCCCCATAAATATAGCTTATCGTAGCTTTTGGAGGCAGCTTCCATTAGCATTGCCTCCGCATGTCCTGTGCACTTGGATTCCGTAATTTCAACATTTCTTTGTTCTAGCAAAATCTGACCCTCCGGACTCACCAACACGGCACCAAAAGGGGTGTTTCCATGTTCTCTTGCGTCTTTAGATACTTCAATACATCTCTTTAAATACAAGATGTGATCTTGGTAACCCATACACACTCACTCCCTACCCAATCATATATAGCAGGATCATCCCCTTAGACATGCATGGGAATGATCCGCTTCAAGACTCCAATCTGTTTCATACTTAAATGTTATAGTTATTGAGGAATGGTTCCTTCCACACCTTTAACAAACCAATTGTTACTAAGAATGTCGGCGTCGGATAGCGTCTGTCCTTCTTCCACCTTTAACGTACCTGTGCTGTCATAGATCGGACCAGAGAACACGTGTAGCTCACCACTCAGGATTTTAGCCTTAGCATCTTCTACAAGTTTCTTCACATCCTCCGGAACATTCTTACCCAGGGGTGCTAATCCGACCATGTCATCCTTCATGTCACCCATATACTGTTCATTCGTCCATGTTCCATCCATCACATCTTGCACGACTTTTGTATAATACGGGCCCCAATTCCAGATTGGATTCGTCAAATAAGTCTCTGGTGCAAACCGATTCATATCCGAGTCATTTCCCCCAGCAAAAGCTCCTCTTTCAGCAGCGGCTTGGATCGTCGCCGGAGAGTCTTGATAAGCTAGCAATATGTCTGCTCCTTTATCAAGTAAGCTAATCGCTGCTTGACGTTCCGTTGCTGGATCGAACCATGTGTTGCTCCATACCACTTGTACCTTAGCGTCCTTATTTACACTTTGAACACCTAATTCAAAGGCATTAATGTTATAAATAACTTCCGGAATCGGAAAGGCTCCAACGTAACCTATCGTATTATTTTTAGTCATTTTACCTGCCGCAATCCCAGATAAGTAACTCACTTCGTAATTACGTCCAAAGTAAGTCCCCATATTCTCGGCGGTCTTATAACCGGCTGTGTGCATAAATATAACCTTTGGAAATTTCTTAGCAACGTTCAATGTGTAATCCATATATCCAAAGCTAGTCGTAAATATAATGTCATGACTCTGTGCCAGTTCCGTAATCACACGCTCTGCATCAGCACTTTCCGGCACATTCTCCACGAAGTCAGCTTTAACTCCAAGCTTCTCCTCCATATACTGACGTCCTTTATCATGTTCGTACGTCCAGCCCCCATCACCCGGCTGTCCAATATAGACAAATGCAACACGCGGTAATTCCTTCTCTTTACTCTCTTCCACTACCTGCGTAGATGTGTTCACGGGTTCCGTCGGTTCAGATTTAGGTGTCTGTGCTGCTTCCTGAGAACATCCTATCAATACCGTAAATAGCACCAACATTAGTACCAAAGTTACACTCTTCGGGCTACATTTCCTCATCCATCTCATTCACAGTCCCCCTAATGATAAATATTCTGCTTCTACATTCCGCAAACGATTGATGTTAAGTTTCCTTACCAACAATATACGATCAGGAATATTTTGGGTCAATTCGTATCCATCTTATTTGTAAATATATACAGTATTTACGATATTATTAGACTTCACGCACTACCCGTCACTTTATTATGTTAGTAAACATTACAAGGATATAAATATGATGCTGTCGTCTTCTCATCTAGCATGCAACAGCAAAAAGCCTACTCCGTGGTTAACCATGAAGTAGACTTTTTAAATTAAATTCGTATTTAAATGGACTATACCGTTACTGCTTATGAACGGCAGTTGTCATTCTATCCGAGACATTCGAAATACTAACGTCAGGATCAATAGACTTTACAATTCCTCTGAATTGAGCTAACTCAAAAATATGAACCTTGTACACCAGAGATGTGGGTAGTCCAGAAACATCATAAATGATTGTATTTCCAACCTTTACTTGTTCGTGGTGCTCCGTATGATCATCTTCTCCCATGTTTTCCAGACGAAGCCGCATGCTTAACGCTTCTGCAATTTCCTCATGCCGATGGCTAACCACGTACGTCATCCGGTGCAAAGAGAATCCCCCAAGCGTGATATGCACCATCTCAAATGCGAGTAAATAAGCTATAATCGAGTACATGGCTTGATCCCAACCGAAAATAATGCCGGCAGCTGTCAGTATCACACAATTGATCACCATAATGAGATTATCTAGCGACAGCGGGATTCTTACTCTCGCTAAAGTGCGATCAGCCATTTCAAGTGTGTCCAGCATACCCCCAAATCGAACAACGATACCGATACCTAGTCCCAACGATATTCCTCCACAGATCGCAGCAGATACTGGATGTTCAATAAGGGCAGGAATGGGATGCAGAAAGATCGCCGTAAATGAGAACACCCCGAGTCCAAGGACCGCCAATAGTATAAATTCCCTCCGAAGATGTCTATAGGCCATTAGCATAAAAGGGACATTGAAGAGGAATAGAAACAAACCTAACCTCATCTCCGTAACATGTGCAAACAATGCTGAAATCCCAGTCATGCCGCCCACAATGATCTGATTGGGAATTAAAAACAATTCAAGTCCTACAGAGGCTAATATACTTCCCACAATAATGAACAATACTTTGATAGACCATTTTTTGATGGAGCCCTCTTTAACAGAACGATGAGAAGATTCTAACGATGTGTGTAGTGTTTTCACTAGTAAATCCTCCTCTTCCGCCATAGGCAATATCCTATTCAACGGATATCTCTAGAGTAGCAATTTAACCTGTGAACCCCAACAGGAGTTTATGTCCCATTATTCTCTGGAATAATTGGCTTGACCTTACGCTCTTTCCCTCTTTTGGAATCCTTAAATTTGAATATTTTATCCATAAAATTGTAGATATGCTTGGATTCTTTAGAGAGTAGCGGACCCAGAATCGCCATAATAAGCACATACAAAGCAGTGAAGCTTTGTAATACAGGCATAAGCCCTCCAGCCTTACCTAAGTTAGCCATAATAATGGAAAATTCTCCACGGCCCATGATCGTAAATCCAATATTAAAAGATGCTTTAGTAGATAACCCCGCACTTCTTCCAGCCAGAATAGCCGCTACAAGGTTACCAAAGATCGTCAAGGCCACTGCGGCAAGAGATAACCAAACGGCACCAAACATCGCCATCGGATCAATAGATAGACCGAAGCTGAAGAAAAAGATAGCTCCAAAAAAGTCTCTAAAAGGCATAATCATATGCTCAATACGTTTCGCATGTTCAGTATCCGCTAACACAAGTCCAAAAAGTAAAGCTCCGATTGCTTCAGCAACGTGAATGGTCTCAGAAAAACCTGCCACTAGAAACAATGCACCAAAAATAACAAGAATAAATAACTCATTCGATCGAATGTTGAGTAGCTTATTTAATAGAGGAACAGCTTTGCGTCCAATAATAATCATGGCGAGCATGAATCCTAACGCGATTGAAGCGGTGAGCAATACACCCCAGACACTTGAGGAGTCACTAAGTACGATACCAGAGAGGATAGATAAGTAGACGGCCAAGAATACATCTTCAAACATGGTAATTCCAAGCACCATTTCTGTCTCCGTATTAGCAGTACGTTTCAAATCAACGAGGACTTTAGCTACGATTGCACTAGAGGATATGGTGGTGATTCCTGCAATGACTAGAATCTCTGCGATAGGGAATCCAGCGAGCCATCCCAGCATAAGACCTAAGAAAAAGTTAATACCAATATATATAGACCCACCCATAACGATATTCTTACCTGACTTAATCAGTCTACCGATGGAGAATTCAATTCCTAAATAGAACAATAGAAACAATACACCTATTCGACCCAGAAAATCGATGAATGGAGCACTTTCAATGAACCGGAAATCGAAATGCCAAAAACTCATCGCATGCGGGCCTACAGCCATCCCAATAAGGATATAGAAGGGTATTACTGAAAATCGTATCTTATTAGCCAAAAGACCGGCTGCCGCTATTAGGGCGATAGCCAAGCCCACTTCAAAAACTAAATGGTCCATCTATTTAACCACTTCCATTCAGTAAGATTTGTTTGAATGATTTCTGCTGTTCGCGTTCGCCAACAACAACCAATGTGGATTCCGAAGGAATGACGAAATCTGGACCTGGATTAACGTGCTTCTTATGATTCTCAACAACGGCAATAATCATTGCTCCTGAGTTCTGTCTTACATTCAGTTCACCAATCGATTTACCGATGGCAGCGTAGCTATTGTCAAGTTTGTACCATTCAATAATCAACTCATCAAATGCCATATCCACTTTTTCAAGTGCTTTGGGAACATACGTCATTCCACCCACAATCGCTGCAATGATACGTGCTTCATCATCATCCATAGTAATCATGGAGATACTTTCGTCAGGATCATCATACTCGAAATGGTACATTTCACGTCTACCATCGTCATGGATAATAATGATTAGCTTATCTCCACCACGGGTCGTAACCTGAAATTTCTTTCCGATTCCTGGTAGATCTGTTTCTCTTACATTCATTATTAAAATACCTCCAATTATTCTGCTTATATATTTAAATAGACTCAAATACATCGTCCGAAATGAACGGTGTTGATCTCTATTTTTCAACGGAATTAGGACATAGTTCTATCTTTTACGATTTCGTACAATAATAAGCAGATATTTTAGGGTCAACGAATAAACAAGGGGAATTTCTTAACTCACAAAAGTGGAGGTGAATCGAATAGGATCTAAAAATAATTTGCGTAATAACACCCGTATACTGGATTTAAATGGCGTGTGGCGGTTCGGAAGGCATAGCAAAGCTATTAACGAGACTAAAAAAAGTATAGGCAATAATCTAGTGATCATCTTCAGCTTGAGGAGAAGCGGTGAAGGCTTACGAACAGCTGCTGTTGGCACATTGGATTCACTTGTAATCTCTTCAGGGATCGACTCGCTCGTATACTCAGTATGAGAAGACACTGGAAAAGAAAAGGCCATCACAAAAACCATACCCATAAATATAAATAGTCTAAGCAATCTATGGATTTGTTTCATAGCTTTTCCCCCTTTGCTTCATACTGTCACTAAAATGATAACACATAACCGGGTGTACCTCAAACCATAACACCCTTAAAATTACAGAAAGGGTCGGTCATTAAAGTCATATCCTCCACTTACCTTAAACGAATTGGGTACAGCGAAACCATAGAAATAGTAACCATGATATATTCGTTTTCATTTCGTTCTTGACACACTGTTGTCAACAAGGATGGTTTAAGATTGCTTCAAATAAAGTTTCATCATCATAAAGTCTAATTCCATCTGCTGAAATCCGTAGGAAGGCTACCGTCTGCCGATGAACAGAACGGCTAAGCGTTTTTTGGGTTTCCTCCGCTTGATGCTCGTAACTCGCGATAACCTCCCCTACACTGTCCAATCTCCCAAAAATTGCAGCAACTGACCTGAGCGTAGAACGCCAGTCTTCTCTTCTAGAAGGAAGCTTGAATAACGGAGCGATCTTGGATCGCTATCTTTGGAAATCATATTTTTGAAAATAAATCCTATTATTCGCAACTTTAGGAAGTATGTATCGTTATAACAATATAGCGCATTATTGTGGTATTTATTAACAATACACTCGGAGGGATTTAAAAAGTGAAAACCAAGGCTTTAGTTACTTTAGTTATTTTCTTCATGTCTAATCTCCTATTGACTAGTTTAACAAGTGCAGCAACACAGAAAACACCAGATATATATATTAATAATGTAGCTGTAGAAGAAACTTCATCGCCGTTCATTGTCAAGGGAGTAACATACGTACCCATAAAGGTAATTGAACATTTGGAAGGTTTGAAGATACTAAGTTGGGATAATAAATCGAAAACCTTAAAGATATCAGATCAAGAAAACAACATCGTTACACTTCAAAATAACAATAAAACAGCATTGAAAAATGATATTCTATTGAAAATAGAAAATACGGATGAAAACCAATTTGGCGGGAATCTACGTATCTACTTTCCTGAAGGAAAATCCAATGAGTTTTTCATGATTGCGGATGGCATCGTAAACCATTATAAATTGAAGGGAAATGCTGTTTGGATAACTTGGACAGGGACTTTGAAAGAAAGTTCTAAAAACCCCTTTTTATTAATTCCAACTAATACTGTGCTTGCTGAGAGAGGTAATAATCCTAATTTAAAACAAAATTGGGTTTATTATAACATTAGTACACATGCAGGGCTTGCGGAATATGGAACAATTAATTCGCAGGGAAAAATACAATCATTAGGGACTAAGGATATGAATAATTTGGAGGATATATTTTTAGTTGAAGATGACAAATAATTAGCATATTTCTGTATGTAATCTTAGGAAACAATCATTCGTATACGGTCTAAAGCTAGTGATTTATTTTATGATTTACTGGTTATACGACTGAAACTATATCCATTTTTTACGTCTTTAATATATAGATACTTAAAGGAGGATAATTAAAATGAAAAAAAAGCTCGTAATTTCACTTTTTGCAGTCGTTTTTTTGCTAAGTGCAGTCGTAGGTTTAGCCTTTGCGAAGGGAACAATTAAGATCGTAGTAAATGGTCAAGCAGTCTCTCCAGATGTAGCACCACGAATGATTGATAATCGAGTAATGGTACCTATAAGTTATGTCTCAAAAGCGTTAGGTGCAAATGTGAGTTGGGATCAAAAAAATCAGACAGTTACAATTAAAGATAGAAATGTATCTTCTCAAGAAGATATATGGAAAGAAGAACTCAATATAGGTAGCAGCAGTTGGGCCGGTGTTAGAAATCTCATTGCGATCCATATAGCTGGTTTTGATAATCGTGATGATGAGTTAATCAAGTCCGTTGTCGTGGAAGGATTTGATTTGATACCGATCGGTGGCATGTATCCAGCAATACTTGATTATGAGATTGTAGATGCTCAACGCACAAAAAACGGACTCAAGGTGAGAGTAAAAGTCATAACTTACGAAGATAAATTATTTGGAGAGATTTGGGATTATGAAATCGCTCAAGGCAAAATAAAAACATGGAAACGAGTACAATACTTTGATGTAAATAGTTATACTGTATTCCCTGGACTTTCATACAAAAACGAATAGTAAGTTGAAACAAACAAAAAAGCCCCGTCATCGTTCAGACAGAGGCTTTTTTGTTATACCTACTAGATATAGTAACCTTAGATGATGGACTCTTTCACATTATTGCAACGATTTAGCCAGTCCACCTACATCAAGCCCGTCGATTGCAAAAGCTCTACGTATTAATTCTGTAGGTGCAAACTCATCATACTTCCCTAAATAGGGCGCTTCATCTGGAGCTAATAGTGAAATAGGATCTCCACAGTTCGAGCACTCTGCTAGAATCTGTCCCAAAAGGTTCTCGGCGCTCGTTCTACCGGACACAACCATATAGTATGGCTCCATCGGTGTTACAGAGCGTAAAGCCAATTTATCCATCAAGTTGTTCTTAATAAGCCGTTCCAACGTACGGAATTGCTTACTCCCGATCCATGGCATCACAAATACAGAATCTCCCCCAGCAGGGATGACTATACTTTTCAGCATTCCACTCTCACGTGCAAGCCGGCGTGCCCGCTCCAGACGATTGACCGCATTCGGTGCTAGATAAGAATAGATGACGTCATCCGCTAAAATATCACGCATCTTGTGTACCACACGGGTATGCACATCACCTCCGGCCCCCAGCCAGAGTGTGTCCACTTTGCCGCGTGCCGATTTAACGTAAACTGCTTTATGTTTCGTGTCTACTTCCTCCACCTTCCACAGCTTCCCAGCCAACGAGAAGCAATAACCTGGAGGCGGAACCGTCGTAATGGAGCCGATCTCCTCTGTTCCATTGTAGACTACATGCTCTTCATCATCTTTAAACACAGCATAGAAGCGGAAATTGTTCACGATTCGTTCGCCCATAAGTCCGATAATAAGCGAACCTTCCTCTGTCCGCTGAATATGATCGGTTTGCAGTAAATAATTCAGGAATGTTTTGTAATCGCTAGGCTCTATCTGCTTAAAAGAAGGTAACGTTAACACGGCTCTAGCAAGGTCAGCAGGCGTTGCTTCCCCTAAGCTTTTGAGCGCGCTCATCGTCTGATGGTACAGCAAACCGATCGGCATCTGACGTGTTGTCAACGACTCTACCCACTTTTCCCGCACATATAGCTCAATGACCGCAATGGCTCGAAGCAGTGTCCATGGCATGCGAGCAGGAAGCTGAGCCTCCTCATCTTCTTCTTCCGGGCACACGAATAACATTTCAGATGGAGCATCTCCTCGGCGACCTGAACGACCCAACCGTTGTACGAAGCTAGAACTGCTATACGGCGCGCCTAATTGCACGACACGTTCCAGTTCGCCAAGGTCTATCCCTAGTTCAAGTGTGAGCGTAGCCGCAGCCACAGCAGGCCCATGCCCTGTCCGTAGTGCTGCTTCTGCCTCTTCACGAAGCATGGCTGAGATGCTGCCATGATGCACATAGAATACGTCAGGCTCATGACGTTTAGCAGCAATGCGGCGTAACTCCAGCGTCATTAATTCCGCGTCAGAGCGACTATTGGTGAAGACCAAGGCTTTTTTACGATGCGTATGGTCATAAATATAATCGTGATAGGCCTGTTTAGCCATCTCAAGCATTTGTGCCTGTTCCTCAGTACGGGCATCGGGGAATGAGAAGTGTTCCACACTTAGCTTCAATTTGCGTCCACCTTGTGGGGCAACCACTTCAACAGACCTCGAAGTCCCTGCACCTAGCCAATCTGTCGCAGCATCATAGTCGCTAAGCGTTGCAGACAGACCTATTCTTCGCGGCGTACAGTAAGCCATACGTTCTATTCTAGCCAGCTGGCACAGCACCTGAATCCCACGGTCTGATCCCATAAAGGCATGAACCTCATCAATAATGATGTAACGAAGGTCGTTAAATAACGCCGGAATAGCATTAGGCCGATTCATGAGTAGTCCTTCAAGCGACTCAGGCGTAATTTGCAGTACACCTGATGGTTTACGCATCAATTTTGTCTTTTCTGCTTGCGATACATCCCCATGCCAATGCCATACAGGAATTCTCGCCTCTCGGAGCAGATCATTCAGGCGCTCGAATTGATCATTAATCAGCGCTTTCAACGGACTAATATATAGGATCCCTACAGAACTCGATGGCCGATCATGAAGTTCTGTCAAAGCTGGAAAGAAAACGGCCTCCGTCTTACCCGTTGCTGTCCCTGATGCAATGAGTAAGTGATTCGGTGTATCGAATAGAACACGACAAGCTTCAACTTGAGCCTCGCGCAGCTCGTCCCACCTTTTGTTATAGATATATTCTTGAATAAAGGGTGCTAATCTATAAAAGGGGTTGTCACTCATAGCTCAAACTCCGCAAGAAAATCGTTCACTTCATCAGGATCTTCAGTTGCTGACGGAATGGTTCTCTCTCCAATGAGATCTTCGAACGACTTCTCAGGATTCTGATATAACGTATTCAGTAAGTCCATGAAATCTCTTACGACTTCACGCGTGGTAAGCAGTTCATCTGCCCCCATTCTACCGACAGCAAGCTCCATAAATTGGACGAGCTGATTATCCGTTATCTGAATCTCATATCCATATTGCATGGCATGAATGCTTCTCAACTTCTGTAACAGAATTAATATTTCCTCATGTGATAACATATCCAATCGAATCATCGGTCCTGTGTAATTCTTCAAGCCCTCCGCACCATAACGCCCCTCCACCAGTCGTGAACGAAGAGCATCATAGCTATACAGTCCTCGTCGTGTGTCCTCTACAAATTGGGGTGTTCCACCCATGAAGATCCCCAGATGTTCTGCCTTTCCTTGCATCGTATCATTGAACATCATTAACAACTTCTCATAGTTACTCTGACGAGAGATACTATTCGTAATTTTATAAAGGTTCACGCCTTCATCAATAAAAAGAAGCAACCCTTTATAGCCAATATGGGCTATGAATTCGGACCATAACTTCATATAATCATACCAATTGTCATCATTAATGATGACGCCGACACCCATTTCCTTCTTCGCTTCTGTCTTCGTAGCAAATTCCCCTCGAAGCCAGCGTAGAGCCGCTTGTTTGCCCTCATCATCGGCTAATTTATAACTATTCCAATACATGGCCAGCACCTTAGCGAAATCAAAGCCGTGTACTAGATTATGCATTTTCCCTGTAATCGCATATATTCTCTGCTCCACTTCAAGAATCAAGGCAGCATCATCAGGACGGAGATTCAACTCCTTCATTACATCTTGCTGAATGGAAGAAATCCATTTCTGCAAAATAACTTCAAGCGCTCCCCCATCTGGTCTAGTCCGTGTAGATAGATGCGTAATCAGCTCACGATACGTCGCCAGCCCTTGCCCTTTGGTACCTACCAATCTACGCTCAGGTGATAGATCCGCATCTGCGACAACAAACTCACGATCCATCGCATAATTACGAATCATTTGTAATAGAAAGCTTTTACCGCTACCATAACGACCCGTAATTAGCTTAAATGTAGCTCCACCTTCAGCGACATTATCCATATCACGTAGTATCGCCTCGACCTCATATTTACGCCCAACGGCAATATGCTCCAATCCAATTCTAGGAACTACACCAGCGGTTAGTGAATTGACGAGTGCTGTTGTCATTCTTCTTGGAATTTTGACTTCATTCATGGCGTTCACCTCTTGTTAAGTTTGCAAATAGTGGCACATACTCTTCCATTATGACATCTCCATCGATTACAAGATCGCCTAGTATATCCATCGCCACTTCATTAATACCATCAAGTAATAGCTCTGGCATCGTCCCAACATCTTGGGCAATACGTTGTAACTCTGAATACCCCAGCCCTTGCTTCAGCGTATAAAGAGCCTCTAAGTAACTAGGACTTAGTGCTTGTACCCACTCTCGCCATTCATCAGGAAGTCCCGTAGTATTCCATGAAATAGATGATGTAGACACCATAGGCTCGCACTCGACCAGAACATCCAATGTATTATTTTTATCTATATTTTTATCATCGATAGACTGTAATTGTAGTTTACCTGCATCTGAATCTTCCCTTTTGTGGGATTTCTTTGACTCCATAGGTTCTATATGTCTTTCATCTGCACTAGTATCGTCTACATTTACATCATCTAAATCTACGGTAAGAATGTCCCGCACAAATTCTGAATCCTGCTGCAATTTAGCTAACTTCTCTACATCAATAACAACAGCAGGTCCCTTCTGCTCTCTAGCCGGTAATCCATTCAACTCACGATCTAAGTAACGTGACACCAATCGCTCAAGCTCAGGCTCGAGCTCAATTCCACGGAGCTTACCTTTAAAATGACGTATTTCTCGGAGCTTATTCTCGATCGTTCTAACCAATTGGGTCATAAATTCACGAAGAGGTATGTGCTCGCTAATGCGAGTTACATGAACGGTGACCGTACTCCCGTATAGTGAATCATCATACATAGCACTCTGGAATACGAATCTCTCTTTATCCAAAGGTAGCCCCGGATAGAATATGTTAATCAGTCGCATATTTTGCTGTTTAAATAAATAAGAATCCACTAAAGCTAACACTTTAGGTGCATATTCTTGGATGAGTACACGCCCACCCTCATTATAAAACTTACTTTTGCTTATATCATAATCTGACAGCTTCAGCATCAGAGGAAATGGAACATCTAGTGGATCGGCGTTAAATCTTCGTGACATCTCGATTTCTAATAAATCGCCAGACAATTGCTGTAGTACTTCATCAAAAATATCTAATGAAACATCCAGTTGGTGAAGCAGTGCGTAATCTGCAATCCAATCTATCAAATAACCATTCAATTTCAGATGGCGATCACGGTAAGCTACCCATACAGCAACCATCAAATGGTATCCGTCGACAGCGTTAGTCCATCCCACACCGTTAATTAACTCATAGACATATAGGAAAATATAAGAAAGATCGGTGTCTGGATATTCACCACGTCTTACGGCCCCTCTCCAGTAGAAATACCACTTGGACTGTACGGTTGTCATGCTGTCATAGGTGGGCCAATAATTCATATAGGGTATGAATACTGCATAGTCCTCTGTACGGTCTACCAGTTCCTTCGCTCTGCTCGTGAACCGGTGTTCCGTTACTGTTCCTAACTTAATCCTATTCGGATCAGATTGAAATAAGGATGCAATGTCTGATGTTGCAGTCATTTGCACGGGTGGTACCCGTAGCGGTAAGGATGGCATTGGTGTATACCCTGCTTCTCTACGCGGAATCGGCGATCCCTTCTGGTCCTTTACCATGCCTACATCCACTTCGGTCATGTGTAACGATGGGGAGGGGAGGGGCGTCGGTGTACTTTGCATCCTTTGGTAAGCCTTCGGTAGCTCTTTTCTTGGATGCTTAGGATTATAGATCGCATATTGCTGCAAGGTATAATCACTAATCTTTAGAAGATTCATATGCACGGTTGAAACCTTCGGCTGTGTCACATATCCCTCTTCAGAATAAACCGCCAACTTGATACGAGACTTGATACGTTTCAGTTGTTTGTATACCTGAGTTGTTGTGCTTTTCGTTAGATCGTCCGGTTCAAGCATGATCATGATATCAAAAGGTATCATCTGCACCATCTCTTGCTTGACCACATGAGGTGCTGCGATTACAATGCTACTCGTTATGTTCTCCAGTCTAACTTCCTGCTTCTGGGTTCCAACAAGCCATAGCGCATCCATGTCATCCCAACTCAACAACTTCAGCTTGTCTAATATGTTCTTTTTCCCTATAACTAACATCTTTACTTCTGGGTAGTTTAGCGCCGTATGTTCCATGAACATTCGGAGTTCCGTTGCATGATGGAGAGCCCCACCTTTTACACCGCCGTTCAAGCCCCATTTTGCCAGGAATTCCAAATGATCGTACACCGGATGTTCGCCACCATAGGGCCATATTAGATTGGGAAATTGAATCCGACTCCAAGCCCCTTGTAGACGCTCGCTTCCTCGGTAAATAATCTCTAAAGGAGTCAATTTGTATGGCTTGTCCATCAGTGCGCCATGAATCGTACGTCCCATCAGGCCCACACCTAATTCCCTAAGCTTTTGAACGGGCATATCTCTATCCCCCACTTTAACGCTATCGACACCTGGTCTAATCTCTCGTGATATATTGGCAGCTTGAAATCTCTGATCTCCAACAGTTAATACTGGAATAGCATAGGCTGTACCCACACCGTTACTCATCTCTGTGTACCCTTCGAGAATCAACTCTGAATTCCCATCCATAGGATCACCATCTAGCTTCGGTTCCTTATCTTCATTCATACAAGGCCCCCCGTTACTAACCCGTCTATATATAACAAAGAAACCTGACAATCATTAACCTGCAATGACACGATGTTAGGTTTCTCCATAATCATTTTGTGCAAAATTGACATTCGTCTGCCCCTTAATTCCGAAATATACTGTGATCATTATTATATCACTCTTTATGATCGAATTGACGTAAATATCTTAAAGCCCATAACCCAAGAATACCCGCTAAATACTATTATAATCTATCCTATGCAGTTTACATATCTGACTCCTATTGAACGGTAAGAAAAAAACCTGCGTTACTCCGCAGGCTTCTCCACTAATGTATATTTTTGTCCATTTACTTCGATTGTACTATCCACCGGAATTTCTTGGGTCAATTTCTTCAACGTTAACGTAACTGAACTCTTGTAATCCTCTAACTTTAGAGTAGGTGACGCTTCTTCTTTAACCTTATCCTCTTCCGTACCTGTAACAGGCTCATCGGTCTTCTCAGAAGCTTCGGAACCCTTAATAACTTCAGACTCCTTATCTTCTGAAGAAGGGTCAGCCTGATCTGCATCAAGCTCTTTACTCGTATCCGATTCCTGTGTATCCCCGTCCTTGGCATCACCCGTGGCAGTATCCGTCGAGTCTGTTGGTACCGTGATATCAGCAGAAGTAGCATCCGCTCCATCCTTGCTCTCTCCGGTAGGTGCCTCTGTTACAGCTTCACATGTCACTTCAGGCTCCAGATTAGAATAGGTCTGCGATTCCGACCCATCTGCAGATTCAATAGTCACCTTATCCCCTTTAAACACCTGACAAGTTCCAGCCTCTTTAAAAAGGAAAACAAGCTTCGTCTCGCCCTTCTTATCCGCAGTGGCTTGGACTTGTTCAGCATAGACTGCCACGTCTGGACCACTTGACACGGGTATATCAGATTCTACTGGTTTAACGGGCTGAATCTCGACAACTGGAAGCTCCTTCT
Source organism: Paenibacillus sp. DS2015 (assembly GCF_050433705.1). Taxonomy (NCBI): domain Bacteria; kingdom Bacillati; phylum Bacillota; class Bacilli; order Caryophanales; family Paenibacillaceae; genus Paenibacillus; species Paenibacillus sp. DS2015. Next base: position 49,452 of record NZ_JBNPWS010000020.1, on the reverse strand, counting down.
TATCAAATACACCCGCAGCTTTCAGAGCAAACAGCCCCCCGACCACGACAATCAGGAGCACACCAATGACAGTCGATAAGAGAAACAATTGTCTTTTATTACGATGTATGAACCTAGCCATCGGGGAGGATAACTCCACTTTCGCTTTGGCATAGACCGATTTCAGTGCAGGGCTCGGCGAGCTAAAGTAATGCTTCACGAGGTCACGTTTCTTGAATGCATCTCGGTCATTCTTTTTGAAGTAAGTTACAATCGCCGAAGCATAGGCAGGAGTCAGCCTACGGTCTTGCGTAAACAACGGCTGATTAGCGGACCACTTCATGAACTCGTACACCATCTCTTTGTCCCTACCGTGCTTAAGTATAAAATTCAACAATCCGGAGTAATTAATTCCTGACCTGCCTCCTTGATAGAAGGCTAACGTTATCCGCTCAAACTCCGCTGTGTTCACATCATCTTGCAGCCACCGACATCCTAGCTCCTGCACACGATCCATTTCCATCGGCGTAAGTCCGTTAAATACTCGCTCGTCCGGATGACTCTCACCGAACCATGCATAGGCTGCCAGCATAACCGCGGCGTTCGATTGCACACGTTGTTCGAACTTTGCAGCCCAAGCCTTAACCTCTGTTCGCTCCTTCAAGAAATGAATGCTCAAGAGCTGCTCCTTAGTGATCTTATCCAGACTCATCTCCGTTAATAGGAATAAGTTCGCTACATAAGCAAGCTGATCTAACAAGTTGAAATCAGGAATAGATTCTGACTCCGTCCACTCTCTCTCCACCTTCTGCTGTTGATCTAGTAGCGCATTAACAGCAGATACCGGTTGAGGATCACGACGGAGCTTGTCCTGTATTTGAGTCTTAGCCATATCTATAAAATTAGCGTTACTTAGCACGACTGGATGCGCATTACCCCATATTCCTACTAGCCTCATCACATCTTTAGGTTTAGGTGCTGCCGTAAACTTCTGCAGAATGTAAGGTTCAAATAACTGCTTGGATAGCCCTCCCGTAAATACCATATCGAAAAATGTCTTACTTAATGGAGGATGACTCTCAATCAGGGCATAGAAGGATGTCGCCACATCCTTGCGCTTTTGAGATATAGCATTGTTAATAGCAACAATGAGATAACGCACAATTTTGCCTTCGTTATTTCTACCACTAATCGGGTAATAATCTTTGAAAGCTTCCACAATCGAAATATCCGGCACATGCCCCTGTTTAATCAGATCAAATTCACGATCAAATGCAGCGAGATAAATATCGTTTAACCGCATTTTGACAGAGAGTGCTCCCGGAGGAGATATGTATTCCAGAAGACCCCGCAAAATGGCACCTTTGCTCTCGTCGAAGAGGGCTTCATTCCCTTCCTCAATCTGAAAAAAGAGCGCTAATTCTTGATAGCTAGTTATAGCCGTTCTGCGCATCAAGTCCAGATCGGACAGCATCAGATCAGCGAATTGGTAGAATTGCTCCGCACGATCTGGGCTACTAAGATTACCCCACATAAAGTCTAGGTAAGGTAGTTTACTTATTTCAAGATCTGCATTCGTTACACGCTGTGTGTGTAGATCGAATGTGAAATCTTTATCTGTGTTTCTATCGTTCGATCGTAAACTAGCTCTTTCTACGAACATCAAATGAACACCTTTTTTACTCTGAGGTTCGTTCGCATAAGTCATGAAACCGAGCTGTCTTCTGAATTCATAAGGTAGACTCGCATATAACACTTCAAGCAACTCCACCGCTTTGGTTGAAATCTGCTCCGCAGGCACATCTAAGGCGACATAAACCTTCTTCTTACCTGAAGAGGCAGTCATGACTGCAAACAAAAGCTGCTTGAATATTTTTTCATTAATATTTAGGCTCGTAAGCAGTTCATGCGGGTTAACCCCCCCTTGCTTAGCACGTCCAGCCACTAGTGGCACCTGATCTAACTCAGGAATATCGATCCCCTGCTCAATGTCATAACGATCTGCAAAGTCAGCACGAAGCCACTGGGAGTAGTTATGCACGACTTCCTCCGTACGTTCCTGCGGAATGACATAATTATGTGTGAAAAAGGCGCTACGAAGCCCTGTGAAATCTGTCGCCTGATAAATACTACGCCCAAGGATCGTCTGTCCAGTCTCCGTATGGAATAGATGGATAGCAGCCGGATATAAAGACGCATCCTTCTCACCACGAGCAGATAATGCTGTCGGTGCATCATATAAGCAGAAGGGATGTAGCACCTTTTTGATAAATGGATGGTCCAATCCCTTAGATCTAGCAATCGTATCAAAACCTTCAGCTGAGCGAAAAACACCCCGTCTCTCACGTGTGTACAACTGTTGCTGAATCTTCTGGGGAGTTGAATGGGTCACTATTCCTCTCTCCCCTCAATATATTTCAATTGATACAGTAGCCAAATGAAGGGCTCATCCACCCGAATCGGGCTGGCTACCCCATCTAGCTTCTGATTTACTGGATTACTTCCGAGTGCCGATACAGCGAAATAAGCTGCATTAGAGAAATACACATCCATCGTACCTTTAAATGGACGATCGACCTTCTCAATAAAACGCCGAATTTCTCCATCGATGTTCTCAAATTCCGTGAGATTCAGCCAATTCCGATGCACCATATTATTGAACACATTACTGTTAGATTTAATGTACTCGCCGTCTTCATCCTTCAACGAGTGCAACATATCACTCTTCGTGAGTACAACTGCGGTAGGGATACTCGTCTTGCCCTTCTCCTCATAAGCAATGAAATCCCCAAACATCGTCAGTACCACATCCCGTGGCTCATCATATTGGGATACCCATCCCTCTTCAGAATCACCGAATTTAATACGGATTTTCTCTCGAATAGAGCGAATTTGGAGTGGATCAACCATGAACAATATACCCGCAGAATTCTTAATATGCTGACCATGAAGGCCTAGGTAATCTTGATCAACCATACCTTCCCCAGCAACATCAAAGAATACTAACGTCAGAGGGGGCTTAGATTCATCCTTAAATACAAATTGAAAAATAAAAGGTTCCTGCATCTTCTCTTTTTGCGTTGAAGCTAGTAGATCACCACGTTCAAATAAAGGCTCCTCATATGACGTACGGAACCTACGACTAATCTCAGCATTTAGCGGCATACAGGCCGCATTGAAATGATCAGCGGTTGTATTCTGAAGCGTATGGATTAATGATGTCATATACACCGACTTACCCACTTGAGATGCACCAACGATCGAAATAATATTGCTTGGTACTTTGCCTGCAGTCACAGGTAGCTCATTATGGCAGTTAGGACAAAGTCTTTTTCGTGTAACGATACCATAACGATCATTAAGCGCCACTAGCACATTGTCAGAGTAGATCTGATGTTCTTCTGGAATACTGTTCGGATGAAGGATCGCCTCAATATCATCCACTGTATCAAGTCCGAACCGCTCACGGTACCTGTTCAGAGCGTCGTCCTCGCCTAGTGCATAATCCTCATCATCCTCACGATGATGTGCTGCGCGAAACACGACATTCTCTGGAGAAAACTTCTCGAAACAATACGGGCACACAATATCGTAAAACAGCGGCCGCTCTTCCTGGGGCTTCTTTTTGAACATATCGAAAATACCCATGTGTTGTCCTCCTAAAAGTTTTACGAAGTAAAACTTTACTCCGTAAGCATAAACATAGTTTTACGAAGTAAAACTTTACTCCGTAAGCATAAACATAAGTTTTACGAAGTAAAACTATACTTCGTAAGCATAAGCATAAGTTTTACGAAGTAAAACTTTACTCCGGTATTAATTCATACATCAACCCGTATCTGGGTCCATCGGTAAAAAATAAACGTACAAAATCATGCTTACCTACCTCAATCACAGGTAAGATTGTTTTACCCGGGTTGAAATGTTGCACGAAGGGATATACCGTCCCATCAGACTTATTCGCGGGATAACTTCCCTGCTTCTTAACGTAACATAGCACTTCTTTGTGGATGGTGACTTCTGTTGTTACTCGCATTTGTATCGTCTTGTATTTCTGAAAGAAACTATTCCTCTGCTTGATCGAATATATAATCCGAGCTTTACCCGTACTGATTTCCTTCCGATTGAGCCCATCCTCTTGTCGAATGAGCACAGGCTCATGACCATCCGACCAACTGGCAAACACCGTATATACCCACCGACCGATATCCTGTGTCCGTTCATGATAGCCATTGTTAGCCTTGTACTCATCTCGGGTATACAGCTTCAACCTACCCAGTACAGGTTCTTCCTCTATAGGTTGATCTGCAGCAGCCCGATATATATATACCGCATGGACCCCTTCTGGCCAACGCCAACGTAAGGTGCAACGGTCTTCGTCCATTTGATGTGTCAGGTCACGTATGCTTGGAGTCGATGAGTCCGCATGGACATATTGCATCCCTTATCCGCCTCCCTATAAGTGTGTTCCAAAAGTAGACTATTCAGAATCCCTTACTACTATCTTGATTACGTCCAGATAATCCTCTACCACTGTTCACACCTGCTCGACCCGGACGCTGCCCGCCCTCTTGAATTGTACCACTCTCTTTAACAGGTATAATCAACGTGAAGACGGCAATGACACCCGCTAATATTAGACAAGCTAGTAGACGGATAATGCTATCTGAAGGCGATTGGCCATTCAGACCCCATTCTAACAATAGACCCGCTAATATCCCTGCCACAGCACCACCTGCACCAAAGCTCCGCGCCAAATAACGATTGTCAAATATAAGCCCTAAGGATAATCCAATCGCCAATCCAATCAGAGTAAAAGCTACAATACGGAATACCGCATAGTAAGTGCTATCTTGCATAGGTCCTGTTCGCTCTGTCAAGAGTGTGCGTTCACCGATGTTATTATAAATGGTTTCAAAAATATTCGAAATCTCATCTGCATTGGTTACATCGTAGTACTGTCCGCCTGTTCTCAAGGCAATCTCGTTCAGTAACCCGGAGCCTTCGCCATTAACTACACTCAGACCGATCGTATTAACCACAATTTTCTGTTCTTGATAGCCAGCCAGATCATGATTCAGATCCATCTCACTGAAGCCATCCGATAGAAGAATAACCATCGTGCCACGTTCTGGATCTTGCTGCTCTTCAATATGCTGTAATGATGCTTGTAGAGCAAGTCTGAATTCTGTACCTCCATCTGAAGTTACAAGGGAATCTATGGTTTCATAGACCTCATCTTTATACGCTTGATTCTTCAACTGAATGAAAGGTTGCACCAGCTTAGCTTCGTCGCTGAACTCAACGACAGCTACTTGCTTTTTGCTATCCATTTTATTCACTAAATTCTTCGCTGCTTCGTATCGTCCATTGGTAGGATCAGTCTCACTCATACTACCGGAGTTATCAATCACAAGGACAATATTCTGGACTGCCTTTACACGACCTGGATTGATTTGATAGAGGGATTCGAATAGAAGTCCTAGTGCAAATACCGCTACTAAGGTCACAGGTACAAGCCACTTCCATGAAGTCCCCATATATCTTTGACGCCAAGAAGGACCACTCAATCTAGGATCAATCATTTCTGCAATGAGGCAGAAGAGCCCGATGAAGAAAGCAAGGATGCCCAAATACAATCCTATAACTACAATTCCCGGCCAGTCATCGTACAAGTTACTCAGTAGTAATTCCCCAATTACAAAGCCAACGGCACCTCCGATGAGACTGAATAACACGAGGAGCAGATTTATTTTACGCTGCATCTTTTAAAGCATCCTTTCCATAATGGAATCCAACTCACTTATCGAAGTTCCGGTAGCATTACAGGGTCCACCCCGTGGAACTCATAGCCGTTCTGTACATAACTCTCATAATAAATCTTACCGTTCCTATAGTACATTAAATCTTCTACATGGAACCCTCCCATGAGATTTAGCTTCTCCACGCCACTGCTGCGTCTCTCATGAACATAACCCAACTTATAAATACGAGAAGTCTCATCTGCACCTAGAGAGTAACGAATGAATTCACTCTCAGCATCACCGAAGAAATACTTCTCTTCATAACGGTGTTCATGCGTATAATCTAGCAATCTGACATTAATGGCCGCGTGGTCCTCCAGTGTGCGATACAATTTCTTGAATAATTCATCTTTGGAGAGCACTTGTTTATTACTATAATCAATCGTGACATTAGCACGACGTAATAGCTCCTCCTCGAATGTCTGCGCAAAGGGTTCTGCCGTTAACAGATTATTCCGACATATCTCAATAAGCCGCTCCACTAAGTGATCCAATCCAGCATCCAGTAATTCCGTTACACTTCCCATATATCGATCTTCAAAAAATACGGAAGGACCCCGCTTCGCTTCGATCTCTCTGATAATACCCTCGGTTACACGCTCGTAGTACTCAAGAATATTCTGCCCGATATAATCATCTGCTCTGTTTATACTTTCCACGGCGGCTTTTCGAAGTGTATCTTCTAGCGACTCCATCTTCTCCACCTGCCGCTTATAATGCTCATGCATCCGTGTTAACTCTATTTCATAACGTCGAAGAAGGGTAAGTTCTGTTTCTAACCGCACAATTCCCAACTTTCTACGATACACAGTTTCCACAAAATAACGCATGAAATGTCGTAGATTATGTTTATCCATTAGCGGTACACGAGGGAAGGACTGTTCCTCAACTAACTCCTGATAGTATTGGGCAAGTTCTACCTTGGCAGACTCAACCTGACTCATCAACTCACGTATCGTAGCTCGCAACTCTTGGATGACACCTTCACTGTTAAGCTCATCGCTCCATTCAGCCACTTGAAAAAATCCAATCTGAGGCTGCTCCAGCATGTGCTTCTTCACCTTTTGACCCAAGTCTGTGCCCACATGCACACCTTCAAGGCGCACTGTAATTTCCCTCACGTAATTAGTGTGAAAATATACATCACAACCATCTCCATATAGCGCCTGTTCTGCTTCACGTAGTGTCATACGCTTCAAGGAACTAAAACTCACCTGATGACTCATAATTCCTGTCATTTCCTCAATCTTACCCTCATCCGGCATGAGAGCATCCACACAAGCCAATACCGCTCGCGGATCTATGCCGAAGAAAGCTAATTTTTCCTTGCTCTGGAGGGATGCGCCATTCTTCATACGCAACATCATCTGTCTATAAAAATGATATAGGACAGTCAGTGCAATGGACTGGTTAGGGCGCTTCACTTTGGATAACCCTGCAGATACATAACCTTGCCGCCCAGATTCGGACATCATATTATTCTTAAAAGACATGTTGTTATAGCTATAGTTACCACCTGAATGATGTTGAGCTTCCTTCTGCTTGCGATTCTTGAGTAAGCTCACCTGACAGATGATCTCATAGTTGTCCTGCATATCACCCACTGAAGATATACCACGTTCATTCTTATCTGATAATAAATATACAAGATCAAACAATGGGGATGGCGGATGTGTTACAGCGATAGAAATGCCATCCTCTGTTACGTGTAATGGCGCCGAGAACGTATAATCACTCTGTTGCATATATTCCAGTTCACGTAAGAATGCAACACCCACCGAATGCGTATACCCGAAGGATTCAACCTCTCTTTCACTGATCAATCCATATAGATCCATCTGAACCGACTTAAAGGATTGACTAAAGATAGATTCGGCCAACATCGATATTTCCGGTATGAACACATTAAGCGGGTCATCGACCCGCGTAATGAAAGAAAGATGGATTCGGTCAAATGAAGAGTACATAAGGCCGTAATCCGCTATATTATGACTAACCTGCCTAAACATACGGTTCAGACCCAATAGATATTGTTCATTCTTGTAAAGACTGGTGTACAAGTCTTTACGAAGCGAAGTGGATTGTGCAGTATCGATAACGCTAGGCAGTTCGAACCGATCTATCCGCGATTGGGCCTTGGTGTCCATGTAGGTTACCTTTCCACCTTCAGTTGCCATATGAACATACATGACACCTGCACTATTATCCCATTTTTTATCATGGATACTCATAATCGGTTCAATCGCGTCCGCGACCTTATCTCCGATGAACAAATATACAGTAGGATAATGAATGCTACTCTGATCGTCATCTCTACCGTTCAGTTTATCCTCTGCAGACGCATATTCAGTAGCGAATCGTTGCAGTATTTCTCTCATGATCTATTTCAACTTTCTTCGTATGTCGTTTAATTTAGCTAACATCTGTTTGTAGAATTGGTATGTTTCCTCTCCATTAGCCAACTCAATCTTCTCGTACTCTAACCGATCTCGTCCATCCAGAAAGGTCTCATATAATGTATCGAGCATCGTAAGTAACGGTGTAATATCTTCTGACGACGTTAACTCCGAACCTCGGCGTGATGCTTTACGAAGTAATGTACTCTTACTTCTCTCATCCAGTTTACGGAAATGCTCGAATACCTCATACTCCACATAGTTCTGACTCTTCATAAGATTCGCGAAGGCTTCCCAAGCTTCCTCCTCAGGATCACGGTCATAGACATAGAGAGCACCCTTCTTCGTGATGGTCTCTGTATAGAGAGCCTCGATGAATTGATCCAACCACTTCTCCTCATCCAGATGTAAGCCTAACAATTGCTCGAATTCAGCCAACTTCGTGCTCATGGCATCATACTTCGCTAATTCTTCACGAACGCGGGCAATAAGTTCAGGTGAGCGGATCAGATTCTCTTTGGCAAAGTCCTCTGAAATACTTCCGAAAATATCTTTAATCTCTATTTGCTCTAAACCTGCTGAATGTAATTGTTTAAGATCGTTCATCGCTCGCTTTACTTCACCTAAATTAGGCTTAGGCATTTTTAATTGTAGATCATATCCCGCCAATGCTGACTCTATGTCAAAAGGTACGGTCATCACTACCGCATAGCGGTTGCTTGTATTCTGATCAATACCCTTCGCTGTGATTACTTTCAATGCCACCGCTCTATCGAACTCGGTACGGACACGAGCATTGTATCCTTTGACACGAATGTTCGAATACGTATCTCCCCACGATTTCTCTGGAATCGGTGAAGGAAGGTATGTCCAATTCGTATCCGCTGTTTGTACCAAATGACGTCCAATGCCTTCTTTGTCGAGGATGGTCCGTTCATAACTCTCCTCGTAAACTTTAAGTGGCGTATAGACGAATAAAGGGACACCATTCTTCGTATTCAACCAGAATATGCGATTCTTGACTTGGCTTTCCTTAATTGTAAAGTGAGCATTGCCCACATTATTATTCTGGAAATTACGTATACCCTTGAGAATACTCGGAGACTGCACAGGCACCGAGACAAAACCCCACGATGGGAAATATAAGTTGCCTGAACTATTGCTCAAATGGAACACAGGCACGGCTTCATCATTCAATTTACTCGCAATATTTCGTTCCACTAATTTCTCAATTGATTCTTGTTCTCCATATTTCATAATCAGGAAATCTTCCATCGATTGCGTAATTAGATCCCCAAATTTATCGCTTAGGAAATCCGAAATCGAGCTCACAATGTCGATATCCTGCTCTCTAACCCACTGATCCGAATGATTCAGCAGTTCCGATGTGAAGTCACGAATTAGATCATCTACATCTTTTTGGCCCATCATCTTACTAATGACTTTAGATATATCAGGGACACTAACCAGATTCCAATAATAGGTTTTATTCCCCTTATGATCTGCTTGTTCGTCGCCACTGATTAGGATATCGCCATTTTTAGAGAAAATAGTATTTAAAGCATTCAAAATTTCAGTAAATACGTTATAAATGCGATTGTTCTCTTTGTTCAACAACTCATATAGATCTTCATAGAACTCGATAAGCTGTTCCGTACGTTCCACATCAGCCTGTAGCCAATATTCATTAATCTTAGCTTCAATATACACGTTCTTCTTCTTATCTTTAGACACGAACGCACTCTTCGCATCACCCATTCGTTCATTAGCTTGCTCTCTTGCTGCTTCAATATCGCGTGGAATCCGGTGTAAGCTCTCACGCAATGCTTCAATGTAGGAGAGTAGCATCTTTAGTAAGCTGAAACCTTTTTCCGAATAAATAAGCCGAGATACATAGAATGGTCCTTGTTCTGGATGTAGGAATATTCTGCGAATCTGCTCTGTGAACTGCTCTACAAGCTCACCGGGAAGCTGTTTCTTAGCTTTAATATATTCCTCACGCGCACGAGCAAGGAAATTCTGTTCGAGTTCCGTATCCATATTTACAACCTGTGTTTTCACGACATTACTATAGCTGAGTCGCTCACTATTCTGATAACCTGGAAGCGGCTCGGGTACACGAGATTCGAACGTCTTCATCATGGTGTCTAGATCCACACCCAGCTTACGAGCAAAGTTCTCAACGTCATCTTGACTAGGTGCCTTCTCGAACATCTTCTCCATTTTGCCAAATAGTCGGTAGGCCAGGTAAGTCGTCATCTCTTCAATAGGAAGAACCGCCGAGGATGCGCCAATAATGTTGTATTCATAGTTCGCTGGGTATACCTTGTTCATCTGAGCAATGTTCGTACGAATGTTACTGATATAGTCATGGATAGCGAATTCCTCACCCGAAGCCTTCTCTTCACTAGCCATAAAGTTCGTAATGTTCTCTGCCGTCACGTTCATACAGTAGTCATACGCATTCTCAAGTAACTTGCCTTCCATATTCGTCGCAGAAATCAAATGACATAGATTAAACGGTGGCAGTGGTGAATTCACCGTCAGAATACTTCCGTACTTCTGCTGGAATCGTTCGCCTCGGCTATCCACGTTCATCCAATAATCGAGTTCTTTGAGTGCTGCGTAACCATTCTTTTTAATATATTCACGGGTATGTTCACTTAAGCTCTTGTTGGATAAGTTGATATCCGGTGTGAACAAATACCCTAGCGTATTAACCCGATCAATCCCTGCTGATCCGTGGTCACGCTCGATAATTCCTCTTACGATATACGCAATATCAAGGAAACATCCACTACCCGTACCTCCAGATAACCCGGTAAGCAAGAACACCATCAATTTCTTATTGGTGCCTACAGAAAGCGTCTTGATCTTCTTATCGATAGCCTGAACCACTTGATTGATCTTCGTAAATAGTAGCAATCGTCCGGCTTGACGAACCCCTGCTGCACCATTCATTCCGTCTGTAATGCTCATCTCAGGTGATAACCATTCTGTAATATATGGCTCTAGAATGCTACGATTCTGTAGAAGTCCACCAATCTCAGCATTGGATAGCAGTACAAACTCATTGATAGGGTCAAGTCCAACACCTTTATATTTCTTCGCACGATCTTGCTCATTCGTCTCGAAGGCTAGAAATTCAACATTGTCAGGCTTATCCCGTTTCTTCTTAGACTGCGGGTCCGCAGGTAACTTGAATCGACGGTTAATCTGATATTTCAAACGAAGTAACGCATCGATCCCCGTACCGCCAAGTCCGATAATGAGGATCGGATTATCAATCGTGTCTACTCGGATTTTGTCACTAACAATTCCTCCACCTAACGATACATCTAACTGCTGTATATGTTCTCTAACGATTGGTTTCATACTAATTCCTCCTAAGGTTGGTTACACCAGGTATTCAATCAGAATGGTCTTATCTACACTTTGTAGCGGAATAGTAATCCGATCTCCACTTTTAAGCTCAAGGCCCTGAGTAGCATCTGTTACACGACCCGACTTCTCTATCTGCACTGTGGAGCCATTCTTCAGCAACAATCGATCATTCTTGCCAGGCATAAACATGATTTTATCTGTTTCTTTTAGCTCTGGCGCAAGTTGTAACACTTGATGAAGATTGAATTTACCCTTAAAAGCAGTCAATTTCTTATACTGTGGATATGTCTTCTCACCTGTATTCTCATCACGAATCTCAACGACAAGTTGACCTACAAACCCACGATTCGCCTTTTTCATCGCTGTCAGTATGAAATATGCTGCTGCAACCGCTACTAGTGCGATAACACCAATGATAATGGGTACGAGTGGTGATGACTTCTTATCTGTCACATCCGGTGTTGTCGAAGGATTGCTTGTACTTGCTCCGCCCGCTTGCGTACTAATCTTTACGGGTTCGGTCTCACGATAAAAACTCTTATCCTCTGCCCTAACTTTAAGCTCATATTCGTGTTGATCAGCTACTTTATAAGTACCTTCAAAATGATCACCACTATTCGTCATTTCTATCTCATCGGTGTCCCCTGTATTCAAATCAGTTACCATGATTTTGGCCGTCATATTGTTATAGAGCGTATTATTCTGTAACTTCTGCCCGCCACTCACTAAATGGGATGTAATAGCAATCTTATCGCCCTTCTTATAGGTCTTGCTTGGTAGAGCGTCCATCGTGAGTTCCATATCGTAGTTAAACACAAGATTAATGTCGATCTTGTCTTTAGCTACCCCTTTCACCTGCAAATTCCAGTCACCCTTAACAGGTGAGAGGAGCTTCAGCAAAGAATAACTCTTAGACTCAGAGAATAAGATATCAGATGCTGGGATGGTCTTGCTGGCACCTGAAGGATCCGTTAGCTTCACCTCAACAGGTTTATTAGACATAATAGAAATATTCGCCTCAAGAACGTTACTATTCGGTACATTGATCGTTACATCTTGGTAACTTCCGTTAGCATTAATGGATTGAATAGGTACAATCTTCAGCTTCAGGTGACTAGCAAATATCTCGCTTAAAATTTGTGGTAAATCATCCGCCGCATCTGTCGAGAATGCTTTACCCCCTGTTTCTTTTGAAATTTGAGCAAGCGTCTCCTTATTCAGTTTACCATCAGCATTAAGACCAATGGTATACACCGGAATACCGCTCTTATTCGCATCTGCAACAGCTTGAGCTAATTCCTCATCGGATTGCGCTTGTGTTCTACCCTTTGTTTTGTTGAAATCATTATTACCATCCGCTAGTAATACGATCATCGGCTCATGGGTGGGATCAACTCCTTGTTGCAGAACTTTGACAGCCTCCTGAATCCCTACTGCCGTATCTGTGTATGGACCACGATCCAATTGATCGATGAACTGCTTCAAATCTTCTTTATCAGCCGTCGATTTTATTTCAAGCAATGCCTTCTCACGCTGGATCTGATCAGTATAAGAAATAATGCCGACCTTATCTCCTTGAGCTGACAACATATCAATGAACATTTTCATGGCTTCATTACCAATTTTATTAGGATCGCTCGTCTTCATGGAATTACTAGCATCCACAACGAGCATAGCATCAATCTGTGAAGCCTGCTGAGCTGCCGAGGCTTCAGGCAGTCTGCCAGACAACGGCAGCAACAATAAAGACAAGACCATCAGGAGACGGAATGTAAGTTGGTTTCTCCGAAGCATTAGTTTTACTCCTTTTATAATGAGATGTTTAGATAAAAACTAGAATATGTGGGTTCGTCTTCAATTCATTCTAGATATGTAGAACGATTTCCACACTACCTATAACTATAGGTGAAAAGTCTTAAATATCTCTTAAGACACTCTTAAGGTTACATAAATATAATGCATAAATTTATAAATTATGTCATTTTACACACTAGATTCTGCCATTGTCTAATAATATGATATAATTAAACCTTTCAAAGTACAATGTTAGATCCCTGCTTTTCAGACTCTCCCCCTAGGTGAGTAGTCTTATATCAACAATGAGAAAGGAAACTCATCATGGTTACATACGTTTGTCTTGGAGTTTTGATTCTTTTTGTTAGTCTAAATTCACTTTCATATATCTCTAATCGCAAGAAATCACCTTCCTTCGAGGAAATTGACGAGCAGCTTATATCCATTGTCAATGGTGAGGCTAAGCGACATGAATAAGAAAAAACCCGTCACGATCAGACCCTTCCTACAAACTAAATATAGCTATGAGAAATTGAGAATATGCAATCACTGTAAATCATTTACAGTTCTCTGGGAGGATCAGTGCGCTTCCTGTGGTAAAGACGCCCTGATGCCTATCCATACGAAAGCCAAGATTAAAGCTAAACGGTCTATGAGAAATGAACTGCTAGCTGCACTCCTATTCACCTTGGTGGGCGTCTGGTTCGGTCGTGATCCTATGCAGATGACCCTCTGCGCTATCGTAGGCATTCTCCTTATCCTCTTGCTATGGAATGTCCAAAGAAGAATGCTACCTTACGTCATCCCTCAAGAGATGGAAAGCCTGATCGAAGATGAAGAAGCCCGGATTATTGAAGGCATTAAGCATAATCGCCAAACTGCAATCTCGCATTTGCAGAATAATGAAGTCATGACTTATGAAATGCTACGTGAGATCAGTACTTTAGTTCATAATGACCGAATCCGCCTACAACAGGTTGTTCTTTTACAGACTTTTATTTTGCGAAAAGATATGGATCTCGTCATTGAGCCGTTACTCCTCAAAGATTTTGATACAGACCTTGCCGCCTATATAGGTGAAATATCTAAAGTACAGCGGGATCTCATAAAGAATCAAACCATTCGCTATATTCTGACCTATGAAGCACAGATTCTAGAAATGGAGCATGGAAGGGACATTATGACAGGAGTAGCAGGTGCCGCTGTAAGAATGAAGAAGTATGTTGATTCTTACCCTGAATTCATCCGTCGTTATGCCCGCTACCTTCCGAAAGATCGGTTCATGCGTCTATATCAACTTATTCGCCAGCATCCTGAGCAATCTTGGGGCCACTTAGCAGAAGAAGTATCTCGTATTCATAGTGACAAATACACACAAGGATAAACGATCGATTTCGTCGTCTTAAGAAGACGGCATGCATTTAAAAATACGATTCTCAAACTAAAAGTCGAAGAGGCTATAATCTATGACGATTAAACGGATCATAACCCTGCAAAATAGTTTAATTCTGTTATGCGTTGCTGTTGGCATCATGATTGGTATAAAAGGTTATCACATCCATCAAAAGATTTCCTGGCTGGCTGATGCCAATCGGCTCTATGCAGAAAAGAATCTAATTGATGCCGAGACTTGGTACCATAAAGCTCAGAACAACCGCTCTATTCGATATAAAGAGCAAGAGATTTCCTCACGCCTAGCTGAGCTTGCCCCCATTACACAGATCAAAGAGAAGCTTGCAGCACTTGATCTGTTGGGAAGCATTGCCAATGACAATCAGGACTTCTACGAAATGTTAAACGTATACGGCGAATTAACTACTGTCCGCGCTTCTTATATGCAAAAAGGCAATCGTTATGCTCCTTATTATAAGGAGATTTCGGCGCAATATGGGATATCCGATGATATCATTCGATATTTCCAAGCGTTTAAGACACTATTCTATGAACAGATGCAGCAAAACTTAACGAACTCCGACTACTCGGATGAATCTTTTAAATGGAACCTACTCGCAATCCCAGAACTATTCTACGGAAATAAGGATAAGAAGAACGCCCAGTTATACAGTAAATTTACAAGCTATGATCATACCAAACTGACTCGAATGGCATCTGCTGGACAATTCAACAATGTACTTGATACATCATTATCCATGCTCTCAGAATATACTTCCCATAGCGTTACAGGTGATTGGGTTATGGATCAAGCAGAAGCGATAAGCAGAACGATCTTTCAAAAGGATGTTGAGAAGGAGAACTATGCCGCTTTTGCTTCACACGCTATAGATTATACCACCTTCGTAACCCGTGGTAATCTAGATTCTGATGTACTTGCTGAGATTAAAGCACAAGTACTTCAGTGGCTTAATTCAGCTAAGCGCAAAATCTCCTCCGCTCAATTTGAGCAAGCTATTGTCATCTACGAAGGATTAAACGCCTACCACAACACGCAAGAGGAGATAAGCACAGCCGAACGAGCTTGGACGATCCACGAACCCTTGCGACTCCTTCAAGCGGCAGACAGCGCACACAGCTATAGTCATGTTATCAGTGGAAGCAACCGTTTCGGAGCTCTGATCTATGTCATCGCAGTTGATGAACAGAACACGCTCTATTTCGGAGAAATGGATTCCGAAGGGCTTGTGCACATCATGTCCAGTTCTAATATCGCGCAAACCATGCCGATCCGAGACATCCGAGTAGATGAACAACTTAGTACTGCTGCAGCTCCAGTCATCCTTGTTGAGGGAGAATCCTTCAATCGATTAGCTTCGTACTCTGCCTTTGAAGTACAAACAGACCGCATTGCGACTTTACTTCAAATTGACGCTGATGGCTATCAAATAGATGATACCGGCAACCTGCTCTTGGATAATCCCAATGACGAAGGTTCCGGACACATCGCCATCTACCAGCGATCCGGCGACAGTTATACCTTTGTAGGCATCCAACAAGACTATACTAACATTGCAGCGGATAACCTGATTGGATATCGCGGTGAGAAAGTACAATTCAGTACTTACGTGACACAACCAGGTACCCTGTCGGCCTACGCTGAGATGGGCTATGATTATGTAAAGCTGATCGGAAACTTTGATTTTTCTGAAGGACCCATCACTGTAGTCGGGACATTTAACATGTACGAAGACTTATATGTGAATGATGAATTAACGTCGACTCCCGTCTTTGAAGTCGAAAGTATAGAGTAATAAGAGATGCGCTATACCCTATATGTAACCTTCGTTATAATTATAGACTTCTTATTAACCCTGTTTGTTTCAAAATTGTCTCCTTCTTCATAAAATAAAGCGAAAGCAGCTCACTCTTTGAAGTGAAGTGAACGATGACCCGTAAGATGGGCACATTAAAAAATGTGTCAATCTTACGGGTCATTTATGTTGTAATCAGGCTACAAGGTGAAAAGGCAAGACCCGAGGAGATAATTACGAAACGTGCGGAGACACGAATCAAACTCCCTGAAGTTCAAGACTAAGTATGAGTTTAGAAACCATGCAAACATTTATGTCCGTAATCCCTACCTTAGGACTAAACGGTATGTGGGACATCCCCCTCTAATCTCTAACCCAACCATCCTCTATGATTAATTCTCGAATTAGCTTAGCAGGACTCCCTCCCACCAATACATTATTTGAAACATCTCTATTAACGGTACTCTTAGCCGCGATCACGGAATTATCTCCAATGGTCACTCCTGGAAGAATGGTACAATCTGCCCCTATCCAAACGTTATTTCCAATGACTATTTTTTTGCTAAGTTCACCTTTATCAGTCGAATCCATACGGTGGTAATTGCTATCAAAAATGCTGGTTCTTGGACCTATCTTGACGTTATTCCCAATGATAATTTCTTGATTAGCCGCTATTCCCACTCCTGCATTAATGTATACATGATCCCCAATAGTCAATTTTGCACCCTTGGTACTGGTAATTTGAACAGCCCATGGATGTCCTACTATAGAAAGATTCTTCCCCACTCGGATTTCCCCAATTTTATTAACGAATACTTTACCACGTATCTTTGTTGTTATTTCGCCAAATTTGATGAGCCCTCTAAGTTTGTACAATACTCCCTTATATCCCATATAGACTTTCCCCCCTTCCAAATAGTACTCATAATGAATATTATAGCAGATTATATTCACATATTCGGTTAATAGTTATTCAAATTGAATAACTATTAACCGAATATGTGAAGCTACAGCACTGTTGGGAATCGGATCGTTGGACATTAAAAAGATGCCTCCCGATGAATTGAGGACATCTTTTAGCTGCTTAACGAGAAGATGACTTCTAATCAAACAGTCTACTATTAAGGTCACCGTTCAATGAGGAACGAGTAACCATTTTCTCAAAACTACTTAATGCGCGCACATGACCTTCAGAGCACCCGTGTCCACAACGGCCGTTAATGGCGTGGATGCAAGATGCTCTCCATCTCCAAGGGCAAGACGGGGAAGCACACTTTCCACAGAGATCTCACGTCCACGCAGCATCGTGACGAAGGAAAGACGGGTATGCCCTCCATAAAGTATCGTCGGAAAGAGCAGTAGGAGCTTAAACTTGGAGCAATCATGAACAATACAGATGTCCAACATCCCATCGTCGGGCTTTGCCTGAGGACAGATGGTAAGTCCTCCCCCATAACTTATAACGTTGTTGATCGCTGTCAGCCAAGCAGATGTGTACGTCCGTGTTACACCATCACACTCCACAGTTATAGGAGCAGGACGAAAAGTAAGTAATGTATGGAAAATGCCAATTAGATACGCCAATCTTCCTATGCCTATAGCATTGCAGATTTTCTTATAATGACTGTTATTCACGTTGTGGGCTACTTCCGCATCAAAACCAACAGCCAGTGCGGTAAGAGTACTTTGCCCCGAAACAGCAATCAAATCAGCATCTTTGGGTAACCCCTCCAGCATAATTTCTAATGCGGCGCTTGGTTTCATTGGAATCTGAAATCCTCTAGCTGTATCATTACCAGAACCTGAAGGGAAGACGGCTAAGGGGACGCCAGAATGCCGTAATACAGGGAGTAGGCTGTGAATCGTACCGTCTCCGCCGACAACTCCCACCGCCTTCCAAGTAATGGATGTGGCAAGTTGTTCTGTCAAAAATGTATATGCCTGCTCGGCACTTTGTGTAAATTCATATCGATAAACGATACCCTGCCTATCAAGGTTCTTACTTATTTCCTTCCAGACACGAAGACCTCTTCCGTTTCCAGAGCTTTCATTAACGACAAACAAATACATGGATATACCTCCATCTGTGATTGAACTAAAGTTTACATTCCCAGACTCTATGGATTCGGGACAAAATCAGGAATATAAGGGTTCTTCTTTAGCTCTATCTACCTATATGACTAATTCTCTTGTCATATTAGTGTAAGCAAAAAATATATAAATGAACATCATTAATTTCTCAAACACTGCCTACTCTGCGGAATACGACTATCTTATTTCGTCTGTGATAAATGACACCGTATATTCATGAGGTTTTCTATAACAAAAGCAGCCCACCCTCTACTGACGAGGATAAGCTGCTCTTCAATTCTTCAATTATATATGCTTCTACGGAGTAACTATAATGACTACTTTTGTTTTCTTACCCGCATAACTGACGGTAATCGTAGCCTTACCTTTTCCAGTCGCTTTAATTTTACCATCCTTAACCGTTGCAGTTAAAATTCGAGAAGATTTCCACAATGCTACTTTAGAAACATCACTTTCGCTTCCATCATTAAAAGTAGCTGTTGCTACGATCTTAACTTCCTCGCCCACTTTAAGTGACATAGCCACTTCGTTGGTCTGTAAATATTTCAGAATATCCACTTCTACCGGAATAGAGATCGACTTGTTGGCAAATTTAGCTGTAATGGTAGCTTTACCATAACTAATTGCTTTTAAACTTGCGGTTGTAGCCCCTTTACTTATTGTTGCTACAGCAAACTTCGATGTCTTCCATTCTGCCTTTGTGGTAACATCTTTCGTTGAACCATCACTGTATGTCGCAGTAATCGTAATGTCTTCCTTATCCCCTGATTTCAATGAAAAGTGCTGTTCATTCGCTTCAAGTTTAGAAATAACGTCTACTTCGACAGAAATCGTAACTTTCTGACCACCATACTCTGCAGTAATGTTAGATTTCCCGTTGCTAAAACCCGTTACAAGTCCTTTAGAAACACTAGCAATAGAAGTGTTACTACTCTTCCAAGTTGCCAATGACGTTACATCTTCTTTACTCTCCGCTGCATCTGTTGATGTAATGGTAATTTGCTTCTTGTCGCCAGAACTCATCACAAGGATTTGAGAATCTGCTTCCAAATTACTCACTAAACCCACACTAATTGTCATCGTATATTTAGTATTATTATATAGAGCTGTAATCGTAGAAGTACCTGAAGCAAGACCTTTAACTAATCCATCTTCCACTTCAGCAACATCACTTTTACTACTACTCCACTCTGCCTTACTGTTTAGATTTTCTTCTTTTCCTTCTTCATTCGTTCCCACTAAATTTACTTGATACTCTTTATCTACTTTGATACTTGCTGTCTTAACGCTCAACGTAGTCTTAGTTGCAATATCAACCTTAACCTTAGTTGTTACCGAAGAGCCACCGTAGGAAGCCGTAATCGTAGCCTCACCCATTTTATAAGCGGAAATCACACCTTTAGATACATAAGCAACCCCCGCATCAGTAGAACTCCACTCCGCTTTGGTCGTTACCTTTTCCTTAGTTCCATCGGCATACGTTGCTGTCAATATTAGATTATGAGTCTTACCAATACCCAGCGATACATCCTCCGCACTTATGTCAAGATGACGAGGTACATCGACATCTATCTTAATTGAGATACTCTTCTCTCCATAAGTTCCAGTAATGGTAGCCGACCCCGGAGCCTCAGCGTGAATGAGACCCTTATTAACATAAGCAATGGCTTCATTGCTTGATTTCCATGTCGCTATATCTGTAACGTTTACAGAGGTCCCATCGGGATATATAGCGTTTAATTTAACTTGTTCTTCCTTGCTAACATGTAAGAATAGATCCTGTTTATCAAATTCTAATTTACGAGTCTTATCCACATCTACCTTCAAGGTTGTTGTCTTAGAGCCATACTCAGCTGTAATTGTAGCAGTACCTGCAGCATAAGCTGTTATTTCACCCTTAATTACATCAGCAACCTTTTCATTATCAGAAGTCCATACTGCATCCTCCGTAACAGGTAAGCTTTTCCCGTCTGGATAGGTTGCAGTCAATATTACCTTCTTAGAATCTTTCAGGAGTAAGGAAAGATCAGGAACATTAAGATCAAGTCTTTTTACAACTTCGACTTTCACTTCTAACGAAACGGTCTGTTTGCCATAAATGGCAGTAATCGTAGTTGTCCCAGAACTTTGTGCTACTACCTTACCATTTACTACAGTTGCAATATTATTGTTAGCCGATGACCAATCCGCTTTATCAGCCACTTGTTCAGTTGAATTATCATTATAAGTTGCCGTTAATCCAACACTTTTCTCCTCTGCTATACGAAGATCTAAATTCTGAACATCCTTAACTAAAGCCTTCACCTTTTTAGTTACATTCACTTGAACAGATTCAGAGATTCCTCCATGTACAGCAATAACAGTTACAGTACCCTCACCTTTCGCTGTAACTGTACCATTATATATCGTTGCTATTTCAGCATTTCCACTCGTCCACTCGGTATTTATAGTCACGACTTTCGTTGTTCCATCCGCATAGACACCTGTTGCAGTCAACGTAGCGGATTCTCCAATCTCAAGCGTTAATTGTTTCTTGGAAAGTACCAGTTTGGACAATACCGTATCTGTTGCTGCCCAAGTTGTTCCGACATTAGCAAAACTTACGAGCAGGATCAATGACATAATCAAGAACCTTTTAAATCTAATAGACAATGTAATTTCCCTCCAATTCCTATTGTAAATATTCGTATTACTTCAATATCGGCAACTTCCTACTCAGACATTAGGATTTATGAATATTTATCTGCATATTTCTCACTTTATTCGACAAAAAAATCGTGTTTTCCTGAACAAAAACACCACATTCTATACATAACATATATATAGCATATATATAACATATTATATTATCTTAATGTAATCAAACATAACGTAAATTAAAAATTATCATTGTAATAATACACATTTATTGGTAATATCACAGTTAATAATCAAAAAACTGAGGAGGCTCACCTATGAACAGGAACTTTATGTCAGTTATAATAACATTTACGTTTGTAGTATTAACTATTGCGGGATGCAGCACTTCTACCAGCGAGAATAAAGAGAAGATTGTGTTTGCAACAGATGCTTCTTATGCCCCGATGGAATTCATGGATAAAGACAAACTCACAGGCTTTGACATTGACTTCTTAGCTGAGGTCATGAAGGAAGCAGGAATCCCCTATGAAATCAAAAATGTTGGTTGGGATACGATGCTTGAGAGTGTTAAACAAGGCACAGAATACAAGGGAAGCATTTCTAGTGTATCTATTACAGATGAAAGGAAAGAAACCTATGACTTCTCTATCCCTTATTTTGAGTCCACGAATATGATCATGGTCAAAGAAGGAAGTAACATCACAACAGCACTTGATCTACAAGATAAGAAAGTAGGTGTTCAAGGTGCTACAACGGCTGATACATTGATGTCTGACATTATGGGGCAAACGAACACTGACTTGAAAAGGTTTGATAGTAACACCCTCGCCCTACTTGAACTCGAACATAATGGTGTGGATGCTGTAGTCGCTGATGTTGCCATTGTTAGAGAATATATTAAAAATAATCCTAAGAATAAACTCGTAGGCATACTGGATACCGACAATTTTGGCTCAGAGTATTACGGCCTCCTCTATCCAAAAGGAAGCGAGTTAAAGAAACAAATAGACCCTGCCATAAAGAAGGTTATAGAGAATGGAAAATATACAGAAATTTATAAAAAGTGGTTTGGAGAGGAACCTGATACATCCAAACTATTAACTGTACAATAAATAACACTCAGATCTACGATCGCTAGCGTCTACTTTTATGGACCTTTAGAGAAAGGAAGAGTTTTATGGATTTTAGACTGGATATTATTGTTGAATACCTTCCTCTTATCTTAAAGGGCACCTTACTAACTATCGGCATCTCGATTGGATCTATTGTTATTGGATCCATTCTAGGTCTGTTTATCGGATTCGGGAAAATGTCCCCACGTACACTTGTGAAGTGGCCAATGAATGCATATGTCCATTTTTTTAGAGGAACACCGCTATATGTTCAAATTCTAATTGTTCATTTCGGTCTGATCCCATTAATCATTGGAAAATCTGATCCCATAATGGCTGCGATAACAGCTCTGTCACTCAACTCAGCTGCTTATACAGCCGAGATATACAGAGCAGGTATTCAATCTATCAGCACTGGACAAAAGGAAGCTGCTTATTCTCTCGGTATGACACATAATCAAGCTATGCGCTTTGTTATTCTGCCGCAAGCCATTAAACGTATGATCCCAGCATTCGGTAATGAATTTATTGTATTGGTCAAAGACTCCTCTCTTGTCGCCATTATCGCTGCCCCTGAAATGATGTATTGGACCAACTTAATGAGCGGTCAATACTACCGTATATGGGAGCCCTATTTAACCGCAGCGCTTATTTATTTCATTCTGACTTATTCTTTAAGCAAATTGCTGAATGTTCTAGAAAGGAAAGTGGCCTAGCATGGAAGCGATGATCGATGTCATTAATCTGAATAAGTCATTTGGTTCTCATATGGTACTCACAAATATCAATCTGAACATATATAGCCAAGAGGTCGTTGTTATCATTGGTCCTTCTGGATCAGGTAAATCCACTTTTCTACGTTGTTTAAATGCTTTGGAACAACCCCAGAGCGGCAATATTATTATCGAGGGCGAGTCCCTGATGGATGGTAGAACAAAGATCGCAGACATTCGTACCGAGGTAGGAATGGTTTTTCAGCAATTTAATCTTTTCCCACACATGAAAGTTATCGATAACATCACTCTTGCTCCTATACAAGTTCGTAAATGGTCTGCGGGAAAATCACGGAATAAAGCGCTAGAGTTACTTGATAAGGTGGGTCTTTCTGAGAAAGCTAATGTATATCCAGATTCCCTCTCTGGCGGCCAAGCTCAGCGCGTTGCAATAGCCCGTGCTCTGGCCATGGAGCCCAAAATCATGTTATTCGATGAGCCTACTTCTGCGCTTGATCCGGAAATGGTAGGTGAGGTTCTCTCTGTCATGAAGGATTTAGCCAAAGAGGGCATGACGATGATCGTCGTTACTCATGAGATGGGCTTCGCACGCGAGGTTGGCGACCGAGTCTTGTTCATGGAGCAAGGTGTTATCGTGGAGGAGGGCAAGCCCGAGGATCTATTTGAGCATTCAACCCAAGAGCGAACCAGAGCATTCCTTTCTAAAGTGCTTTAAGAGGTTGTTCAAAAAGATATCTTTTGATCACGCACTTTAAGTAATTCAAGAATTATCACGAAGTACAATAGAAGAAGAGTATGTTCACATCGAATTGGACTTTCGATTCTTCATCCTGAAGATGATAACAAACAACGGCAGTTACTCAGAGCGAGGTAACTGCCGTTGTTCATATGAATACAGCATTAGGACAATTCAGTTGAACCCATTAAATACAGATCTACTTCATGTGCTGCCTGGCGTCCTTCATGAATAGCCCATACTACAAGACTCTGGCCTCGGTGCATATCACCAGCGGTAAATATGCCCTCTACATTGGTAGCCTGTTGACCGAAATCAGCCTTTACGTTGGACCGTTCGTCCTGTTCAACACCACATTGCTTGAGCAAATGGGCTTCTGGACCCGTAAAGCCCATAGCAAGAAATACCATCTGCCCTGGAATTATTTCCTCACTTCCAGGTACCTCTTGAGGAACCAATCTTCCTTGATCATCGACTTTCCACTCTATCTGCACCGTGAGTAATGCCTTGACCTGCCCATGTTCATCTCCAATAAAGCGTTTCGTTGATACTAAATAACGACGAGGATCATGCTCATATAATCTTGTCGCTTCTTGCTGACCATAATCTACCTTCAGTACTTTAGGCCATTCTGGCCATGCATTACTCGGCTGACGCTCCATAGGTAGCTCCGGCATAATCTCCAACTGCTTCACACTTCGACAACCATGACGTATGGCTGTTGCTACACAATCTGTTCCCGTATCTCCTCCACCAATGACAATAACGTCTTTATCTTTAGCCGATAGATACAGTCCATCTTGTAACTCAGAATCTAGCAGACTTTTCGTATTCTGAGTCAGGAAGTCCATCGCTTGATGTATACCTTGAAGTTGCCTTCCTTCCACGATCAGATCTCTAGCTTGTGTAGCCCCTCCACATAATACCGTAGCATCAAACGCTGCCTTTAATTCAGAATAAACGATATCCTTACCCACTTCAGTACCTGTTACGAATGTGATTCCCTCTGCTGTAAGAAGATCTACTCTTCGCTGGACAACCGCTTTGTCCAGTTTCATATTAGGAATGCCATACATAAGTAGACCGCCAATACGATCTGCTCGTTCATATACCGTAACCTGATGCCCCGCTTTGTTCAGTTGGGCGGCACACGCTAACCCTGCAGGTCCTGAACCTACAACGGCAACCTTCTTGCCAGTACGCATCATTGGGGGTTCTGGAACAATCCAACCTTCAGCAAATCCTCTGTCGACAATAGCCTTCTCAATATTCTTAATCGTTACAGGAGAACCGTTGAGTCCCACTGTACAGGAACCTTCACAGGGAGCAGGGCAGACCCTACCTGTAAACTCAGGGAAATTATTCGTTTTATGCATTCGTTTCAATGCTTCTCTCCATCTACCATGAAATACCTGATCATTCCACTCAGGTATCAGATTATGAAGCGGACATCCTGTAGTCATTCCTGAAAGAAGCTGTCCTACATGACAAAAGGGAGTCCCACAATCCATACATCTTGCAGCTTGCTGCTGAAGATTCTCCTCCTGCATCGGTATGCCAAATTCCTGCCAGTGCTTGATTCGTTCAAGCGGCTCTATTTCCGTCGGAACTTCTCGTTGATATTCCATAAACCCTGTCACTTTTCCCATCTACTCATCCCCCTCTAGCCGAATACAATGCTCCGCTAAATAAACTATATACTAGCATTTCAATGAGTATAAAGGAGTGAATAAGATCACCTTTCACAGCAACCCTTACATAAACTTTCCCATAACTTGATGAAAACGCTATTTCTCGTCTAGCATAATTCGGTATCAAAGCTATCGTAGCTACCATTTGCTGGATCCCTTATTTCTGCCCTCAACATACGAACATTTGTACTTGACGATCTGCATGAGTATCATGTATATTTATGGAAATTGATACATTTAGTACATTCTGTTGCGGGAAGCACCTGTATATTAAGGCTGATTAAAGCCTTTATTACAGGTGCTTTTTGTATCTTACTTTGAAGGAGGTTTAATCATGTCCCTTACTAGAAGATTCATCATTCTACTCATGGCTCTTACACTGCTTACGCTCTCTCCCCTAACGGTAATGGCGTCTTCTCTGGAATTATCAGCTTCAGCACAATCTGCCTTCAACACGATGCTATCCAGTACGGACTCATCCTCCGCAGCTACCTTGAAGAAGCGTTACTCCGAAGTGCTCAATCTACAACAGAAACATCTGGAATGGGATACGAAGATCGAGAGCATACATTTTGTTAACGAAGAAGTCATCATTAATCTTCGCAAACAAATCAAACAAATCGATGAAGATAAACTAAGTAAGCTCGACACCCAACTGAAACAAGCCAGAGAACGATATAAGCCACTATTCACACTGTACACTGCACTTAATCAGCAGATCACGATGGCTAACAAGGTAAAGAACAAGGAGTTAAGTACTGCCCTCAAGTCACAAGTATCCACTATGAAGGTTGCGGTTCAAATGGCAAGAATAGATGTTGCTAATAAAGTAAGTGCACTACAATTAGCCAAAAGTCAGACGGCTAAAACTAAAAAGTCACTTCGTAATATGCTAGGGGCAAGAGATCCTATCAAGGTTCAGATTAAAGCAGCGAAGAGTACAGTTAGTGCTTCTAAGAAACAATTGACATCGGAAACAACCCTCTTCAAGCAAGTCGTCAAGAAAGGCGAAGTGAACAATACTTTAAAGTCCCTTGAGAGAATGCTATTATGCTCCCAACAAATTTTTGAACTGAAGGAGAAGATCTACACATTAGAGAATAAAATAACGACGATCCATGCCCAAGTGAAATCCCAGATTGCCACGAAGTAAATCGTTAGGGTTAGATTCTACAATAGGAACTGAACATGCAGAACACACCCGATTAATGCCAAAAAGCAGCTATCGCAGAATATTCTCTGCAATAGCTGCTTTACATGTGGGTCACGAGTGCCTATCTCTTCTTTATAAAGGAAGGGCACCCCTATTCAATGGCTATTAGACACACTTAGTCCTATCTTCTCAACTAATTGTAGACTTTCTTTATTCAGCCCCATAATATTTACCTTTTTATCCAACTGTTCGTACTTTGAGATCACTTTGGAGATCGCATTGACAGCGGAATGATCCCAGACATGAGAATTAGAGAAATCGATGGTTATCGCATCTGGATCATCTTCATAATGAAATTCATTTACGAAATGAGTAACCGTACCGAAGAACATTTGACCTGACACGGTATAGATTTTAACACTGGCTCTGAGTTCGGTAATCATATGAATCTTAGCCATTTTCCAAGCGAATGCTAGCGCACTCAGCAGCACCCCAACCAATACACCAATCGATAGATTATGAGTGGCCAACA
This sequence comes from Paenibacillus sp. DS2015, assembly GCF_050433705.1. Taxonomy (NCBI): domain Bacteria; kingdom Bacillati; phylum Bacillota; class Bacilli; order Caryophanales; family Paenibacillaceae; genus Paenibacillus; species Paenibacillus sp. DS2015. Next base: position 22,200 of record NZ_JBNPWS010000020.1, on the reverse strand, counting down.
CAGTTACCACAGTAACCAGCATGACTAGGGCATCTGTCCTCGGAATTTTGTGTAAAGATCTCAGGGAACTCCAGTCAAATGTAGTAATAGAGACCATGATCATCACACCGACTAGCGCTGCCATTGGAATCTGCTTCACGACACTACCGAGCACCATGATGAGGAAAAGTAATCCCACTCCTGATACCAACGTCGATAACCGTGTTCGTCCTCCAGATTTCATGTTCACCATCGATTGACCAATCATGGCACAACCTGCCATTCCACCGAAAAACCCTGTCACCATATTGGCTAGTCCTTGACCCTTCATTTCTCGGTTCTTGTTGCTACTTGTATTCGTAATATCATCAATGAGACTAGCTGTCAGCAATGACTCCAGTAGACCTACCACAGCCAGTGATAATGAATACGGTAAAATGATCAGCAGTGTTTCCATTGAGAATGAAATGATGGGCAAATGAAATACGGGTAAAGTATTCGTTATACTCCCTAAATCACCTACGGTTTTGACATTGAAATTCATGACTACACTAAAAATAGACACTACAATAATCGCGACTAATGCTGCCGGAACAGCCTTAGTGAACTTGGGTAAAATGTAGATAATAGCTAACGTTAAAGCAACCAACCCATACATTATCCAGCTTTGCCCCTCAAAATATTTAAGCTGCGTAAAAAATATAAGGATTCCTAATGAATTCACAAACCCTGTCATGACAGAATGAGGTACAAAATTAATCAATCTTCCAAGCTTCAATACCCCCATAATGAATTGGAGGACTCCTGCCAATATCGTAGCGGCGAACAAATACTCCACACCATGATCTTTGACCAGCCCCCCAATTAAGAGAGCCATTGCTCCTGTCGCCGCTGAAATCATACCTGGGCGGCCACCGGCAAAAGCAATCACGATAGCAATACTGAAGGAAGCATAAAGCCCAACCATCGGACTCACACCTGCAATCAGTGAGAACGCAATCGCTTCTGGAATCAGAGCAATAGCCACTGTCAATCCAGATAATATGTCATGACGTGGATTAGAGAACCATCCCATATGTTGTTGTCGTTGACCCAAACTAGAATTCCTCCTTATTACTATTAGTGCTGGTCCAAAAAGTCGACTACCTAGCACTTAAAAGGTTACTTTTCTCTCTCAATGAATAAATGATCCGATGCAACACTCATAGAAACGATTATATCTGCTATGTAGTAAATTCACAAAATTAAAAATAGATATGTAAACTAAACGCTTAAACTCCATCTATTCTCCGTCATTCTAGCCCTTGCCCAAGATTATGACCGTATAATCTTGGGCAAACTTAAAATCAATAGAAATATACTCAAGGAGATCCTATGGAACTTAATCCTATTGTACCGTTTGAGCCTATCCGTACAGAAAAAATACCCACAGGTCCAGAGTGGATTGCGCAAGTGAAGTGGGACGGCGTAAGAATGCTTATCTATTATGATGGTCAACATGTTAAGTTAATGAATCGCAAACAAAATGATCGAACAAAACAATATCCTGAATTTCAGTCTCCTAACATCTACTGCTCAGCCTCATCCTTCATTATTGATGGAGAAATTGTAGCCTGGGAGGCGGGTAAACCTTCATTTCATGAAATTATGAAAAGAGATAGCGCTCGCAAGCAACAGAGTATTGAATTAGCTTCTCGACAGGTCGCGGTGACTTATATTGTTTTTGACGTTCTTTTCGCAAATGGTAAGTGGGTCATAGATCAGCCTCTGTCTGTGAGACAGAATCTCCTGAACGAAATCATCAAACCGCAACCACATGTGCAACTTGCCCAAAATTTCCAAGAGGGTACAACGTTATTTGAGGCTATTAAACAACAAGAAATGGAAGGAATTATTAGTAAAAATATAAACAGCTCATACGTTATCCATGGTAAAGATAACCGTTGGCAAAAAGTAAAAACAGAACAGGACTTGTATGCCGTCGTGGGTGGATTAACGTATAAAGAGGGTAGCGTAAGTTCTCTTCTTCTAGGACTATTTAATGAGCAAGGAAATTACATATACATTGGGAATGCAGGAGCTGGAAAATTAACGATGACGGAATGGGCCACACTTACGAGAAGGATGCTTCCCCTAAAGATAGGGACATGTCCTTTCTCGAACGTTCCCCAGCGAAGCAGAGACGATATTTGGTTAGAACCAACAATCGTGGTTAAAGTGAACTTCCTAGAATGGAATCACAGCGGAACCTTAAGACACCCTGTTATTCAAAGTATCATCGAGCGTATGTCTATATCCGATTGTCATTTCAGTCAGAACAAATAGGCTCAGCCAAGGATAAACGATCACGACCTCATCACAAAGGGAGATATCTGTTTAAGCATGAAATTTTATAACGTTTACATTTTCTGATTATTCAGAAAAAAACCCCCTCAAAGTTGGTTTAACTTTGAGGGGGTTTTTGTAAGTTCATATAAATCTATTGTATCGGGTTAATTAAGCTACTAATAAACCACAAAATTGCTAGATAAGGCTGAGGTCCCTGAATTCTTCGCAACAGTTAGGATATATATTGAATACGAAACACCTCTCTCAAAAGCTTTACCCGCTGTATCAACATTCAATACTATTGGCGTTTTTCTAGGATCGGCTGATGTTGACACCTTTATTGAATTAGTACTTACTTGATTCGCAGTTGCCAAATCAATGTTTGTAACGCCTTTCACGGCCATTACGGTATACGAGGCAACATTCGTCTGGTCATTCACTTTGTCAAAGTAGACCGTAATATTACCGTTAACATCTCTTGCAGCGGCCAAATAAGTAACTGCCGCTACAGTGACCGGTGCACCTAAACTCACTTGTCCAGATGCTGCAGAGAGAGCATTGACCGTATTTACTCTTCCATCGGATACAGAAAGAACAAAGACTCTATACGAAACCCCTCTAGTGATTATATTTCCACTTGTATCTGTAGCTGTGCTAGATAAAGCTTGACGTATATTGGTACCTTGCTTAACTACCCTAGTATAATTTTTACTTGTAACTGAATTAGCTACCGGTAGAGTAAACCCGCCATAGCTATCAGCCCGAACAACCATGATTCTGTACTCAGAGATGTAATTCTCATTAGAAGCTTTGTTAAAAGTAACTTCGATATCCCTACCATCACCGAAATTATTAATTATACTTGCTGCCACATTCGTAGGTGCGACAATGGTTGAGTTCAAAGATAACGAAATAGCAGAAGAACTAGAAGACAGTGTATTACTTGAGCTTCCGTTACTTACAGATAATACAAAGACCTTGTAACTCACACCATTCTGAATAAGTGCACCATATATATCTCTTGCATTGGATGAAAGTATTTGCGTAAGATTGTACCCTGTCTTATTCACTTGTGTGAAATTGGCACTGCTTACGGCATTCGCTGCTGCTAAATTAAAAGAACTTGAGTAGGAGGATGGCACGATCATCACACGATAATGGCTAATGTTTGACTCATCGCTTACTCGGTTAAATGCTACCGACAGATCACGTCCATCACCATAATCATTAACATCACTAACGCTAATATTCGTTACAGTAACATTGCCATTATTACTTAATGTGATTGCCGAAGATGCTGCAGATAGCGTATTTGTACCTGAATAACTCCCTGTACCAACCGCTAATACAAATACCTTGTAACTCACACCATTTTGAATACTTGAACCATCCACATCTCTTGCATTTGAGGCTAATATCTGGCTAATATTAGATCCTGTCTTATTGAACTGCGTGTAATTAGAGCTACCCACTGCATTCGCTGCTGTTAGATTAAAAGAATTAGCATTATTAGCTTTGACTACAAATATCCGATAAGCACTGATCGTACTCTCATTCACAATTTTATTGAAGTTAATTCTTAAATCTCGTCCATCTCCGTTGTTACTCACATCTGTAACACTTGTAATAACAGGTGTTGTGATGCTGTTATTGGTTAATGATATCGAGGTGGAAGCTGATGATAATTTATTAGAAACATTCGCTATGTTGCTCACGGACAGTACAAACACTGTATAAGGCACATTGCTTTTAATCACTTCACCCGAAGTGTCCCTAGAAGATGAAGATAACGCTGTTGTCAATGTAGAACCTGATTTGGTCACACTAGTATAATTCTGAGACGCTACATTATTTGCTGTCGCAATGGTGAATTTACTAGCATCGCTCGTCTTGACAACCAGAACACGATAGTTAGCAATATCTCCATCGCTTGTAGGTTTAGTGAAAGTAACGGATAAATCTCGTCCGTCTCCGTAGTCACTCACATCACGAACAGCGACACTGTTCACAGCTAATACAGATTGATTACTACCTACTGTAACAACCGCCGAAGGACTGGAAAGTTCACTTGATCCACTCCCTTTAGCAACGGTTAATACAAATGCCGTATAGGATTTATTAGTGCTAATAAGTTCCCCATCCACATCTCGCGATTGAGCAGATAAAGTGATGGATGAATCTTGGCTACCTACAGCTACCCTTGTATAATTGTTAGCTGAGACTGCACTCGCTTTGCCTATGTTAAACGCTGATGTATTGGCTGATTTCACTATCAGAACACGATAATGATCTATATTTACTTCACTGCTTGGTTTAGCAAAGCTAACCCTTAGATCACGCCCATCTCCAGACTGCCCGATAATTTGAGCTGTAACGTAAGATACCCCGCTCACACTCTCGTCTGGAGCAGAAGTGGTAATGAACACACTACTCGTTGACTTATTCCATATGACTTCATCGCCCATTGCTTCACTAACAAAACGTACGGGAACCATCGTTCTACCCTTTTTTGATTGAGCTGGAACATCTAAATTAACCTTAACATTGTTAATTGTAGCTGTCTTAGATCCTAGCTTCAGCACAATGGTTGTCCCATCCTTCTTTGCTGTTACCGTCTTCGCCTTTTGATTCCAGAATACCTTTGCATCTAAGGCTTCAAAAATAGCTCTTAAAGGTAGCATCGCTCGATTCTTAATCATCATTGGGGCTTGATCTGTAGATAACTTTACACCATTGATATAAATACTTATAGCTGGAGCCGCCTGTACTTGAGACTGAAATAAAACCGATACGATCATGATACTTGCAATTAGCATGGATAATATTTTGCGCACACTTTCATCTCCTTATATTCACTTTTCTACCAACATCTTTTGTACCAACATCTTTTGTACTTCTATTCTAACGTAAAAACGAAGCTAAATGTTTCCAATTGTGTTAATAAATTTTTAGTCTGCATTATATAGAAATTTACCTTCAACCCAATATTACCCAATGTATATTATTTCAAAACATTAATAGTCATACTCTACAAGAAATATAAGGATCGGTAAGACGATAAATGAGGCCAAGGTTGTCCATAAAATACACTTCGATACTAACTTAGGCGAGGCATTAAACTTATCTGAAAGAACAACAGCATTGACTGCTACTGGCATGGACGCCAGAATCAATAGGACTGAGAAAAGAACACCCTCTACATTCAATATATATAGCACAAACCAGGCAATGAATGGTGATAATAATAAACGAATCCATAACCCCGCCCAAAAGGCCTTTTGCATGCCCCGATCTAATTCCGCGTTGTTCACACTAGCCATCTGAGCTCCCAGTATCGTTAACACGACGGGTGCATATGCGTCAGCAACCATATAAATCCCACTCGCTACACCTATAGGGACATGTAAATCGCAGATCCGCACTAGAATGGCTACCCATGCAGCATAGACAGCCGGGAGCCTAAAGACCGATTTAATGGCATCTCGGGTTGAAAATTCAGAGCGTGCAGCAAAGTACACCCTATCGTATTAACGATAATCATTTGGCCGACCACATACACGGATGCTTTATCTAATCCAAGCTGTCCTAGTGTCAGTAATACTAAGGGAAGTCCATAGTTCACACTGTTCGTAAAGGTTGCAATTAACGTCAACCCAGCGCGCTCAGGTGAAGGCAACTTCAACAGTTTCCCTACGACATAAGCCACTCCCCACATCAGTAGCAGATTAAGGATAGAAAACGCCGCCGTTCTATAGATATCATTGAGAGAAATATCCGCAGTTAATAACGTGTCTAATAGAATAGCTGGGCTTAGAACATATAAATATAATGTCAACAAAGGCTTAGTATCCAAATTCTTGAATACTCGAAGCAGAATACCTACGATAACCGGTATCGAGATCGGCACGATGACTTGAACAAGCGTAGATAAAACCATTGGGATCATCATTTCTAGCCTAACTCCCTTTCTATCAAAAACTGTTTATAAGCCTACTAAATAATCATTGAACTGTCTAAGACCAAAAACCTATTTCATTAATAGGAAGTAGAACTTTTATACATGAAAAATCAATAAAAAAACAGGACAAGCTCATCGCTCATCCTGTTTCGTTGAATTAGATAGTTCCCGTAATGTTATACTTATTGATTCAATGCTTTCTTCAACGCCTCTAAATTCTGACGCATGATGCCTATATAATCAAGCTTATTTGCTTTATCCTCATCTGTAAGCCCCTCGATCGGATTCAGAACAGCAGACCCAGCGCCAATCTCTTTAGCGATAGTCTCAGCTACCTTAGAAGAAGCTAATGTCTCAAAGAAGATCGTTTGAACATTGTTCTCCTTAGCAAACTTCACTATTGTGGCCATATCCGCTGCGGATGGCTCTTGTTCCGGAGATAGTCCAGCAATCGCTATTTGCACGAGATTATATTCTTTAGCTAAATATCCAAATGAAGCGTGTTGTGTAATGAAATCCTTACGTTTAGTGTCATTCAAACCACTTTTGAAGTCTTGATCTAACTGTTCCAGCTTCACAATGTATGCATCCGCATTTTTCTTAAATTCATCTTTGTGTTCCGGTGCAGCTTCAGAAAGCCCACTTTCGATATTACGCACTTCTTGAATAGCAAGTACTGGAGACAACCATACGTGTGGATCTAGTCCACCATGATTATGAGCTTCTTCCTCCTCGTGTTCATGAGCCTCTTCACCCTCATGATCGTGAGCTTCTTCTTCCTCTGAACCCTCCATCGTAGTAATACCATGACTAGCCTCGATTTGAATTAACTTGTCATTGTTTACTGCAGACGTTACTTGATCCATCCAACCTTCTAGACCAGCACCATTATAGACAAGTACATCGGCATCTTGTATTTTGGCGAGATCCCTCGGTGTAGGCTCCCAATCATGAGGTTCGATTCCTGCAGGAACTAACGATTCTACATCAGCCAAATCTCCAGCTACAGTCTTCGTGAATTCGTACATAGGATAGAAACTCACCTGTACATTTAATTTATCGCCAGATGCTGAAGTATCTCCACTCTCAGCTGGAGTATCCGTTGTACTTGCATTCTTCCCACTATTTGAACCACAACCTGATACGACTAAAACGATACTGAACAACAATGCTACAACCACTTGTTTACTTAATTTCATCTTTATACACAATCCCCTTTTTCTTTTCACATAAAACCTTATCTATATAGACTATCAAAGGACTTAATCTTAATCCTTTTGTCTTGGCATGTTCAATTATCTAGTCTCCCGATGGATCGTGACCTTCTTTAAACGAGGACTATATTTCTTCATTTCTAAACGTTCAGGGTGATTTCGCTTGTTTTTAGTCGTGGTGTAATTACGATCTCCACACTCTGTACATGCCAAAGTTACGATAACACGCATGTTGCCACCTCCTTAAATATAAGAAACCACGATATGTAATCGTAAACATTACGAATAAATATGATTTTACTTACCATTTTAACTATTGTCAACCCTATTACATGAAATATTTACTCTTCTTAGCGTACAAACCCATCTATTTTCCAATCATCGTCGTATATATTACCCTAAGTAATTAGAAGTATGAACAGTAATCTACTTAGCACCGATGTTATCCGCTATCTGCCAAGCAGAGACACGGCAAATCTCGCCCCTAGTTCTTTCCTAAATATCCATAAGATATCCATAAGGTAACCGCGCAGGCAGTCATATTTAGTATTTAGACAAATGTCTGATTCAGTTCTTCAACAAGCCATGGTAGTGGGTTCTCAAAACCGGACCAATCTTGTTTCATCTCCACTTCATCAAGCAAACAAGCATCCAGTGCTAGTTCAATCTTAGATTGTTCCATACCTATACCAATAAATACGACCTCATTCATTCGATCTCCCCACTGACTATCCCAGTTCTGAAGTGCATCCGGTTCATTGTTGAACACTTCTTGTTGTTCCGCATCCGTCATAGCAGCAAGCCATGAACCTGCCGCTCCAAATTGAATAGAGGGACCGGCTTGGCTTAAGCTGGCAGCAAAGTCCTCTTCCGTAGCGATCCATACCAGACCTTTGGCCCGAACGACCTCTTCTGGCCAATCTGACATGAACTCCGCCAATCTTTGCGGATGAAAGGGTTGGACCCGCCGATATACAAATGAACTAATCCCATACTCATCCGTCTCAGGGATATGATGCTCTTGTTGAAGCTCTTGAATCCATCCGGGTGCTAGACTTGCCTTATCGAAATCAAATAAATTGGTATTCAGAATTTCTGTTGGGTCAATCTCGCCTCGAACGGTACGTATAATTTTGGCATCTGGCTGTAACTTTCGAATAATACCTTCCAGCTTATTTAATTCGTTCTCCTCGACCAAGTCACACTTATTTAGGAGCAGAACATCGCAGGTCTCAATTTGGTCAATTAACAAATCCACGACATCACGAGTGTCATCTTCTCCTGTCGCTTCATTACGATCCAATAGACTCTCTCCCGATGCGAAATCATGCCAGAATCGATTCGCATCCACAACGGTAACCATGCAATCCAGCTTGGCATACTGCGTCAGATCAATTCCTGACAATTCGTCAGCGTAAGAGAACGTCTGGGCAATAGGTACAGGCTCGCTAATCCCTGTAGATTCAATCAATATATAATCAAATCTGCCTTCCTCAGCTAGAATTTGGACTTCTTTTAATAAATCCTCACGTAATGTGCAGCAGATGCAACCGTTGGACATCTCTACTAACTTCTCTTCGGTACGCGAAAGAATAGCCTCACCTTTCACAAAATTTGCATCAATATTAACCTGACTCATGTCGTTCACAATGACAGCTACCTTCAACCCGTCCCGATTATGCAGGATATGATTGAGCACAGTTGTCTTACCAGAACCTAAATATCCGCAGAGGACAGTGACGGGGATTCTTGTTGTATTCATAAAGTTCTCCTTTCAATACTCACTTAATAGTAATAATTACGATTTAATAAAATATAATATATAATTCCTTGTTGCATTTGTCAACTTATGAACATAAGAACCTATGAATAAAACAAAAAAAACTCCCAACGTGAATGTTAGGAGTTCCAATAAGCCGTTATTATTTATTTAGGTGGTACGGTACCGTAGTAATGACAATATCTTTTTGATTAATTAAGAATGTACGAATAAGTAAACTCGATTGATTGTGTAGAATATTCTGCCACCAATGCTTCGTAATGAATTGAGGAATGACAATCGTAATATGATCTGTCGCAGCTGTTTTCCATTCAATCGTCTCAATGAACTTCAACAAAGGACGTACCACACTCCGATATCGTGAACGAAGAACAATCAGTCTTACGCCCGGATTCCATTCGGCCCATTTTTGTTCCATCTTCTGTATTTCTCCCTCATCAAAACCAATATAGACTGCAACCACATTGTCTGACATCGAGCGAGCATAACTTATCGAATTAAGCACAACACGTGTGACTCCTGAGACAGGAACTAGAATGGTACTTCCTTTAATAACCGGCTTATCTGTATCCAATTGGATACGTAACTGGTCTGCCGTATTGAGATAATGACGATGGATTCGCATGAAGAGAAGCATCACAAGCGGTAGGAAAATAAACACCATCCAAATATGCGAGAATTTCGTAAAAATAAAAATGAGTGTGATAGTAAGGGTAGTGATCATACCGATTGTATTAATCGTAAACCGTAACCCCCAGCCAGGTGGCTTGCTTCGATACCAACGGACCATCATGCCTAACTGTGACAGTGTAAAGGGGATGAATACACCCACCGCATAGAGCGGAATTAGACCTTCTGTATTCCCGTGAAATACTGCGACCAGTACAGAGGACAATACACCTAGAATGATGATCCCATTAGAAAACCCTAGGCGATCACCACGAACCATGAACATATGTGGCATAAATTTGTCCTTAGCAAGCATAAAAGCTAACAAGGGAAATGCCGAATACGCAGTATTTGCTGCTAGAAACAGAATAAGTGCAGTAACGCCTTGAATTGCAAAGTAGAGCCCTCCACGTCCGAATACTGATTCAGCAATCTGAGATACAATGGTCGCTTTCGGATCTGGTGTAACGCCGTACCAATAGGCCAGTAAGCTAATACCCGTAAACATGGCACCTAGAATTAGCCCCATCATGACTAACGTCTTCGCTGCATTACGATCTGAGGGTTGCTTAAAATTCGGAATTGCATTCGATACGGCTTCAACGCCGGTCAGAGCTGAACACCCCGAACTAAATGCCTTCAATAGTAGAAACAGACTTATATTCGATACAGCGGCCCCAATCTCGGGAATATCTGTATGAATACTACCCGTTACATATTTGAACAACCCCGAGATAATCAAGACAAAGATAGACACCACAAACAGGTAGACTGGAAAAGCGATAAAAGAAGCGGCTTCCGTAACTCCTCTTAAATTAACAATTGTTAACAATATAATGACCGTTATCGCGATCAATACATTGTGATCATGAAGCTGTGGAAATGCAGACGTCAGCGCATCTGTCCCTGCCGATGCACTGACAGCGACCGTAAGAATGTAATCCACTAAGAGTGAACCACCGGCCATCAGTCCGGTGGATACACCTAAGTTATCCTTAGCCACGATATATGCTCCCCCACCCATAGGATAAGAGAAGATCGTCTGACGGTACGATAGAATAAGGATCGCTAATAGTCCCAGTACAGCTAGTGAAATGGGAAGCGAATACCATATAGCAGTAAATCCAGCCGCCATCAGCACAATCAGAATCTGTTCCGTACCATACGCGACCGATGATAATGCATCTGAGGAAAGTACCGCAAGTGCTTTAAACTTACTTAATTTCTCATGATCAAGCTCATCTGATTTCATTGGACGACCGATTAATAATCTTTTTATTTTGCTGACCATTATCGTTAAACCCCTTCTTTTACAAGTAGAATCAGCCATGCTGTGCGCCAATTTAAGAAGGTTCTCTTGCGGGTCCTGTCCTTTAAACATACAGAGATCTGCATGTCTAAACATAGGTCATGTAACCACCCAAGCTTACGAGGTTAGCTGTCGGATTCGGGCTGTGGATTAGCCCTACGTATACAATACGATTCACCCCATTGGCATGATGCCAAACTATTGGTTCCCCCGCTTTTCCTAACGAAAATTCAGCGCTATTCAACTTATCACGAGAGTTAATTCTAAGGCGCACGAAGTTAACTGTAAACTTCCAAAAAAAGAAAAAAAGGAAGGAAAAGGGATGTAATTTGACTGAAAGAACCATGTAATACATGAATCTCATTCATTATCACGTATTATCGCTTTAAAGCTAATGATTATGAGTAAAAGTGACTAGTCACAGAAAAGACATCTCATTTATTCTCTATCGCACCTTAAATATGGGATAATTTATTAAATATATTGAAAATTCAGTTGATATTACCGATAATAACAAATGAAGTCACTTATTCTCGACTTGTCATAAGAATGACAATCACACAAATTCAGCAACGGGGGAATGAAATAACCATGTTCAAAAACAGAATAATCTCAGCACTACTAGCCTTTATCTTACTGGGCACTCTCGTATTTCCAGCAGTCTCTTCAGCAGCAGCAACGCAGAAGTCAATTGAAGAGGTTAACACAATCTCGCTTGAAAAGAACAATCCTGTGGTGACTATAAACACAGCCGGAGAAAATGACTTTAACTCCGAAGATTATTACTCTGATTACGACGACACATTCACGGACGAAGACGAAGAAGAGTACGAATATGATCCAGAATTTGCAGAATTTCTTGACTATGCCGACCAACTTGAATTGATTGCTTCATTTGAGAATAAGGCCATTTCAAGTTTTGAAAAATATGCCTATGTAAACATCACGTCTAGTAATCGCAAACAGGCTTTTATCACTCTCAACAACTCTGTTGTCCCTAATTACACTAAATTCGTAGTCGCTTTGAAGAAGATTAAACCAACAAATACGACCTTAAAGAACATACATGCTACATATATTAAGGGAGCCTCTTTACAGCTCCAAGGCCTTACGTTAATGAAAAATTCCCTTTCTACGACCAAAATTAATAGTAAATTATTCTATCAAGCGAATAGCAAATTAGATACGGGTCGTACACTGGTCAGTAAGTATAGTAACGATATCGATTCTTATGTAGCTAAATTTGAATACTAATGAGTGAATCTTTATTCAATCAGTGATCTCTATTTGAATATTTAGTAAAACTATTAAAGTAGGAACAGTCTTTACCGATAATGACATAAGAAACTACAAATATATAACGAAGGAATGATCTACGAATGAGTAAGAACAGAATAATAATGACACTACTAGCTTTTATCTTGATTAGTACCCTCGTATTTCCAACTGTATCCTCAGCAGAAACTACAGGAGGGAACTCAACAATAATTGAAGATACCGACACCACAGAGGATCTTTATACCGATGAGGAACCTGAATATGATCCGGAATATGCAGCGCTTCTTGAATATGTAGATGCACTTGAATTAATTGCTAAATTTGAAGATAAAGCCGTTACTTCATACACCAAAAATAATAGATATGTAACTGCTAGCAATCGCAAACAGACCTATGCAGCTTTCAATAATACCATTATCCCTAATTACACTAAATTTGTAGTGGGTTTGAAGAGAATTAAACCTACGACTCCCAAATTGAAGCAAATTCATGACACTTATATCAAAGGTGCATCATTGCAACTTCAAGCCTTTACTTTGTTCAAAAAATCTCTCGGTTCAGCAACGATCAATTATAAGACATTCGATCAGGCTAACGTTAAGCTAGCCGCTGGCTACAAGCTTGTTGATAAATATATTAATGACTTCCAAGCCTATATAGATTTATTTGAATAGTTCGCAATGAAACAACACACTTAACCAAGCGGTATAAAGAACCAGAGTGCTCTTCACTCTGGTTCTTTATATTTCAATCTATACAAGGTCGTAACGGATAGTCAGTACTACTTTCAATCCGAATCTCACACTTGGGAATGGAGTAAACTTTATCTTCTTACTCCTAATCTATACGCTTCACAAAGGATCGGATCATCCATGTTAAAAGAAAGATATGTAAGACAAGCCCCATGCTAAACGAACTCAACGCTGAAAAGGGCTCATTCAAGATTGCCGCCATATAACATTTGGCCGGCCAGAACGTGGGCACCCACATCCCTAGTACCTGCCAAGGTTCTGGAACAAATGCAACAATGATTGGTCCAGCAATAAGGAGTCCATTCACCTTAGATAGAGCCAAACCCTCTACTTTATTCGCAGCAAAGGATGCCAGAAGTAACGCTATACATGGCGCCTCTAACGCAAGTAATATAAGTGCATATCCACTCTCTACTTGAACCTTAGCGATTCCAGATAATAAAAAGAAAAGGACTATAAAGAGTATAGACAATACACTTGGCAAAAACAGCCGATAGCATAAATAACCTTTACGAGCGAGTGGCGTAATCGCGTAATATGCAATGATGTTCTCATCGCGTTCGTCCAACATAAGTAAACCAGCCATCGTACCCGGCAACAAAGGTACGATGGTCAACAGAAAAATGACAGCAAAATCAGTATAAGTGCTTAAAGTAAACGTATACCGCTGTTCTACCCATTCCGATATCATTGGAAATAGAACCCGCGCAAAAGCGATAATAGCCATAGGGCCTAGCAAGCTGGCCATCAGCATAGGATCCTTTAGGATATGTCTAAGATCATTGATAAGTAGCATTCGATACTTCGCCATCTTATTTAATCACCATCCCCTATTTTTAACAGAATCTTCTGCTGGAAGGAACGGTACGCCCAATAGAAAACCCCCACGCTTGCAAGAAGCAGAATGACTAATGCATAAACAGTCTCCCACAGCGAAACGTACCGATAAGAGGATTGCAGCAGCAACAGTGATCCTTCTGTAGGGAACAGGAAATACAGTTCCTTTCTCCCGATTCCGAAGAAACCGAACAGCGGTATCACAAAAGGTAAAGAATATAGCTGTGAGAGGAGTATAAACCCATTAATGGAACGGGTACGCACCACAATTCCAATAGATAACAGTGAGAACAGGACTGAAGTGAGAAATACTCCTAAAGAAAAGCGGATTGGAGCCACGGGTACCCCCAGTGAAAAGATATGAATGACCCAAGCTGCGGTAAGTGATAGTAATGATAATGAAATAGCTTTAGCTAGTAAGTACTCAAGCAGCCGCAAGGGTGTCACGAATAAGCTGTCATGAATACCCTGATCCTTCTCGAGCAGTACAATACCACCCGCTAGAATCAGCCCCAATGCACTTGGATCTGAGAACGTTAATAACATCGTTACCGTTTCCTTATGTTCAGCTGGAATGAAGTGAATTAACAGTAAATATAGGACACATACCAACATATAGACCCAGTAAAGCCCATGTCGCCATTGAAATCGTATATCGTTCAGTACCGCATTCATGGCTCTCATTTCAAGGTTCTCCCTGTCACATCCATAAATATTTGTTCCAACGTTGCCTCCAACGAATGTATGGTCTCTACTGAATAATCGCGAATTAAACGTAAGAAGTCCTCATTCTGTCCAATCCCCTCCATGGAGAACTCTTTCGTTCCCTTTTCAAGCCCTATTCGGTACTCAACTCGTATTCTCTTCTTCCCCTGCCTTAACTTTAATGCTCTTGGGGAGTCAATCAACTTGATCTGCCCATCTACTATGAAGGCTACCCGATCACAGAGTTCTTCTGCTGCCTGCATATTGTGTGTAGTGATGAGTACTGTCTTTCCGGCATCCTTTTTTTCCAGTATCATATCTTTCATGATTTTGGCGTTCACGGGATCAAGCCCTGAGGTAGGTTCATCTAGAAATAAGATGTCTGGATTATGTAATAAGGCACGGCAAAAGTTAAGCCGCATCTTCATCCCCTTAGATAGTTGTGAGACCTTCAAGTTCGCTGCTTCCTCAAGACCCACTAGTTCCAACAGAAGCATTGGATTCTCCGTATGCCCTGCATACAGCGACCCGAACATCCTTAAATTTTCAAGCGCAGTGAACTTATTGTAGAAATTAGGGAATTCAAAGGCGACACCAATCCGTTCATAGTAATCGGGACCAATCGCCCGGATCTCCTTCCCTAACACCTGGACCTGACCCTCATAGCGCTTCAGCGCACCTATCAGAATTTTTTGCAAAGTGCTTTTACCGGCTCCAGAGGGACCTAGAAATCCGAAAACCTCCCCAGCCCCTATAGAGAAATCCAGACCATGCAACGTCCTTTTAGTTGTTCCAGGGTAAGTAAATGTAAGTTGTTTCACTTCTATCAAGGGTCGACTCACTCCTTCTGTTTCCCTACTAACTCAAGACAGCTTCAACCTTAATCATTGACCAAATAACTTGTCATCATTTCCATAAATAGCTCCATGGTTTGTGGGTAGACATCTTCTCCAATATCTTCTCTGTTAATGACAGTAAGAATGATCATTCGGAATAATCCAGAGACTGCCATGGGATCACATGGACGAAAAACACCCTGTTTCGTGTAATCCTCTACCATCCGAACAAAATAATCATCATCCCGTTTCATATGCTGCGCTATTTTCTCTTCTGGTAATTTTCTGATTAAATACTCGAAATCTTCTTTAGAGAAATTACTTAGAATCGGATTCGTCTCAAATAGTTTGAAACATTGTCGCAAAAACTGTTTGAATCCTTCCTTTGCCGACATACCCGGTTGCAGAATGCTTCCTGAGATCAGTTCTCTCTGTTCAGCTTCCAACTGTTCCATGACCTCGAAGCATAACTCATCCTTTGAATTATAAAATTGATAAAAACTACCTTTCGATATTCCGGCCGCTTTCGTTAGATCTTCTACACTCATTTTGCGAAAACCGTGGGTGGCCATGAACTGTTTAGCTGCTAAAATCAACTTTTCATTTATCCGCTCTTTTTCAATTTTCGAGAATCCTTTTGGCATAATATGCTCCCTTTATTTATTACATATGACTGATTTAGTTTTTATAGTCATATACATAATATAATATTTTCCATTTATTGTACATCACTAAAATCAGAACTGACCAGATGTTTAGTGTTTACCGCGGGCGAAGGTCATGTCTCGGTACTGCCAGCCTTGATCAGCCGATGCTTAGGATTCGCATTGAGTCCAGTATAAATACTAGTTATTCGAGCACGACTAGAAATCGATAACGATGAGCCTTATTGGTCATGGAGAAGATTGAACGAAATAGCTTTATCAGCACGAAACAGCCGGTTGCTCATGCAATCCGGTTGTTTTATTTTACCATTCACATTTATTCCCTTAGCTAAATAAGTTGAGATACCACCATTTTTAAAGACGAGGGCAAGACTTTTTCTCTAGACCCACACGTATCCTATCCAGTATGATTCTTAAGGACATATAAATCGGAGGGAATACGACTTGGATGCTTATAGCGAAATTAAAGAAGGAGAAAAGGGAGCATGGGTAAGCATCATTGCTTATATATGCCTTTCAGCTCTTAAATTATGGATTGGATTCCTCTCAGGTTCTCAAGCTTTACTCGCTGACGGACTCAACAATACAACAGATATCATGGCATCATTCGCCGTTCTCATTGGTTTAAAAATATCTCGCAAACCACCAGATCATAACCATCGTTACGGACACTTTCGTGCAGAGACGGTAGCTGCACTCGTGGCCTCATTCATTATGATCGCTGTTGGTATTCAGGTGTTATATCAAGCTGTTCAGAAGTTCTTCCAGCCGACTTTAGAGACGCCTAATATGTTAGCTGCATGGATAGCACTATTGTGTGCCGTGGTCATGCTCTTTGTTTATAGATACAATATTCGTCTTGCCAAAAAAATTAATAGCCACGCCATTACGGCGGCGGCTCAGGATAACCGCTCTGATGCGCTAGTCAGTCTAGGAGCATTCATAGGTATCGTGGGTTCTCAATTCGGGTTACCTTGGCTAGATCCTCTAGCAGCGACCGCTGTTGGCCTCATTATCTGTAAGACCGCATGGAGTATTTTTAAAGATGCTTCAACGGCCTTAACAGATGGTTTCGACGAGAAAGAACTAGATAAAATTAAACAGACGGTTGCGGGCACCCCAGGCGTTGAGTCCATAAAAGATATTAAAGCTCGGATCCATGGCAATAATGTCTTGGTTGATGTTATTATTCAAGTTAATGGCGACCTGAACGTAGTCGAGAGTCATGACATTACAGAAGAGGTAGAAGAACGCATGCTAATGGAGCATAATATTTCACATGTTCATGTTCATATTGAGCCCGTTGAAGCAATTTCTTAACATCGTTACACCTAAAGTAACCCCCAAGCCCCATGCTCCATGAGGTCACTGAAAAACTTTCAGTTTTATTCTTAGTAAACTTATGCAAGATAAAAAAGGCGACTTTTCGTTTAAAATGTACCCAGTAATTGCTGGAACACTTGCTCTAAGCTTCAGCTTAATGGGAAGTGCGTCTGCGGAGACTAATTCAGAGAAGGCAGCAGATATTCAAATTAAAGCTAGCGATATCCGATTTTACAATACGCTTCCTAGCACATCAGAAATAGAGAAAGAAAAAGGTCTTATTGAACACAAAGATGCTATTGAATTGGTCGGGCACCAATTAAGTAAGGATGGTATTGCTCTCAAAACGGACATAGAGAATGTGGAATATCAGCAATATGTACTCTCGTTAGGAACGGCTTTTGAACTATTTCCTTCTGAGGATATGAGTAAAATAGTAGAATATGTGAAATTCATAGATTGGTATGAAAACTATGAACTTAATGAACAATTGAAAACATATCAAAATCAGCTTAAAAACAACGTAACACTTTCCAGTGCAGAACTTATTGATTTTAATGGTCTTTTACCGATTGCTTCAGATGCTCCTTCTACATCTAATAACAAAACAACTAGTAGGAAAGAAAATCTTGATTCTTTCACAACAGAGGTTAGTCCATTAGCCGTTTCCGCAAATGGATATGACAATTTAAAAGCCCGTAAATATGCTTATGATTGGTGGAACAAAAGAAACCCCACGTATTCAACCTATTATGCTGAAAAAGAGGGCTGTAATGTAGCAAGTGCGTCTTGTTGACCAAGATGGAATGATTGCACTAATTTTGTATCCCAAGCGCTTTATTCAGGAGGAATGAAATTTAGAACAGGTTCCAGCTACACCAGTGATGATGCATGGAAGTTCGGACCTCTCGTACCGACTCATACATGGGGTGGAGCGCAAAAATTTTATAATCATTGGAGTCAAAGAGCTGGCGTTGCATCAAGTATAACCGATTTACAGACGGGTGATGCCGTAAGTGCTGACTTCGGTGCTGATGGGAGTATCAATCATACAGCTATAATCACAAAAAATACAGGCAACAACGCGAGTAATAAGGCTTTAACCCAACACACAACTGACAAAATGGAAAAAAGCACACTCCAAAATTGGTATAACGTTGGCTATAAGGTATATGGATACGAAATAGACAAAGCTAGTAATTAAAGCACAACGCCCCCACTTTCAGAGTAGGGGCGTTGTTTTCTTTATTCGTCTAGTCCTCAAGGTTGGCGATTCCTTCATTCAAGTCGTATATCACGTAAAAATGATTCCATTGCTGCATGGTGACGATTTCTTCCCTACCGTCTTTCTCGAAAAAATAACCCGATCCCTCCTGTTGACTATATACCCATCCTTCTCGTTCCATGCGTGACTTTAACAGCTCCTGCGGATAATCCTGTACTTTCGTGAGATAGCGTTCTTGGCCGGTAATAACGCTATCTATCCGAATAACAGATTTACCAGTTGATTCTAAACGATACATTTGTTTCACATTGTTGTAACCAACGTTGTTGAGATAAGCTGCCGCTACTATGACTATAAGAACAAGAAATCCAATAAAACCAAAGATAACGATCCTCCATTTTTTTTCATCTAGGGTTCGCCTCCCAACTTAGAAATTACTTACATAATAATTAGACGGACATAGATAGAAATAGTTTCTAAATAAAAAAATCGAATCGAAGACTAGTCTTCTCCTTCTATCCTTTCATACAGATCCGTCAAGGGTATAAAATTTTGCCTGAATTACAGATTAAAGCTTTAATGTAATTACATGAGGGTCGCGTATGCCCAGCGGGCAAATATCATTTATGCGTTCGATTGTAATGGTGGAAATATACCTTCTCCTCTGAATCTTCGAATACAAACTGGGGTAGTTGTCTTCTATATATTGGTATGTATTTCCTTCCAGTATGTCTAGTAAACATGGCATATATAAGCACCCACATATCGCATAAAATAATTAAATCTCATAAGTTTTACCGGCCAGGTTTCCTAACTATCAATCCATTAAGTCCAAAAGCTAACACACAAACCCATGAAATATATTGATAATGTCTTGTCTGGATCAAATCCCAAAAGCTCAAAAAAAGTTCAAAAGTACCGAGGTAAATCCACCAACAAGAGCTCTTACACTGCCAATACCTTGAACCCCCGGGGTCGCTTGAGATTTAGGGACGGTAAACTGGGGGATACGAATATAATCACTATAATGTTTTGATCAAACAGATAAGGGTAATTCCAGCGTAGTGACACTACCCGCAAGCTTTTGGTAACACAGAAAGGGTGCTGGCGAATAAGACCTCGTACGAGGTCGACAAGGATCTAGAGATTTCCAATCGTACTGTTAGTCGTTATCAAAATAGTACGTCCGACCTGAGTAAAGCGGAACTGAACAGTAAAAATATTATACAACTACTATTTAGAGGAATTAGGTAAAATGGATCGAGAAGAGTTATTTAGTAGAGCGTTGGCCGTCTTAAATAAGATAAGTATACGGCACTTTGAAAAAGGATGCCTGCGTAAGTAAAGCAACGCTCTATAATAATCCAGAGATCGTGTGCGCATTGAATCACTTCGTCAGCTGCCAGCAACCTTCAGGTATGGGTCACCTTGTTTCATCCATTTTTCAAATGCAGTCCAGGTACTCACATAATTTTGAATCGTCTTGTCTGCTTTTCCCTGTTGTTTAAAATGATCCAAAAATTTGTTGAACATTTAAAATCCTCATTTCTCTAAAATATAGAGGACGACGAAATTATTCATTCTTATGAAACAGTCCAATGCAATCTCTACTATTCCATTTTACGACATTTCGTCGTCCTTTGTATAGAGAAGACGACGAGTTGACAAA
The DNA here is from genome assembly GCF_050433705.1 of Paenibacillus sp. DS2015. Classification (NCBI taxonomy): domain Bacteria; kingdom Bacillati; phylum Bacillota; class Bacilli; order Caryophanales; family Paenibacillaceae; genus Paenibacillus; species Paenibacillus sp. DS2015. The sequence continues at coordinate 1,673 of NZ_JBNPWS010000020.1, read as the reverse complement.
AACCAATAATAGAGCCGCAACGACTACTTCTATTATATGCGATTTCACCAACCAACTAACTATTACTATTTATGTGAATAATATTACTTTATGGGTGTCAAAGCTTCCATGATACAATATAGGAACATTTGTTCTTTTTTTTAAAGTGAAGGTTGTAAATAACTACCTTAATATCTCTTTATAGGTAAGAGGGGTGTCTTCTAAAGGGGTGATCATCATAACTACGAACGAAATTGTTAATCGTCGCTTCATTAAATACATGGCCAGCCTTATTCACTACAACTCAATAAACTATGACATAAAAAGAAAAGTTATATCTAATCGATACCCTCTTATCCTTGAAAACAACGACCTCTTAGAATCCACATCACTCGCAGAAGAAGTAGAAATACTATCTCATGATCTAATAGAACACATTACAGATGAATCTCTTTACAAAGCGTATGTATCTCTGTCAGTGCAGCAACAGAAGATCTTGTCTCTTGCTTATCTGAAATATCTAACTGATAAAGAAATAGCTAAGCTTTTAGGATCCTCACAGCAGAATATCTCAAAGCACCGTTTAAAGGGTTTATCTAGTTTACGAAGGGTTCTAACTGATATAGAAAGGAGGTAGGATGCAGTGAATGAAATTGATTTATTTGGATTAATTGCTAATTTAGGATTTCCTATCGCCATTACCTCTTACCTACTCGTTCGTTTTGAGAGAAAAATACTAGAGCTAAGCGAAGCTATTACTAGCTTAAAAGATGAATTACGTAAAAAATAACAGTATAGGTGGCGGACTTCATGATGACTTCACTATTATTAAAGGTTCAACTAAACGACGATAAAGAAGCCATGGCACAGATATTAGAAGCTTTCACCCCAAAAATAATAAGCTCTCTGCGTCAGGTACCCGTTGATTATCGTGAGGATCTAAAGCAAGAACTGTATGTCAAGATGATAGAAGTTATAAAAGGGTTTGACATAGTGAATTAACTAAATTTCAAGATTGGTTGTAAAATTAGCTGCTCTTATCTCTTTATAAAGTGTAAGACGCCACAAGGCGATTAAATTTTAGGAGGAATTATTTATGGCAATTGGTGATCCACTTAATGCAAGAAGTGATCTTTACGGACGTGACAGCGTTGATTTGTTGGCTAGAACTCTTTTAGGTGAAACTGAAAATGACTCAGAATCGCGTGCTGGTGTTGCATGGGTTGTTAATAATCGAAAGGCTGATACAAAATACGAATTCAAAAATCAGAATAGTGTCGAAGCGGTTGTACTTGCTACATCTGCCTTCTCTTGTTTTAATCCAAGCGATGTTAACTTACAAAAATGCCTCAAGCCAAATACTTCAAGTGCAGTTTGGAAAAACTGTGTTGCCTTGGCTCAAAACATGGGAACAAACCCAATTGGCGACAAACTGTTTTACACTCAAGTCGATCTTTTCAACAACAATAGCAAAACTGAAAATGGGAAACTCTTATATAAAATGAGTGGTACATGGGTAGTTATCAGTTCTAAGATCCTGAAAGGTCAACACATGTTTTTCAATTATGAGCACTAATGAAAAAAGAAGCTGACCCATTTGGGCAATGTCATTAAGTTAATTTCAAAGACAAGAGCGAAAATAAAAATGGAATCTGAAACGGCATGGGGAAAAGTCCTGTGCCGTTTGTTTTTTG
>NZ_JBNPWS010000019.1:0-102435 GCF_050433705.1 Paenibacillus sp. DS2015 | reverse complement strand
CTACTTCCTCCGCGTGCTGCTTCGCCACCACGGCTACTTCCTCCGCGTGCTGCTTCGCCACCACGGCTACTTCCTCCGCGTGCTGCTTCGCCACCACGGCTACTTCCTCCGCGTGCTGCTTCGCCACCGCGGCCACTTCCTCCGCGTGCTGCTTCGCCACCGCGGCTACTTCCTCCGCGTGCTGCTTCGCCACCGCGGCCACTTCCTCCGCGTGCTGCTTCGCCACCGCGGCTACTTCCACCACGCGCTTCGCCTGCGCGGCCACTTCCTCCGCGTGCTTCACCTCTACGTCCACCGCTGCGATCGTCTCTACGACCGCGACCACCTTCGCTGTCGCTTCTAGATTTTTTGCCAGCAGAAGATGAGGTGCCCATTTTCTTGACTTCACCCACACCATCGATGTTCTCATAACGCATTTTTTCGATTTTGTGGCGTATTTCAAGTTCAATACGCTGTACTTCTGGCTTATCCTTAGGGTCAGCTAACGTAATCGCCACACCCTTATCACCTGCGCGACCTGTACGACCGATGCGGTGGATATAACTCTCCACATCATGCGGAATATCATAGTTAAATATGTGTGTAATGCCTTCAACATCCAGACCCCGTGCCGCCACATCCGTAGCTACGAGCAATTGAATTTTGGCTTCACGGAATTTCTTCATAACACCTTCCCGCTTACCTTGCGAAAGATCCCCATGAAGCTCGTCCGAATTATAACCAGCATCAATAAGTGCCTCATTAATCATTTTCGCACGACGTTTCGTACGGCAGAAAATAATAGCTAAATACGGGTTATACTCATTAAGCATGCTGAATAATGCTGCTTGCTTCGACCGATCAGAGCATTCCACAACCACTTGACGAATATGTTCAAGCGGTACGAGTGAATTCTCGCCTTTGATAATAATATCTTCTGCATCTGTCGTATAGGCTCCCGCGATCCGTTTAATCTCCGCAGGCATTGTAGCTGAGAACAACATTGTTTGACGACGATAAGGCAATGCTTGAATCAGAGTCTCAACATCATTCAAGAATCCCATATGGAGCATTTGATCCGCTTCATCTAACACGAGCATTTTGACTCCGTTTAGATCAAGTGTTCCACGTCCTAAGTGATCTAGTAAGCGACCTGGTGTACCAATGATCAGATGACGTCCACCTTCGAGCTTACGTAACTGCTTCTCTACATCTTGTCCACCGTAGACAGCAAGAATCTTAATGTCTGTATTGCGTGCAAGCTTCCGGGCTTCTTCCGTAATCTGTAGCGCTAACTCACGTGTCGGAGCTACAATTAAAGCCTGTGGATATTGACGATTAGGGTCTATCTTCATCAAGATAGGTAACATGAATGCAAGCGTCTTCCCTGTTCCTGTACGAGCACGGGTAATCACATCACGACCTGCTAACAACAGCGGAATCGCTTCATGCTGTACAGGCGTTGGATCGGTGATCCCTTGCACTTGAAGAACCTTAACTAGTTCTGGCGATATGCCTAAGTCTTGAAATTTCGGCAAATCCTTCACCTCATCTTATGTTTTATTTGTGTAATTTAAACGGCTGATCTTGCCAAGAGTCACAAGTCTATCTTCAACGGTAAAGTCATTCAACCGAAGGTTTACTGTTTAGTTAAGTAAATGTCCTATCGTTACTATAAGGGTTCCACTCGTGGCCAACGTTTCATACACAAGTTATGGAATAGTCTAAACCTTTGTGACTAGCTATCCTAACGCGTACCCCACACCTTATCTTGCACAAAATAATAAAGACCGACAACCTTATCACTCATGGTACATTGTAACACGTCAGTATGTAAGAAGAAACGGCTACGCCGTCCTTTCAAGGGACGGCATCCGTTTCTCGTAAAAATATAAGGATCATTTATTATGTACAACATATAAATTCTTATATTTCAAAAAAGGCCGGTAATCTGCATACCGACCTTACATTTTATATCTGATTATCGTATTAAATCTAGAATCTTCCAGATTTAAAAATACCATACAGCAACCATATCAGCATAAAGAAGGCTACACCGAATCCGATACCAATGACCGGGAAATGCCACAATATCGAAGGCTGATGATTGAGCGCCGACCCAACAATAAGCCCCACCATGATAATACTAAAGGCTAATAACACAATACTCATAGACAGCCGATTACTGATTTGATCCATTTTACGCATCACGGCCTGTAACTCAGGTATACTAATCTCAACTTTAAGTTTACCTTTACTAATGAGCGAAGAAATCTGCCTAGCCTGTCCTGGTAGTTCCAACATACTTTCAAGTAGGTTAGTCACTCCACCAAATACCTTTTTCTGTATTCGCCCCGTGCTGTAACGTTCTTTCAATAATTTCTTCCCAAAGGGCTCTGCCATGTCAATAATACTTAAAGAAGGATCCAATTTCTCAATTATACCTTCTAAAGTTAACAACGCTTTACCTAGTAACGTTAAATCCGGTGGAATCATAATCTGATGCTGCCTCGCCACACCAAACAAATCATTTAATGCTTTACCCATACTAATTTCTGCAAAAGGCACGTCATAATATTCATCGCGTAGCCGATCTAGATCTGCTCTAAGCGCGGAAATATCACCGTCATCGGGCAACAGACCTAACTTCAACACTGCCCGAACCATACCTTCTGTATTCTTACGCATTAATGCGATAATCAGTCCCGATAAGTGATCTTTCATATCACTACTTACACGCCCCACCATACCAAAATCAATAAAGGCAATACTCCCGTCTTTCCTTACCATGATATTGCCAGGGTGGGGATCGGCGTGAAAGAATCCTTCAACAAAAATTTGTTGAAGCATCCCATTCACAACACGCTCCGCAATTTCCTTCAAATCGTGGCCTTTATTGATTAATTCCTCACGACGACTAAGCATGATCCCATCCACAAATTCCATAGTAAGCACACGTGAAGAAGTATATTCCCAATAGATTCTTGGAATATGAATATGAGCATCCTTTGTAAATTGCAGTGCTATTTTCTCCGTATTACGTGCTTCTTGGCTGTAATCCAATTCTGCTAACATGGATTTAGAGAACTCCTGCACGATTCGAGAAAGCTGATATTGTCTAGCCCACTGCCAACGTTTCTCCGCTACAGCCGTAAGATCGCTTATAATATCAAGATCTCTACTCATCATTCGGATGACGCCTGGGCGTTGGATTTTGATGGCTACTCTTTCCCCAGTCTTTAGCTTAGCCATGTGAACTTGACCAATCGAAGCCGCTGCAATCGGCACATCTTCGAACCAAGACACCATACTCTGAATAGGTATATCTAATTCTTGCTCTAGAATCCCTCTTGCCGTATCCGATGAGAAAGGAGGAACTTGATCTTGTAACTTCACAAGCTCCTGAATAATAGGTTCAGGAAGTAAATCCGTTCGTGTACTTGCAAGTTGACCCAACTTAATAAATGTAGGTCCCAGATCCTCTAACACTAGCCGAATTCGCTCGCCTAATGTTTTGGATTCCACTGATTCGTGCGTAATCCAGCGGCGGGGAATCGTAAGAACTTGGAACAGACCTAGTTCTTCGACCATGTACCCGAACCCATGGCGTATGAGCGCCATGCCGATCTCCCTATAACGTCCCGTATGCCTAATACGTACGGCCATTATTCAACCTGTGGTGCTACCTGTTCTGCATGTGGTGCTTCTAGTTCCGAAATCTTCTGCTCCAAGACAGCGATACGCTGCTCTAGATTCGTGACATCACGGGTAGTAGGCACGTTAATCTCATGTAGTATTTTCTTAACCTGATCATTGATGACAGATTTGAACTGAGTCTGCTCTTCTTCACCACGTTCAATAAGACGGCTAACTAACGCTTTGGATTCATCCGGTGCAAGTTCCCCGCGCTTCACTAACTCATCCACGACTTTCTCAACCTTCTCCTTGCTAACCATCGTAAGGCCCCATCCCAAAGAAATAGCTTTCTTAAACAGATCACTCATGTTCATTACCTCCCATATCTTCTTATATCTTCTTATATCTTCTTATATCTTCATTTATAGTCTACTCCAAAAGGGAGCTAAGACGAAACCCAAGGTAAATAGCTATCTAGCCGTCCACTGCGCTGCTTGCAGAATAAGCTGTCCTATCACGGGGTGCATGAATGATGGCTCATGATGCCCTGCCATTAAGAACGATACACGCCCAAGACCATGTGCTTGAGTCCAAGCAGCCGGATGCCATGTATCACCTAATTTATATTCCAATAAAATGTCTTTCTCCGTAAACGTATCAAATTCAAATTGGAATGGTTCTTCTTCCATCTCAAAAGATTCAATACCCGCCGTGATATCGTGATCTTCTCCGCTCACACGGAAGGACAACGGCTGGTATGCGAGATGCCCATTAAATTTGGCCCCCATAAGTTGCGATAATTCGTAACGATCTCCTAATGAGATCCCGTTATGAATAATCAGCAAACCGCCTCCGTTACTTACATAAGATAAAAGTCCCGCAGTTTGCTGTGGGGATATTTTCTCATCCCATAGATCAACATAAGATATAACAAGATCAAATTGTTGAATATTATTACTTAGTAACATATTCTTATTCTCACTACATTGTACAGTCATCACATCGTTCAAGATGTGACTAATCTGCGTATCAACCCCTTGTAGAGGATGAAACTTAGGATGCGTATAGCTCCCTAGTAGTAGACACTTCTTATTTGTATTAGTATTTGTATTCATGCAATACTCCTCCTTCTCTTACCAAAGCAAAGCCTGTCCAGCATAATCTACAACACTGCATCTTTACCTTGTCTCACATCTTAGTTAATATGCTCAACTTATGACTCGCGGTGTGGATCATTGGAACTCCATATGTAAGTTCAAGAATGATCTCTTTAGCAACCTAACCGACACTATAGATCGCTCCTAATATCTAATTTCACACTATAATGTGTTAGGAAATTATTCGCTCAAGATCTTCAAAGATCCGTTATTCAAAAAGATATTCAGAAAGATATCCAACAACAAATACAACTAGCCAACAATCTATAATGTTAACTAAGCTAAGATCTTTATCACGGTCCCGAATTACACTTACTGTTCCTTATCATCCTCTATCCACCTGCTTATTATGCTCATAATAGCATTCCACACGAAAAAGAAAAAAACCTCTTTATATGGTAGAAGCATCCCAATTCCCACATTAATAACTCCTAATGTTACCAGAATACTCATCTGATCTCCAGTATTCAGCTCTAAAATGCTAATAAGACAATTATACTCTTATATTTCTCTTTAGTACTTCTAATTGGATTATTATCTTTGGTAACGCTTCCATTAAGGAGGATAACACGTATGGTTCGAATTAAATAGGGAGGCACGCGAAAAATCACACATCATAAAGCCGCAATCGTTCCCCTTAGGAATAAAGCTGCGACTCTATGTCTACAATTCTTTAACTCGATCCACCCTCGTCATACTTTTCTCGAACACGTTATTTAAGGCTGCGAGTTTCGAGTTTACGCGGATCAAATATGTTTCCCTACCCCTCAATGAATTAAATAGATAAGCTAAGTATAGGAAGGATATGTATTCGTTGTGTTATCTAATTGTAAATAGCATGTTTACTAATCTCCCTCATCAAAAAAAGGCGCCCCCCCTTTGGGATGCACCTGCTAAATTTAGGACTTTAATTCATTATCAGCTTACTAAAAATAGATAAAATATGAATTATTCCTGATCATACGTAGCCGCGGCCACTTCAGACTGAGCTAAGAAATAACGACCTAACGCCACCATCATGCTACCCATGCGTTCTTCCTCGGGTATAACAATCCGCTCAATCCCCTCTTCCTTAAGTGCCTGTGCTGTAATTGTACCGACTGCAACGGCCACTACAGATTCGGCAAATGCCTCTACGAGTATGGACAATTGGCCCTGCTCACGAGCATACTCAGCTAAGAATCGAAATTGCGGTGCACTCGTGAAAGTCACAGCATCCACTTTAGCGCCAACAATATCTGCCACTAGTTGCTCGAGCTGTTCTTTCTCTGGAGGAACATGCCGATACGGTAAGAGTTGTCTTGACACTGCCCCTTGCTCTTTCAACCACGCCATCAACTTCGGCGCTGGATCCCCGTGAAGCTGAACAATCACACGAACCCCTTTAAGATCATAAGGCTCAAAAGACCGAATGAGACCCGCCGTACTTCCATCATCATCCCGCACCACAGGCGTTAAATTATGTTTGCGCAGCGCATTCACTGTCTTATACCCTCTAGCAGCAATTGATGATTGAGCTAATGCTGCTAGAAACTTCTCCGTAAGACCCATCCGATCAGCCATCTCAAGAATAGCATTCAGCCCTACACCTGTCGTTAGAATAACCCATTGTGGTGGGTTCTCTATCCATGATTGGATTCCTTCACGAAGCATGTCATCGTCGAGAAATACGGTTCCCTGACTTGGACGATATAATGGAGTTCCGCCCATCTTTTCTACCAAGGTACCCATTTCAGCAGTTTTACGGGAAGCTGCCAAGGCCACCACTTTGCCCTTCATATTCTGCGCCATATGTATCCTCTTTTCCTTGTTGGATTTGCTACATTTTATTGTATCACCTTTAAGCTCCATTGTTTATGGTTTCAGGGACGCTTTACGAGGTCTAAGCATCGCAAAAATCCCAATGGGAATAATAATTTCAAATATAATCGCTATCCAGGTCCACTCATTATTAAAATCCAACACTTGGAGCGCGTCTTGAAAGAACCACGCTGAACAAGAAAATGCCAGTAAACCCACAGGCGCTACCATCATCTTACCAGATACCGAGGGAATCATAACTTTAAGCCCATAACAAATAACATACAGCGTTATGGCCATGTTAATAAGGATGAGAGGGTACCATAAGGAGACCAACAGAAGATCAAATCGATCCATAAAGTCTGTTATTCTAACTTGCCTAACTAATTCATAAGTAGGATACATGAGTCTTTCAGCAATGGGTACTCCTACGACTAATATGAGCATGACCGCTACCAGTATAACCAAAAAAGTGCCTATCAAGAGTGAGTACAGAGGATCGCGATAACGATAGTCTTTACTAGAAATGATGAAGGGAAGCGCAATAATCTGACCTGTTGACGATAAGACGAGCCAAGTCCCCTGACCAATTCCCTTCATATCCAGATCTAAGATTGGCATAACATTACCTACATTGAAATCTTTAAATAATAGGATCACCATAAAAAGAAGACCCCACATAAAAATGGGCCCCAATAACTCTGTCAGAGAGAACAAAGTCTGTATCCCTCCCCGTGTTATAAAGACGACTGTAACTACAAGACATATAGCAATAAAAAACAACGGTGTTTCTGGTAGGAGTATCACATTGGTATAGTCATTCATAATCCTTATATCACGAGCTAATATGTACAAGAAAAATAAAAGATAGAGGTAACCTATCCCTCTTCCAAGCACCGGAAACCTTATCGTGAGCGATTGAAATAAATCCTGATTGGGAAACCGCTTTGCACTCCTCATTAGCATCCATAAGATGACAATAAATACTGTAGTAGCTAGTATATAAGATATATAAATATGCTGTTTCGCAGGCATAATAGCTGACACCCGGTCTATGGCAAATGGTAACACGTAAATGATACCCAGAATAACAATCTGACGAGAGGTTATTCTATTCACATTAGTTTCCTCCTATTCCTCTCTTAATCAAAGGGTGCCCACCGCTCAATGATTCTCGCGATCCATACGGTTGGACGTATACTATCCTCGTAGATCACCGCCCATACAAAAATAGCTAAACTTAAAATCAACACAGAACAAGCAAGCCACCGATTAGATGACGGAAGTGTTCGCAGAACCCTCCAATCGAGCAACAATATCAGAACTATAATGATTATGAATATCACTATTGGATTAATCATGAATGATCTCCTTTGATGGTATTCCCATCGGCTCAAGCGCTTGACCTTCCGTCTCAATCTCAATCTCAGCCTCAACTTCTACTTTGACTAGGGGATATATATCCTCCCATCTATCCTTCAGACGATTCCAATCCTTCGGTTTTTTGTGGTATATTACCTGTCCAAATCCTAATGTATCCGCATGATATTGCTGAATAATCGCCAGAGACTGGGTTAAGTCTTGTTTAACTTTCGCTTCGGCCACTTGTTCCAATTCGCTCATAGATATATCGTCATAAGGACTATAATTCGATGCATTCTCGGTAACTTTTCCTCTCATATGAATATGAATTAGCATCGCTACATGATCTTCTTTTACTTGGGGTACCATCTTTACAACATTCTCTCTAAACGCAACTAATAGAAGCCCTTTACCCCTGGGAGCAGGAATATTCATTTCTAAATCTCTGTCTTCATTCATTCCAATGAGCATCACCTTGGCCATATCACCCTTCAACGTTCCTACCATTCGATCACCTTTAAATATAGCCAGACCCACAGCTTGAATATTCGTTTTGGACTCACCTACATGGGGAGGGACTGATTCGCCAATCCTGAATAGAGGTAATACGGGGTCAATTCCTTCAGTCAACAGATCCGTCAGTAACTTTTTGATTGTAATCGCCTTTTTCGTATAGTTACTAATAAGTTCTCGAACCATTTCTGTGGGAAATTGTTCCATCGGTGCATCGCTATTTAATACTTTATAAGCGGGTCCCTCTGTCACCGCCACCATAGAAAGCAGTCTATTCTGAGGTGTTCTCAAAGAAGCATCCATGATCATAGATATTCCTGAGCGTGCCATCTCCTCTCCTATGAGTAGAGAACGACGGTGCGAATAGTTGAGCGTACGTGAATTACCTCTTTGAGTCTCTACGTTTGCCAAGTGAACGGTTTTGCCTAATTTAGATTCCATATACCATGCTTTACCTCCGCCAGCCTCCCCCTTGCCTCCTGCCCCTCCGAGCTGTGATGGTAGAGCAATCTGTACACTAGTACGGAACAGTGTCCCTTCCTTATCCACTGCTGAACCTAATACAAAGGCAATATCATTTATTTCTTTACGATCCCAGCAACCTGATACAAAGATAGGACAGACCAGTAACATTCCAGTTAGGATCCACATTTTTCTCATTGTTGCATTCACCAACTTTTTTCCGGTTTAGGTACACCATTTATATCTTTTTTCATTCGCTGCCTGTTACTCTTAGCCATTCCTTCGGGTCGATTAATCATTTTCCACCAAGGAGCTCGAACGAATATATCCTTTTGATCCTCTTTGGAATATGGACTTAATCCAGTTAGATACGGAACTCCAAAGGATGTAAGTTGTGATAAATGTACTAAAATCCACGTCGTAGTAATAATCATTCCGAATAGACCGAAACAACCTGCCATGATCATCAACGGAAACCGTAATAAGCGAACCGTAATAGCCAGATTAAACCGTGGAATCGTAAAGGATGCAATGCCTGTTAAGGACACCACGATCACCATAGGTGCAGATACAATCCCTGCCTCCACTGCCGCCTGTCCAATGACGAGTGCACCCAGAATACTCACCGCTTGCCCTACTGTTTTGGGAAGCCTAATTCCCGCCTCTCGCAGAGCTTCAAAGGCAATCTCCATCATTAACGCTTCAATAAGTGCTGGAAAAGGAATAGCCTCCCGAGCTGCCGCCACACTTAAGATGAGTGTCGAGGGTAACATATCCTGATGAAATGTGGTCACAGCAATGTAGAGTCCTGGCAAGAAGATAGCGATAAGCAAGAAAAGGTAGCGAAGAAACCGCACAAAATTACTAATAAAGAATCGTTCGTAATAATCTTCACTTGCCTGCATTAATTGCCATATTGTCACTGGTCCGATCAAGGCAAACGGTGTTCCATCTACTAAAATGGCAAATCTCCCTTCCAGCAATTGTGCAGCAATCGTATCGGGTCGTTCCGTGTATTGTACCTGTGGAAAGGGGGAATATGGATGATCTTCAATTAGTTCCTCTATATAACCTGATTCTAGTACTCCATCGATCTTGATATCCTTTAATCGCTTCTTGATATCCCGAAGCCGTTTAGGATCGATTAATCCATCAATATAGGTCAAGACTACATCTGTCTTTGTCTCTTCACCCATAACAAAGCTAACCATCTTGAGTTTAGGGTTCTTTACCCTAAAGCGAAGTAGAGCTGTATTCACCCTCAGCGTTTCAGTAAAACCCTCCCTTGGACCACGGATAACCGATTCCGTCTGAGGTTCCTCAACTCCACGTCTCGTGCCCCCCTTTACATTGAAAAGGTAGGCTTCACTCTCACCATCCATCAGAAGCACGACACCTGCGTTAATAATAGAAGAAATGATCTCCCCCCAATGAGTAGCCCTTGTAGCTTGTAAGAGAGATATACACGTGTCATCAAAAGATAATACAGAATCCTTACCTTCCTTATCTTCTTTATCTTCTTTATTTCCGTTTTCTTCATCCTCTACATAGCTTTGGATAAGGGGTCTCAGCATATACATTTCAATCTCTTGCGAGTCCACAATTCCCTCGATATAGAATATTACGGCATCCCTTCCTTGAGCTACTTGAACATTTCGATATACCATATCTGAACAATCCGCAAAAATTTGTTTCGCTGTCTCTATATTGCGGTCTAGTTCTTTCTGAAGAGGCTCCTTCTCAATCGGTGGAGCTGGAAGACCTAACACAGACTTAGAGGACACGCCTGTATTGGATAGTAAGCCCTGAGACTTTTTTGACTTGTTCATATGCTCTTCTCACCTCCATCGCTCCGTAATGTATACATTTATCCAATAGCATGTTCCATATTTATGAAAACTATGTATGATTAAGAAATTGAAATTTCCTCATCCACGTTTTTTATTTAGGAAGATAGGATAATTGTTTATGTACTCTAACCACAAAAAGGCACGTAGGTAAAAACCCTACGTGCCTTGATATATATCCGTTATGTGTAGCTATATGCTGCAGAATACACTTGAATCATGATGAGTTCACCCCTTATCATGATTCACCCAAGATACCCTCTATTTGCTCTAGTACGGAATCTGTTAATGTAACACCTGATGCCTTCGCATTCTCGATCACTTGTTCAGGACGACTGGCACCCACTAGAGCACTTGCCACATTATCCTTACGTAGAATCCATGCTATGGCTAACTGACCTACCGTCAAACCAATCTCTTCAGCAGTCACAGCTAATTGGTTCACTTGGTTAATCCTGTTCTCTGTAATTCCATTCTTCATTTGATCTAACTTCGCTGCACGGCTGTTCTCAGGAACATGGTCCATAGATGTATATTTACCTGTCAATACACCTTGTGCGAGTGGAGAGAATACAACTTGACCTATACCCTTCTGTTCGCCAAGCGGTATAATTTCCTTCTCAATATAACGCTGGAACATATTATATACGGGCTGATTGACAACAATACGATCTAGTAAATAACGATCAGATACGCCAAAAGAGGCCTCCATCTGCGCAGCCGTCCATTCACTCACACCTAGATATAATACTTTACCTTGTCGGACTAAATCATCCAGTGCTCGCATCGTTTCTTCCAGCGGCGTCTCGGGATCATAGCGGTGACAATAAAAAATATCAACATAATCTTTATTAAGTCGTTTCAGACTGGCATTGGCTTGCTCCATAATATGTTTACGAGACAATCCACGATCATTCGGACCCTCACCCATCTGGCCATAAGCTTTAGTAGCTAGAACGTATGATTCCCGCGGATAAGAACTCAGCGTCTCACCCACCACTTCCTCTGCAGCACCCTTTTCATATACATTGGCAGTATCAAAAAAGTTGATTCCGAGCTCATACGCGGTTTGAATAGACTTTACCGCATTCTCTCGCTCCACATAACCTCCATATGTTAGCCAACTCCCCAAACTAATCTCGCTGACTTTGAGTCCACTTTTTCCTAATCTACGGTATTCCATAATTATAATTCCTCCTATTTCCAAATGGGAATATGTATCTTTTCTTCTCATTCATTGTATGAAATTACCTGTGAAAAGACCAGTGTTAGGCTTCTTTACTATAAGAACTACGCCCATTAATAATAGAATAACCAGATAAACGACTACGTTGTCATAAAAAATCCGCCCAACAGATTCTAAATCTATTGGGCGGTTGTATTTTATTTTTCAGAAGTAGGCCTATGCAGTGTTTAGGCAGAGTCTTACCTCCATAGTATGTTATTGGATTTAAGAATCGTGGTACTCACGAAGGAGGATATTATGAATATATTTCCTGATCTAGTAGCATCGACAACCCCTATATACAGTCATAACGTTTGTTGTCATGAAATGAATGTATGGCATATCCAAAGGTTGTGGTATCCATGTCGAAGAGGAAAATAAAAGGAAAAATGATTAAGCATGAGCGCATGAAAAAAATACCTTCCCTGTACCCTCATATACCGAAAACAAAGTGGCTCACACCTTCAAGGGCTCTACACATGCTGAAATCACATTCTACCATTTTTTTGAAACCAGACAACGGCAGTGGTGGATCGGGAATTCTCAAGATCCGAAACACTTCTACCCATGATTATGAAATCCGGCAGGGAGAGACACGGAAACGTGTTGGGCAGCACACGTTGTATCGGACTTTAAAAAAGTATCAAAAATCGCCCAAAAAATATATCGTACAACGGGGCATCCATTTAGGGAAATACCACGGAAGAGTATTTGATATTAGGATGTATTTACAGAAACCTCAGTCTGAATGGGGCATCTCCGGTATGGTAGCTCGAATTGCCCCCAAACACCGCTACATTACCAATTACCACAAAGGAGGACAGGCGGCAACGTTGGATAAGGTACTGCTTCCGCTATTTGAGGATAACACCGAAAAGGTGAATGACTGTATTGAAAAATTAAGAACTATCTCACTGACCATTGCCGATACGCTCACCAAGCAGTTTCCGGATACACGCGAGTTTGGCATTGATCTAGCCGTGGACAGCAACAGACGGATATGGATCATAGAGGCGAATACAAGACCTCAACACAATCTTTTCACCAAACTATCTAACAAAGAGATGCTCTATACAATCAGGCATAACAAAAAATTGATAAAGAAAGGATAGATCCGATGAATAAATCGACTCAATTAAAGCGTATCTTTCAATCTCAGAGTACGGAATATTTAATGGAAGCCCACAATGGCTTATCTGCGAAAATCGTGGAAGAAGCTGGATTTAAAGGAATTTGGGCTAGCGGACTATCCATTTCATCATCGATGGGCGTTAGGGATAGTAACGAAGCATCATGGACACAAGTGCTTGATGTGCTTGAGTTCATGAGCGATGCGACCAAGATACCTATATTGCTTGATGGAGATACGGGTTACGGAAACTTTAATAATGCGAGAAGACTTGTAAAAAAACTAGAGCAGCGTAATATCGCAGGCGTATGTATCGAAGATAAACTTTTTCCGAAGACAAATTCCTTCATCGACAACGGGCCACAACCTCTTGCCGATATCGATGAGTTCTGTGGAAAAATAAAATCGATGAAAGACACCCAAGCCGATGAAGACTTTACTGTCGTCGCTAGAGTTGAAGCCTTTATTGCAGGCTTCGGTCTCGAAGAAACGCTGCGGCGAGCCGAGGCATATGAACGTGCCGGAGCGGATGCAATTCTGGTGCATAGTAAACGGCAAGATGCCTCTGAGATTGAATTATTCATGAATGCGTGGAAGAGTAAAACCCCTATTATTATTGTACCCACCAAATATTATTCCACGCCGACATCCTTGTTTAAAGAACTGGGAGTTAGCACCATCATCTGGGCTAACCATAATCTACGAGCTTCCATTGACGCGATGCAGACCATATCCCGTACCATTTACCAAGATGAGAATCTACTTGCTGTAGAGAATACCGTAGCCACCGTAGAAGAGATCTTTCGAATCCAGCAAGTTGAAGAGCTAAAGACCGCCGAAAATAAATATCTCCCTAAATCACAGAAGGTCCGAGATGACACCCTATGATCGACACCAAACAATTTGGAGAAGAACTGAAACAATCCGGGTTTTCTTTTTATACTGGAGTTCCCTGCTCCTTTCTGAAGAACCTGATCAATTATGCAATAAATGATTGTGAATATGTGGGCGCGACGAACGAAGGCGATGCTATAGCCATTGCAAGTGGCGCTTATTTGGGTGGGAAATACCCCGTTGTTCTCATGCAGAATTCGGGGCTTGCGAATGCTGTCTCACCCTTGGTATCTCTGAATTATACGTTCAGAATCCCACTACTTGGGTTCGTCAGCCTCCGCGGTGAGCCAGGGATTCCGGACGAACCACAACACGAATTGATGGGCCAAATTACCACGCAGTTGCTAGATCTGATGGAAGTAAGTTGGGCGTATTTATCTTCAGATATCACGAAGGTGAAAGAGCAGATACAGAAAGCTATTGAACATATCAAGCGAGACCGCCCTTTCTTCTTTGTCGTTAAAAAAGGGACATTTCAGGAGGAAATCCTACAGAACCAGGCACTTAAACTCACAACTCATCCCTTCAAACGAATCAAAAGCACCGCAGACGAGTTACCCAAACGTTACGAAGCTCTTTCCACTATTCATTCGCTAAAGGACAACAACACCGTGCATCTTGCCACAACCGGAAAGACGGGGCGAGAATTATACGAAGTTGAAGACGATGCTGGAAATTTCTACATGGTAGGTTCTATGGGATGTATCAGTTCGATCGGACTTGGATTAGCATTATCCCAGAATCATAAAGATATCGTCGTCATTGACGGAGACGGCTCCCTACTCATGCGCATGGGCTCTCTGGCGACTAACGGATATTACAGCCCTCCAAATATGCTCCATATTCTGCTTGATAATAACGCGCACGACTCGACCGGCGGGCAAAAGACCGTCTCTGACAATATTGACTTTATCGGAATTACTGCAGCTTGCGGCTATACGAAATCCTTATACGTTCACAATTTAGAACAATTGCATTCCTCCATCATGGCGTGGAAAGCGGAGAAAGGTCTAACCTTTCTTTATCTGAAAATCGCCCCAGGCTCCAAGAAAGATCTCGCTCGACCTCATATCAAACCCTATGAAGTCAAGAATCGATTACGTAAGTTCTTAAACTCTGACTCTTAAGTCAAGTCAACAAGGGGAAGATCAACCATGGGAAATGTAAAAAGAAATATTCTGCTTACC
Organism: Paenibacillus sp. DS2015; assembly: GCF_050433705.1. Lineage (NCBI taxonomy): Bacteria > Bacillati > Bacillota > Bacilli > Caryophanales > Paenibacillaceae > Paenibacillus > Paenibacillus sp. DS2015. The sequence continues at coordinate 87,244 of NZ_JBNPWS010000019.1, read as the reverse complement.
CCCGGTCCCGCAACAACAACAGACACAGTTAAATTTGCCCAGGTGGTACCTGACATTTGCCCCCGTGAGACAGAGTTCGGTGAATTGATGGGTTCTATTTCTACCCATTTGACAAAGATTGTAGCTGATGAGAAACAATACACTACTGTATTGTTTGGGGGTTCGGGAACAGCGGCAGTGGATTCCGTGCTAAGCTCCGTCATAGGTGAGGATACCGTCATTATCATTAATAATGGCGCCTACGGGAAACGTATGTGCGAAATCGCTACAGTGTACGGATTACACTTCCTTGAATTTGTAAGTCCTCCCGATCAGCCAGTGGACTTGGCTGCTTTGGAGGAATTGCTTCACAGTACCCATAGTCCGATCTCACATCTAGCTTTAGTTCATCATGAGACAACTACGGGTCTATTAAATGACGTCGGATCTATAGGGCGTCTGTGCCAGAAATACCAGGTAAAGCTAATCGTGGATGCTATAAGTTCATTTGGAGCCGTTCCTATTCACATGGAAGCTATGAACATCAGTTATATCGTGGCAAGCTCTAATAAGAACGTCCAAGGATTACCGGGTGTATCTTTTATTATTGCTAGCAAACAAAATTTGGAGGAACTCAATCAGGTCCGTCCGAGAAGTTATTACTTGAATTTGTATGCTCAATATAAGTATTTCAATCAGTATCAACAGATGCGATTCACCGCCCCCATTCAGACTCTATATGCGCTCCATCAGGCCATTCATGAATTGATGCTTGAGGGTGTCGAGCAAAGATATGAGCGATATACAAAATCATGGGAATCGTTGATCCATGGCATACATCGATTGGGGTTAAATCATATCGTTCGAGAAGAATGCCATTCTAAATTGGTAACTTCCATTACCGAACCCGATTGTGATGGATACGATTTTCAGAAGATGCATGACTTTTTTTATACGAAGGGATTTACGATTTATCCTGGAAAAGTTGAGAACCTAAATACCTTCCGAATCGCGAATATTGGAGATATTACCCATATAGATATTTATGCATTCTTAGTGCTACTTGAAATTTATTTGCAAGATATCGGATTTCCTTCACGAAAGGTGGCAAATCCTTATGAAACTGAGTAAGAACAAATGGCTTAAATACAAATTTATGGAGGAGTCTTCTTCATTAGCATCCCACCTACCTCGCACGCAACAGTTCTCATACCCATCACTTCAAGAACTGATCAACAAGTATGGTCAAGTCGTCGTTAAACCGATCGGCGGTAGCCGGGGACGTGGGGTGTATCAAGTAAGAAATTTAGGGGGAGAACATGGATACGAGGTCCATATTGAAAATAAAAAACTTGATTTCAGTAGTCTGGACGATGCTTATAGTTACCTAAAGAACCATATCAGCAGTTCACACAATTATATGGTACAGCGCCTTATTTCGCGGGCTACGGTCCATGGTCGTCCTTTTGATATGCGAATCATTGTACAACGCAGACATCACCATACTACATGGAAAGTGACAGGTAAAGTAGCTAAGATAGCCGGTAAGGGGTACATCGTATCCAACATTGGCAGAAGCCATGGAAAGCTGATGCTGGTAAGATCAGCACTGAAAGAGTCATCGCTCAGACACAAATCGAAAACCAAGTTAACAAACAGAATTGAACGTGTAGTATTACGAACGGCCAAGCGGATGGAGCTCTTATTCCCTGGGCATCGTATTTACGGGCTAGACATTGGATTCGATCAGGACGGTTACGTCTGGATCATCGAAGCGAACCTGTTTCCGTCAAGTTCCCATTTCAAGATGCTTAAAGACAAAAAGATGTATCGTCGAATTTCCTCTTACAAACATGACCATTAGGAACGAAACCCTAATCTATTTACAAACTACTTTATGCAACCATTGTTAACCATGTAGAAACGGCAATGCCGTCCTTTTTTCGAAGACGGCACCCGTTTCAGCAGTAATATAAGGAATAGAGTATCAAGAATCAATTTCATAATTACGCAAATCGATTTAGATGCATCGGCGATTTTGAAATTGATTCAAGTGAAACTTATACTTTCTTATCTTTTCAAAAAAAACAGAAAAAATCGCTCTTTTTAGTGAAATGGACATACCTTCAAACATTTCAAAAAGAGCGATTTCTTTGTACATTCCATTTGACGATACTTACCGTGATGGTGGCAGGGATCGCTTCCACCTACCCGCAGAGTAAGTTACTTATACCTCTTGGACATATCTTTCATCTGGAATTTTACTAAGTACGACATAGAGACTTGTAGGAATACTCCCTGTATTCTTGAAGGAGAAATGCTCGTCGCCATTGCACGAAATGACATCATCTTGAACTACAATAGATTCTTCTCCATCCACCGTTACAGTCCCGCTTCCATTAAGAACTAGAATAAATACTGCTGTTCCTGGATGCTGGTGTGTAGGAAGTTCCTGCCCTGGCATAAAGTTTAGTACAAAGACAACACTTTCACCGCTTTTGAACAGTATACGTTTAGTGAATTTATCTTGATCATATGCTTTGACTGAAAGTAACTCTTTCTTTTCCATTAGAAAAACCTCCATTTCATGATTGGCTCACCGTAAATTCCACAATTAGAATCTCAGTTCATATTCGCAACGTTCATCTCCGCTAACATTGCATTTCACTTCTCTAGCAGTCACTCTTTTATTGAATATCTTCGTTAATGCACCTTCCATAATGGCTCCTTCAAGATCACAGACCATCTTGCCTTCTTGAACGGGAAGCCCTTCACAGAAACAATCCTCAACAGCGATATGCATCCCTCGTTCATCACTACTTATGATGTGTGGAATACCAATTTTCAAATCCTCAATGAGCTGAAGAAGTTCTTCGACGGAAGTCACGGGTAAGCTTTTTCCAATTTGTCTACCGATGGTCATCGTTGTACCTTTTCCTCCAGCTGGCAAACTTTGATTAAGACCAATAAGTCTAATAGCCCTAAATAACTCGAGTGGAACTTCAGCTCCCAACCTTTTCCTTGCAATCGACTTCATGTCCTCAAATGTAAAATCGCTCATCCTGCATTTCCCCATTCCATCATTTATATCTCTCTTAGCTAATAAGATGTTAGTTTAGGCCCTAACTTCATCTTAAAGAAAGAATGAAAACAGCCTTGTGATTTAAGTCACATAATTATGGAGATATTCTCAATACTCAGAATCTTATTTCCCAAGGTTATGGAACAATCACTAACCAAAAAAAGGATAAAGAGGTCAGATGATTTATCTGCTTCTCTATCCTTTTTTGGTCTTTGTCTTATTTCACGAATTGGAATGTACTAATGCGCAGTGAACCTGTAAATACCAAGTAAATATCCTGCAAACCAGAAACACCTGTGATTTCCGTATTCACCGTAGTCCATTGTTGCCATCCACCCGTATTGGCTATGGCTACTTTGCCTACGACCGTTCCACTTGGACTTCCTACATGAATTTCAATAGCACTTCCCGCTTCAATGCTAGATACACGAGCTTCAAACCCGCTTACTCCATCTCCGAAGTCAGCGTCATTGAATGAAATCCAATCGCCTTGCTCAATCTCAGCAATACATACGCCGCCTTCTTTGCTTTCATCTAGAATAACGCCATTATAATCATCGTAGTTCTCAGCTCTTGTAACGACATTCAAATTGCGCGGAGGAATCTTTTCACCCTTAACGATAACGTTTTCGAAACAAACAATATTGTTCGAAGATTTTCCGATCATCAAGGAATATGTTCCGCACTCCACGCAATATTGATCGCGGGTAACATCCCAAATGGCCAATTCCTTAGCCTGTACTGTAAAGGTTACTACTTGCGACTCCCCAACTGCCAGATGAATACGGTCAAAGCCTTTCAACGTCTTCAATGGACGTTTCACACGGGACTGATGAGCACGAACATACAACTGCACCACTTCGTCACTATCTATTGAACCGATATTCTTCACATCTACTGAAATCGTGATCTCATCTTCTGCTGTAATCTCAGAAGCACTTAGTGTGAGATTGCTATATTCAAATGGACTATAAGTTAAGCCATGTCCGAATGGATACAATACTTCACCTTCGAAATATTGATACGTACGGTTACTCTTAATAATGTCATAATCCAAGAAGCTAGTTAGTTGATCTGCTGATTTATACCAAGTCATATTCGTACGACCTGCCGGTGCTATATCTCCGAATAGTACATCCGCTATCGCGTTACCATGTTCTTGACCACTGTGTGATGAATAAAGAATCGCCGGAATATGCTCTTGTACCCAGTTCATCGTAAATGGATAGCTACCTACAACGACAACCACGACATTCTTGTTCACTTTGTACACTTCTTCAATTAACCGCTGTTGTGATTCAGGAAGTTCCAAACTCGGTCTGTCAATGGTCTCTTTCCCGTTTAGAAGAGGATTGTTACCCACGAAGACGATAGCCGTGTCTGCTTCCTTAGCCGCTGCAATGGCTTCTTCTAGTCCGTTTACCAGAACATTCTTATTAAACTTCTCATTTACCCCGAATGTTGTGATTTCTTCGGACACCTTAAACGCTCCATCGCTCTGCACTGGCACGGTTACGCTCTTACCATCCCAAGTCGTCAAGGCAATCTTGCCATCCTCTTGTGGAAGGACATGTAGATCTTCCTTTGTAAACCAACCGTATACTTCATCAGCCGAAGCTAACAATGTCTCTTCATCTGTCGTAACATATTTACCATTGGAATTGGACTTCAATGTGTAACTTCCAAAACCCCAATCGGACAGGATGAAGCTTTCAGCCTCATTAGCTTGTGACTTGTTCGCAATTAACGGTGCCTTCTCATCTTCACCAAAGGCTACCCATTGGTTATTGGCAACGCTGCTCAAACTGATCTGATCATTACCATCCTTAAATGTTACCTGTTTCCCTACCAACTTCTTCTCAATTCCTTGTAGAGGAGTGATGGCATAAGGAAGTGTACCTGAGTACCAGTCCCGATAAGTTACGCCGCCAAGTTCACCAATCACAGCTACTTTATTCAACTTCTCTTTGCTAAGTGGCAGTGTCTGGTTATCATTCTTAAGTAGAACGATCGATTTCTGCGCTGCCTTCAAAGACAATTTCTGCGCTGCTTCAGTCATCAAGGCTTCTTCACCAATAGAAGCGTACGGTACGTTCTCTTCAGGATCGAATTCTCCTAGACGGAAACGAACACGAAACGTATTGAATAACGCTAGGTCCAAATCAGCCTCTGTAAGTGATCCCTGCTCTAATCCCTCACGCATAGCTTTCATGGAAATTTCAGCATCATCTGTAATACTGTCAATTCCGGCTTTAATCGTCTCGACTACACCTGGAGTATGAGATTCATAATATTTATGATCATTCATTATTCCCATGACATCTCCAGCATCACTTACGATGAAACCGTCCATACCCCATTCTTCTTTTACGATTTCATTCACATACGGATGAATAAGTGCAGGCGTTCCGTTGACCGAATTATACGCTGTCATCATTGACTGCGCTCCACCTTCTACGAATGCTTGTTCAAAAGCTTTCAAATAGTACTCTCTCATGTTACGTGGGTCGATACTTGATGAACCTACACCGCGATCTACTTCATTATTATTCGCTAGAAAGTGCTTAAGCGTAGCTACAGCTTTAAGATATACAGGATGATCTCCTTGAATCCCCTTTACTAAGGCAGTGGCTAGTTCACTAGTCAGCTCTGGATCCTCTCCATAAGCTTCTTCGTTACGTCCCCAACGAGGATCGCGCTCCATATCAACTGTAGGTGCCCACAACGTCAGCCCGTTCACAGCAGGATTGCGCTTATAGAATACACGCGCCTCGTCACTGATCACTTCACCGACTTCTTTCATAAGCTCCGTATCCCAAGTACAAGCCAGTCCTACGGGCTGTGGAAACATTGTAGCTTCTCCGAGCCAAGCAAGTCCGTGAGCTGCTTCTGTTCCGTGTTTGTATGCACCAACTCCGAGTCGTGTCACCTCTGGTTGATACTGTAACATGGACTCAATCTTCTCATCCAATGTCAGACGAGATACTAAATCTTTAACCCGGGTATCCAAGTCCGCTGTATGGTCTTGGAAAAGGTACTGATGTACTTTACTCATATGTTCGCTCCTTTACGTACCATGTCATATAAAAAAAATGATTCCGGAGAGGGTCCCCCACAACTATCATATAGTAACTGACAGCATAAATACAACGCCACTTTAGCGTTGTTGATGTTTCTGTAACATGATCTCCAATTCATGCAATCATGGCTAATTCAAGTACATTTTAGTTTCCCCTGAAGAAATTGTGGCAATAACTAACATAAGCATAATAATTAGGAGGAACTATCCCATGAATGAAAAAAACGCATCATCTCGTGAGCTGCCGAGATATCCTGAGTCTTTATGGATGGCATCAAGTGATTTGCCCACTTTTCCGCAACTTACCGAGAATATGACTGTGGACGTTAGTATCGTAGGCGCTGGAATCACAGGGATAACAACAGCCTATCTGTTGACGAAGCAAGGATATAAAGTGGCCTTAATAGATGCAGGAAAAATATTAGCAGGTACGACGGGACACACCACGGCCAAGGTCACCGCTCAGCATGGTCTCATTTATCATGAGCTTCTTCAGCACTTTGGCCCAGAGAAATCAACTCAGTACTACCGTGCGAATCAAGAAGCGTTAGATTCGATGGCCCAATTAGTTAAGAAACTAAAAATCGATTGTGAGTGGCAAACGGAGGACGCTTATTTATATGCTGAAAGTGATTCAGCACTAGACAAGCTAGAGAAAGAATTTGATGCCTATGAGAAACTTGGTATTCCCGGTGAATGGACAAACCATGTCCCCATCCCACTTGTCATCAAGGGTGCGATCAAACTGCCCAATCAAGCACAGTTCCATCCTTTATCCTACTTGAAGCGGTTGGTCGAAGAGATCATCAAGGCGGGTGGAGTCATATACGAGAACACAATCCTATCCAAAAAAATTGAAAAAGAAGGACTACTCATACTCAGAACACATCAAGGAGATCATCATCTGAAGTGCCGCCACATTGTCTCTGCCTCCCACTTCCCATTCTCTGATGGTGGTGGTTTCTTCTTCTCACGATTGTATGCAGAACGTTCCTACGTGGTTGCAATCAAGCCGACAATGCCCTTTGCTGGAGGGATGTACTTGAGCGTAGATGATCCTAATCGTTCTTTGAGAGCGGCTAACCAAAACGGCGAGCAAGTCATTCTCGTGGGAGGAGATAGCCACAAGACAGGGCAAGGCATTTGTACCTATCAACACTATGAGCATCTAGAGGCTTTCGGTGAAAAGCTTTTTGGCATCAAGAGCATTCCTTTTCGCTGGTCTACTCAGGATCTAATTACACTTGATAAAGTCCCCTATATCGGACAGATTACCTCGCATGATCAAGACATCTATGTTGCCACTGGATTTGCTAAGTGGGGGATGACAACGAGTATGGTATCAGCCCGACTGATTAGCGATCAAATCCAACGCAAAAAGAATCCCTATGCGGAGCTATTCACACCTTCGCGCTTTGTAGCCGATCCAAGCATCAAGAATTTTATTGTCCAGAATGCCAATGTTGCTAAAGAATTAGTAACAGGTAAAATAAGCATGGTTCATCGAAAAGCAGATGAGCTTGGGCAAGATGAAGGTTCAGTCGTCATCCATAATGGAAAAAGAGCCGGTGCTTACAAAAACCCGAAGGGACAATTATTTCTCGTTGATACCACATGCACCCATCTAGGTTGCGAGGTGGAGTGGAATGAAGCCGAGCGTTCTTGGGATTGCCCGTGTCATGGTTCTCGATTTAACTACGATGGACAAGTTATGGAAGGGCCTGCCGAAGAACCTTTAATGAAGCTGAATGACCAAGGTTAATAAGACTCGATCCTTGTTGAAACACTACCTACAATAACCAAAAGGTTAATTAACTTCGGCGCACCGCAAGAACGATGTTCCAATACCATTGCAATAGGGATGCAAATGCAAGCCACTAAGCTTTCTTGTAAAAAAGACTAGTATCAGCGGAGTAACTCTCTCCTGATACTAGTCTTTTGTTACAAGCCCTGCGTGATCCAGATCCGAAACCTCTACAGCAGATATTCATAAGTCTCTAAGCACTCGCCTCGTTTCTTTCCCTCTCTCTTTTCTTTACTCTATTATATTCATTTATATAAACATCCAGAATGACAGACTGCTCTAACACCCTCGGATCACAAAGACCGTATCGTATAACCAATTCATGAAGATTCTGTCTTTCCCGTTCTATATCCCTCTTCAGTTTCATCATGTCTACCTCCTGTTAAGAACACATTGTAGATCATGATGCACTAAAATACCTTTCTTTAATTTACGTTTCCCCTTAGAAAACGACAAAATAAGACAGCCTTGTGTCAAGACTGCCTCCCATTAGATCATTAGATTCTTAGATCATTAGATCATTCGTTATTTCAAAAGTTTTCGAAGCCATTTCAATTTATTACGATACGGTGGATAGATGATTCCTATGTCTATTCTAGTACTTTTCTTTAAGATACTTTTGCGATGTGAAAAGGTATCATAGCTATGTTTGCCGTGATAGCCTCCCATACCCGCATTACCTACGCCTCCGAAGGGTAGGTGTGCACTTGCCGCGTGTGAATTCGTATCATTAACACAACCTCCACCGAAGGAGATCCGGGTTAAGACTTGATTCTCGACTTCTTTATTTTCGGCAAACAAATATAATGCTAACGGTTTAGGTTGATCGTTAATCATATGGATCACTTCATCTAGATGGGCATACGCCATAATGGGCAAAATGGGGCCGAATATCTCATCCAGCATAGCTGCATCATCCCATGAGACAGCTTCAAGAAGCGTGGGTTCAATATATAATTCCTCTTTTACGGATCTCCCACCATATAATAGGTTCGCCTGATCTTGCTCTATAATAGAGACAAGCCTATCAAATTGACGTTCGTTAATAATTCGTCCATAGTCGGCGCTATGTAAGGCATCGCTTCCATAAAAACTTGTGATAACTTCCTTCATTTTCGATATTAGTGCTTCTTTAATATCCGTATGGACAAGCACATAATCAGGAGCCACACATGTCTGACCCGTATTGAGTAATTTCCCCCAAATAATACGCTTGGCCGCTATCTCAAGATTTGCTGTACGATCGACAATAACGGGACTCTTTCCACCAAGTTCCAGTGTCACAGGTATAAGATTCTGGGCGGCAGCCTCCATAACGATCTTACCCACCGCTACACTTCCTGTAAAAAAGATATAATCGAACGGTGCATGAATCAGTGATGCGGTGGCTTCCTTTTCTCCTTCAATGACTCGAATATAGTGTTCATCAAACGTTTCACTCACCATAGCTTTAATGACAGCCGAGACATGGGGTGTACTTTCCGAAGGTTTAAGTACAGCACAGTTGCCCGCTGCGATTGCCCCAATGAGGGGTTCAATTAATAGTTGATAAGGATAATTAAAGGGACCAATAATTAAAGCTGTCCCGTATGGCTCATTCATGATGTAGCTTTTGGATGGAAGCAAATAGAGCGGCGTCTTTACTTTTTGTGGCTTCATCCATCGTTTAAGATGTTTCATGATGTAGCGAATACTTTCTAATGTTAATCCAATTTCAGTTTCGAAAGATTCGAATTCACTCTTCCGTAAATCCTGATACAGCGCCGATACAATTTGTTGTTCATAGCGTTGAATGGCCTCTTTCAACTTCCTTAGTTGATCAAGACGAAATTGAAGATCACTTGTACGTCCACTGTAGAGAAACTGTTTATGCTCATGGATCATTTGTTCTATATCTTTAGGCATCAAAGCTACCATAAGAAATTCACTCCATTTCTAAATATAAGAGGTTCGCACTATAAGAGAGCTGTCAAATATCTTCTATAACAAATATACAACCACCAGATTAAATTCTCTCTGGTGGTTGTATATTAAACTCTGTGCAAATTTTGTGCAAACTTAACCTTGAGAACTTCGTTCTTCATGATCTTTAATTTCAACATATTTACCAGGCCAGAAAGCGAAACGACCACATAACATCGTAATGGCTGGTACTAGGAATGGACGAACAATAAATGTATCTAGAAGCACACCTACAGCGGTGATAAGTCCAAATTGCACTAATACTTGTATCGGTAAAGTTGCCAAGACTGCGAAGGTACCCGCTAGGATCAGACCCGCCGAAGTTATGACCGAACTCGTCTCGCCAACTCCTTCTTTAATCGCTTGCTTGAGTGGCATTTTTCTACTCTTGCTCCATATACTCGAGATCATGAAGATGTTGTAATCTTCACCTAGAGCCACTAGGAAGACGAAGGAATAGAGTGGAATGGAACCTTGAATGGCATCTACTCCGAATAAATAATGGAGGATAATCCATCCCAGACCCAGTGCTGAGAGGTAGGACAAGATCACTGTTCCCACCAAATAAAGGGTCGCTACAATGGAACGAAGATAGAGTAGTAGTAATATCGTGATCAAGCCGATGACGACAGGAATAATTACTCGTGTATCCGATTCGCCCACTTTTTTCGTATCATATTGCGTTGCCGTCTGACCACTAATCCATACCTTATCCGCAGGATCATTAATTCCAGAATCGTTAAGAGACTGCTCTACTGCTAATCGTATGTCTGGAATATGACCAATAGCTTCAAGTGAATAAGGATTCATATTGAACTCCACTTCATAAGCTACAATGTTCTTATTCTGTGCTCCTTGCTCTGGTTCTGATACTAGACTCACAAAAGGTAGAGCTGCTAATTTCTCCCCTAGAGATTCATCCTTACCCTCCGTATCAACCATCACTTTGACAGGGGCAAGCTCACCTGGTGAGAACTGCTTCCCGATCGTATCGAACCCTTCTCTAGAAGCCATATCTTTAGGAAAAGAGGACATGATATCATACGTGAATTTCACCTGATTAGAGAATAAAGCCATTGTTCCAAGCAATACTACCGTAACAATGACAACTGTCCACGGCTTATTTACTACAAGTTTACCAATCCAACTTTCGCGGTGTTCTTTAGGCTTAGGTAATGGGTTCCCGTTCTTCTTGGCACGATCCACCTCCATTTGTGGCGTACGAGGAGTGAAGGGCCAGAAAGAAACACGCCCAATAATCGCAAGTAGTGCGGGAACAAGCGTCAAGCTCGCGATACCCATGATGAAAATAGCAATACTGAATGGTGCTGCGAAACGGTGGTATGAACCATATTGAGCCAGTATAAGTGCTAGAAGTGCCAACACAACCGTGAATCCACTCATGGCAATCGCTCCGGATGAATCCGTAATTGATTTAAGTAATGCCTTCGTTTTATTTTCTTCTTCCTTAAGAACCTGACGGAACCTAGAAATCAAGAACAGACAATAATCCGTTCCAGCACCGAACAGTAGTACTGTCATAATGGATATCGCTTGTGCATCGACAGTGATCCATCCTTTAGAGGCTAAGAAACCTAATACAGGACTGATTACCCCATAAGCAAATCCTACCCCAATCAGTGGAATGAATGCTAGAATAGGGGAACGATATATACCTAGTAGAAACACTAGTACTAATAGGACTGTTGCTATCATAAGTTGGATATCGGCATTCTTGAATAGTCCTGTAGCATCTATTGAAATCCCGACAGGTCCAGTTACTCTTGCACTTAATTCACCAGTTACGCCTTGCTTAACAGCAAATGGATCATTACCGAACTCTGTATTCACTAATGTCTGAAGTACTTCTACTCCTTCCTTTAGCTGATCACTATCTGATTCTTTGGAGAACAATACAGGTGTAACTATTGTACTCTGATCTTCAGAGAGCTGCGCCTTTAAGCCCGGTAGAGGGATTTTGTCGAAGGGTGGTACACTATCTTGATGGGGCACAGGATTCGTCGTAAGCTTAGCGTATAGACTTTGTATATGACCTAAGTCCTCATCGCTTAGCCCCCCTTCACGTTGCCATACTAATAATGCAGGTGTACCCGTTCCGCCAGGGAATTCTTTATCCGCTAACTGTTGTGCCTGAACAGAGGCCACATCATCGTTGAAATTGGGAGCGTTGTTTATTTCTTCACTACCGACTCCAGGCCATATAGCCGTAAGTACTCCTATCGTCATAATCCAGACTATGAGCGTAACCCATTTACTTCTCTTACCGGCAACCCATTTGCCGTATCCTGAATGGTGTTCCATAATAAGCCTCCTAGTAACCCTTTTTCACAAAATAATGCATTGATCCTCGGGTTCGTGTATAATTTAATATAATTATATATACCGGAAGGTTAATTATCAAATATTTTTTTCAGTCTCGACCATTTATGATTATTTGGAGGAACAAAGTGATGAATACATCCAAGATCAAACGATCTCCCGGACGCCCGAAACGGGAAGAACATGATGCTACGATTGATCAGACCATTCTGCGCACAGCATCACAATTATTCATGGATTATGGATATGAAGCCGTATCCTTACAACAAATTGCCAAAGCCTGTGGGATAACTAAGGCTTCTATTTATTATCACTTCGAGAGTAAAGCAAAATTATTCACGACCTCTGTAACGAGTATGTTGAATCTGGCCAAGATGCATACATTACGTATTATGGAGCAAGACAAGCCATTATATGATAGGCTGGAGCAACTTGCTGAGGTCAAACTTGCCAAACCGCATGGCGATTTCGAGATGATTATGCGCGAAGCTCGCCCTACACTCTCAGCAGAGCAACTTCAACTGATCATATCTGCTGAAGAGAACATCCACGATGTATTAATTGATTCGTTCCAGCAATCTATGGATACGGGAGAAATCCGTCCCGGAAATGCGTTATTCTTAGCTCATACCTTCGCCTCGTTGATTACTATAGGTAACAAGGAAATCACAAGTTCCCTTGGTAACTTAAGCCACAACCTCATCGAGTTATTCTGGAATGGAATGAAGTAAAGGTCCATAGAAACTCAAGATAACGTGTAGTGTTGACACAATAATGGCTACGATCTGCATAACATACATTATATTTCAGTAAGGACTGATTATGATTAGAATCCATTATCATATGCACTAATATTCCAAAAAAAAGAGTACGCCACGGTTTAATCGTGGCGTACTCTTTGAGTGTTTCACCTTCATTTATCCAATCTGTTGGATACTTCTACCTGTAAACTGACTGTTATACAGATCCGCATAGAATCCATCCTGTTTCAGAAGTTCTTCGTGATTGCCCTTCTCAATAACACTGCCGTGATTCATAACGAGAATTAGATCAGCATCACGAATAGTCGACAAACGGTGAGCAATAACGAAGCTTGTTCTTCCCTTCATCAGATCGTTCATCGCCCTCTGAATGTGAATCTCTGTGCGTGTATCTACGCTACTTGTCGCTTCATCCAGAATAAGAATGGCTGGATCAGCCAGAATAGCTCGAGCAATGGTTAGAAGTTGCTTTTGGCCCTGTGAAATATTCGAAGCTTCTTCGTTCAACACCGTATTATAACCGTCTGGAAGTGTCCGAATAAAGTGGTCTGCATGGGCGGCCTTAGAGGCATTCATGACATCTTGCTCCGTTGCATCTTCACGACCGTAAGCAATATTGTCTTTGATCGTTCCATTGAAGAGCCAAGTGTCTTGCAACACCATACCGAACTTACTTCGTAGATCGCCACGCTTCATATCGGTAATATTCACACCATCAATCTTAATTGCACCATCATTCAACTCGTAGAAGCGCATAAGTAGATTGATCAGCGTCGTCTTCCCTGCACCCGTAGGTCCAACAATCGCAATCGTCTGCCCCGGTTTAACATCAACATTCATGTCTTCAATGAGGACGGCATCTTCTTTATATCCAAACTTCACGTGTTCAAATTGTACAGCCCCTTGCGGGTACTTAATCGTCTTAGCGTTCTCAAGCTCAGGGATTTCCTCTTCCTCATCCAATAATTCAAATACACGTTCTGCAGAAGCTATCGTAGATTGAATGACATTAGCAATATTCGCCGTTTGAGCGATAGGCATGGAGAATTGTCTCGTGTACTGAATAAAAGCCTGAACATCCCCAATTGTAATCGACTTATTCGCAACAAATATCCCACCAACCACACACACCAACACATACCCAATATTACTAACAAAACTCATTAACGGCATGATCATACCCGAGAGGAACTGTGCCTTCCAACCGGACTGATAGAGTTTCTCGTTAACCTCATTGAACTGTGTCATCGATTCATCTTCTCGGCCAAAAGCTTTAATAATATTATGGCCCGTATACATCTCTTCCACATGTCCATTGAGATCACCAAGTGATTTCTGTTGCCCTATGAAATATTTCTGAGATCTAGTGGCTATGCCCTTAACGACTAATATACTTAGTGGAAGAGTCACAATCGTAATCAGTGTCAACCAAGGGCTAATCGTCAACATCATCACGATCACACCAATGATAGTCACCACAGACGTAATCAATTGCGTTAGACTTTGTTGCAATGTCGTACTGATATTGTCGACATCATTCGTAGCCCGGCTGAGCACCTCACCATGTGTACGTGAATCGAAATATTTAAGGGGTAAGCGAGACAGCTTACTATTAATCTGCGAACGCATATCCAGTACAACTTTTTGTGCGACTCCTGCCATTAGATACTGTTGTACATAACTAAATAGCGCACTGAAGATGTAAAGTAACCCTACAAAAAGTAGAATTTGTGTAATCGCATCAAAATCAATTTTGGCACCCGGTACCTTTTGTGCTATACCTACAATACCTTCGAAGAGTGTCGTCGTAGCTTCCCCTAGCTTCTTAGGGCTATAAATACTAAATACAGTACTTAGAATCGCCATAATAAAAATAAATATCAACTGCACTCTACGTGGCTGTAGATACCGAACTAATCTTCGCAAAGATCCTTTGAAATCCTTGGCCTTCTCACCCGGCATGACCATCCCTGGGCCACCTGGTCCATGTCCTCTACCAGGTCCACCCATCGGTTTCTGTGCTTTACGTTCCTCGCTCATGCAATCTCCTCCTCTGACAGCTGTGAGGAAACAATCTCACGGTATACATCACAAGTAGCCAATAGCTCTCTGTGTTTACCTATACCGACGATCTCACCATCATCCAACACAATAATGCGATCTGCATCCATCACGGTACTAACCCTTTGAGCTACTAGTAGAACAGTAGCATCACTCGTCACCCCTTTAAGAGCATTACGAAGGTTAGCGTCGGTCTTAAAGTCAAGTGCTGAGAAACTGTCATCAAACACATAGACTTCTGGCTGACGAACCAACGCACGAGCAATGGCAAGTCTCTGCTTCTGTCCACCTGAGACGTTACTTCCACCTTGAGAGATATCAGACTGGAATCCATCCTTCATCTCTGACACAAATTCGGTAGCCTGAGCAATATTTGCTGCCCGCTGAATCTCCTCATCTGTAGCTTCTTGCTTACCGTAACGAATATTGTCAGCAATCGTACCTGAGAACAGCACCGATTTCTGTGGTACAAAACCAATCTTAGCTCGCAGTTGTTCCTGAGAGATCTCCCGAACATCGATACCATCGATTAATATTCTTCCACTCCCCACATCATAGAACCGAGGAATGAGATTAAGTATGGTTGATTTACCTGATCCTGTACCCCCAATAATGGCTGTTGTCTCCCCTGGACCCGCATTAAATGAAATGTTAGAAATGGCTGGATTCTCAGCACCAGGATAGTGGTAAGTCACATCTTCGAATGTCAGGAATCCACGCTCTCCCTTTCCTTTCTTAGGTTGTGCTGGATCCTTAATATCTGGTGTCATATCCAATACCTCATTAATTCTCGTCGCAGAGGCAGAGGCCCGTGGAACGATAACAAAAATAACGGAAAGCATAATAAGAGAAAACATGATCTGTGTGGCATACTGAATGAAAGCCATTAAGGAACCGACCTGCATATACCCATCACGTATGCGAAGCCCACCGAACCACACAATAGCTATGGTGGCAAAGTTCATCACAAGCATCATAATAGGCATCATAGCGGCCATAATTTTATTTACTTTAATCGCTGTATTGGTTAAGTCTTCATTAGCTTCATTGAAACGTTTCGTCTCATGTTGAGTACGATTGAAAGAACGAATGACGCGCATCCCTGTTAAATTCTCACGTAAAACACGATTCAATGTATCTAATTTAACTTGCATCGCTTTGAATAAAGGAAGTCCCTTCAGTGCGATAATGGCTATGGCACCAACTAATACAGGAATAACCACTACAATGACAAGTGATAATTTCGCATCTTGATTCACGGCCATGATAATCCCACCAATACACATCATCGGTGCGCTAATCATCATCCGAAGGAGCATGGTAAGTACTTGTTGCACTTGGTTGATATCATTCGTTGTGCGAGTGATCAGAGATGCAGTACCTACCTTATCGAATTCCTGTAATGAGAAATTCTGCACATGTCCGAATACCTTAGAACGTAAACGTTGACCGAAACCAACGGAGACACGAGCGGAGAAGTAACTAGATGCAATCGCACAAATTGCGCCTCCTGCAGCTACAAGTAACATCACGCCCCCAATTTTCCAGATATATGGGATGTCACCATCTATAATTCCCTTATCTACTATATCCGCCATCAATGTGGGTAGATACAAGTCAGATAAAGATTGGAGAAATACTAAAGCGAGCACGAATATAATCGGAAGCCTGTAGGGGCTCAATAATCTAAATAATTTCAGCATAACTTATCATCCCCACCTTGAGTCGAGTGTCCATCACGTTCGAAATACTCATAAGCCTTAATAAGAAGCTCAGCTAGTTGGTTGCTCTCTTCTTCTCCTAAATATTGAATCAATCCCTCAAAAGAAGCCTCCGTCGCTTCCATGGCAGCCTTAATCACTTGTTCTCCCTTATCAGATAACTTAATTCGAACAGCACGTCGATCCTGTTGATCTATAGAACGTGTAATCCAATCTTTCACTTCCAACGATTTGAGCAATTGCGTCACCGTCGGTGATGTAACACCTAACAACTCACTAATCTCTGAAACCATTAAACCCATCGTACCTGGCTTCACCTTCTTCTTAACACAGAACATCAATACCAACTCACTCGGTTTCAGACCCTCAACCAAGCGATGGCGAAATTCGGCCTTATTAAATCTCATCATGGCTCTGAATAACGTTTCCGCAGTCATATTATTCATTATGGATAGCTTTCCTCCTTACGAAACAACTCACCCTCTACATAATAGATAGGTTACCAATTAATTAGGTTGCCTATCTATTATAAGACGATACAAAATCCGTTGTCAAATTCCCTTTAATGCTTACCATTTTCCTTTTTCTTGAAGATATTTTGTGTGAAATGAATCCACTCCTGTGTTGCAAAGGATTGGTAGCGATCTTTACACCAGATCATCCCAAGTTGCCATGGAATAACGGGATCTGTAAGGGGTAATATCCGGATACGCGACTTATCCACTTCAAGACATATCGTCTCAGGTAGTAATGCAATCCCGAGATTGGCGGCAACCATACCACTAATCAAATCCCATTGTGAGCTCTCGTATACAATATGCGGTTGAAATCCTACTCGAACACACTCCGTAATAATGCGATCATGCAGCGCGAAATCCTCTCGAAACAATACGAACGACTCTGACTCTAACTCCATTAAAGACACACTCTGTTTCCCACCTAAAGGATGTGTCGGATGAACAAGTAACATCAGCTTCTCTTGCACAAAGGAGAAAGAATGGAAAACTTCATTATCTGTCGGCAACACCGTCACACCTATATCGAGTAGACCACTTTCAACATCTAATTCGACCTTCTTCGCACCATCCTCAAAAATCTGAATCGTAACCTCTGGATATTGCTGATGGAATTGTCCGATGACCTCTGGAAAAAAGCTTGATCCAATCATGGGAGGAAGCCCTATTCGAATATGCCCCTTTTTCAAATTCTGCAGATCTTTCAACTCTGAGGATAGGCTCTGAAATGACTTCACAATAAGTCGAGCCTGCTCGTACATGATCTCACCTGCGTCAGTAAGTTCTATTCTCTTACCCCTCCGGTCAAAAAGAACAATATCTAGTTCTTCCTCCATATTCTTAATCGTTTTACTGATCGTAGGTTGCGTTATGTACAGTGCCTCAGCCGCTTTAGTAAAACTTCTGTGACGTGCCACTTCCATAAAGTATTGCAGATGCCGGATATCCATTCTTAAGTAATCTCCCCTCTTCTGACTAGTATAGATAAACAGAATGAACATTATTCTTTATATTCATTTTACCTATGAAAACAATTGATGTAAAATTTTCATAAAGAATGAAAGGAGCGGAAATAACGTGAAGAACATGATGAAAGGGTTCATTCAGGTAGCTGTACTTATGATATTTTCCTTACTTATGAATCAACTGGCACAATGGCTACAATGGAAAATACCTGGAAATATTGTGGGCATCCTGGTGATTTTCATCCTATTGGAAACCCGCGTTATCCGTCTAGAATGGATTGAAATCGGAGCTAACTGGTTACTTGCCGAGCTGCTACTCTTCTTCGTTCCAGCCGCCGTAGGTATCATGAAATATATCCCCATGTTACAAAGTGATGGCTTACGTATTCTCATTGTGGTGTTAATCAGCACATTCGTGGTCATGTTAAGCACAGGTTTTATGGCATCGAGAATTTCTAAACAGAAGGAGCGTCATGCATCATGATGACCGGACTCATGTATCTCGCACTTACCCTAATTGTCTATTTTAGTGTTAAATCACTCTATAAAAAATGGCCTAAAGTATATCTTTCTCCTTTATTAATTACGCCTCTTTTACTTGTTGTATGTTTACTATGGGCTAAAGTCCCTTATGAAACCTATAATAACGGAGGACAATACCTAAGCGATATGTTACAACCGGCTACCGTTGCCTTTGCCATTCCGTTATATAAACATTTCAAAGTACTCAAAAAGCACGCCGTCGAAATTATCGTCAGCGTACTCTTTGGTTCGATCGTTGCTATGGTCTCATCTGTATTACTTGCGAAATGGATGCATTTAAGTACGGTACTTGTAACAAGTCTAGTCCCTCGTTCAATTACGACACCCATCGCCATTAACGTATCTCAAGTCATTGGCGGAGTGCCCAATATAACCGCTGTATTCGTCATTATTACAGGACTGCTAGGCAGCATGATGGGACCTACCATCCTAAGAGTCTTCCATTTCGACAATGAAGTAGCACGCGGTGTGCTTCTTGGAACAAGCGCTCATGGTATGGGTACATCCCAAGCCTTCGAGCTAAGCCCACTAAGTGGGACCATCTCCAGTATATCTATGATTCTGGCTGCCCTATTCACCTTAGGTATGGCGCCCTATTTCATGAATATGCTATGACTGCATTAATATTGAATCGTCACTGGCTTACCTGTCATTGACGATTCTAATGCCGCATATGTAACAAGCTGTGTCTTGAATGCATCCGCATAATTAGAGCGAATACGTGAGGAATCTCCTGTACGAACGGCATGGATAAAGGCTTCACTTTCCAGCACATAGGGATCAACTGAATCCGAGTATTCGCTCTTCACATTCGGTGTTACCACCTGTAATCTATCTGCGTTCCAATCTAGTATCCCTTGACCTGTATAGAACGTAAGCCCACTCTGACCCACATTACCCGGAAGGATGCAGGTATTAGAAATACTCGCGATGACCCCACTCGCCATTGTAATCATCACTGTTCCCACATCGGATACGCTTACATTCTCATGTTGCTCATGCATCACACGATTGCCATACAGTGCGTATACTTCTTCTACATCCCCTAGACAATACCTGAGCATATCAACAATATGAGTCGTTTGTTCAATAAATTGCCCCCCTGATCCTTGCTGTTGTCTCCACCATGCAACCCCAGGCATTCCACCCATCCATTGTCCTAGCGCCATCCCTACTTGTTGTTCGCTAAGCAACTGCTTCAATTGACCTACCGTTTCCTTATAGCGAAAATGGTATCCCACTGATGTCAACAATTGTTGTGCTTCAATCTGTTTCAGTTGATTGCGCGGAAATTCTATATCTGTTGCGAGCGGTTTCTCCACAAGAAAGGGGATACCACGTTCAATAAGTTGTGGTTCAATGTCACCGTGTGCCATCGGTGGAACACAAATATATACAGCATCTAACTTCTCACGATCTAGCATTTCCGTTAAATTTCCATACCCTACAGTACCATAACGCATGGCCATCTTATCTGCCTTACCCTGACTACTACCACAGACGGCTTGAAGCTTTACACCCTCCATAGCTGATAGATTATCTGCATGAACGTTACTAAACCAACCTGTTCCAATGATCCCAACCTGTAATGTATCCATCGTTGCTGCACCTCTTCTTTTAGAATTCGACCTCTGACTTTCTAGTACATACTATATGATGATAGCGATCATTTTCAGTATGACTTTATCGACTAGTCGATACAAGCCCTTTGATGCAGATCCGTCTAGGGCGAGTCATTTCTAGTCCCATCTTATTGGATCGGTCAGCCGAGGCTTTTCTTCAACACTGAAAGAGGATAAGAGGTTACTCACTTCCACTCATCAGGCATTAACCCCTGATATTGACGCTGTAGGAAGCGATCATCCACAAGCATCAGTACCCCTGTGTCTTGCTCCGAGCGAATGAGCCGCCCTCCTGCCTGAAGCACTTTATTCATACCTGGATAGACATAAGAATAATCATATCCGTTCTTCCCGATGCTGTTAAAGTAGTCCTTTATTAGATTCCTTTCAAGTCCGAGTTGCGGCAGCCCAACACCTATAACAGCCACACCATTCAGTCGATCACCTTGTAGATCAATGCCTTCGGAGAAAATACCCCCAAGCACGGCAAATCCAACCAACGTCTCCTTATTGTCCCCTTGAAAAGAAGCTAGAAAAGCTTCCCGTTCCTCCTCTGCCATACCCACGCCTTGCACAATCGTGGTTACTTCCGGGTACGTCTCAATGAAGGTTGCATATACAGTCTGCAAATACTGATATGAGGGGAAGAAGAACAAATAATTCCCTTTCCTCTCCTGTACTAACTCAGCTAGCAAGTTTACTAATGCGTTCTTCGTATTCTCTCGATCATGGTAACGTGTAGAGAGTGGTTCAATCCGCACATCTAATTGCTCTCGGTGAAAAGGAGAATCTATACTTAGGCTATAGTCATCCTCCCCAGCTCCAATCATGTCCCTATAATATGAAAGAGGCGAAAGTGTCGCTGAGAAGAATATGGCTCCACGAAATCCTTTTCCTGCTTGAGATAACAGCAGCGACGGGTCCATACAGAACATTTTGACCGTTACCCCTAGCCGATGTACTTCCGCATACGTAACATACCTCTCGTTGTATAACTTAGCGATGCGAATAAAGTTCTGAGCTGCATAGTACGTGTCCAATAGCAGTTGCCGAGCTATAGCCACACTTTCACCTTGTTGAATTAACCCTATTTCTGCCTGAACCACAAAAGATTCAAGAAGAGATATCAGATCTGCAGGATGTTCTTTCCATAACTTTTGCCTGTGCTCACCACAATCTTTTTTCAAATTAATAAAATATTGGTTCACGGCCTTGGAAGCCTCGAATAGGCCTGTATCTACGCCTTTGAATTCCCTCTGTAATTGTAAGAACTCAGCCTTCCCAATACCTGCTGAGAACATCTCCCTGCCTCGATCAACTAGATTATGTGCTTCATCTACAAGTAGCACCGTATGTCGCTTCTGCTCCTCCATTAGTCGTTTCAGTGACACTCTAGGATCAAACACATAATTATAATCGCATATGATGACATCTGCGGCATAAGCAACATCTAATGAAAATTCAAACGGACATACGTTATGCTTCCGAGCATAATGTTCAATAACGCTTCGATCCATTAACGTTTCCTGTGACAATATATCGAGAATAGCCCCATTAATTCGATCATAATAACCATCTGCGAAAGGGCAATCTTCCTTCCTACATGATGTTTTTTCCTGGAAACACACCTTCTCCTTAGCTGTTAGGGTCACTGTCTGTATATGTAATCCTCTGGACTTCATCCGTACAAAAGCCTGCTCGGCAGCCGTACGTGTTGTTGTTCGAGCCGTAAGATAAAATATGTGCTGAAGCAGCCCCTCCCCCATTGCCTTTACCGATGGAAATAACGTCGATATCGTCTTACCAATCCCTGTAGGCGCCTTGACGAATAACTTCTTCCCCTCCTTAATCGTCTGATATACTGCACCTGCAAGCTTCCTCTGGCCTTCGCGATAGGTATCGAAGGGGAATGATAGAGCCTGAATGCTCGTATCCCTTAGATGCACATTCTGAAGCCTTACAGAAATATAGGGTGCATAGCTTTTCACTACGTCCAATGTGAACACCTCAAGTTCACTTAGGGAGTAGTCACGCCTAAATTGCCTTTTCTCACCAGTAGTTACTTGAATATAAGTAAGTTGTACCCGCATGTGATTAAGATCATGCTCTTTTGCAACCATATAAGCATAGAATTGAGCTTGTGCCCAATGAATATCATGACCGCCATGTAGGTCTGCTAAATGTCCAGAAGTCGATTTAATCTCGTCGATCATCTGTCCATCTTCCAAGTTAATCAACCCATCACATCGCCCTTCAATCAAATATATGATATTATCATAAGAAATCTCTGTCTTTAGGGGTACTTCCTTTAGATCACTCTCTTTATAAGTTCGTTGCACTTGCTGATGAATACGTGTCCCCTCATGAAGTGCTGTCGCTACTTGAAAGCCCGTATGAATATCTCCACTACGATATGCATACTCCACCAGCGGTCTAACCGATATCTTCACTTGTTTCATTTCCTTATTTTCTTCCATCTATACGATCACCCGTTCTCATTCAATATTTGGTATCATAACATACAATCGCTTATATTTATTCATCTTTTTGGATAATTTCGCCCTTAATATGGCGATTCTAGGTATGAATATGAAATATATTGGCTATTTAAAGTGTTAAAGTATTGAAGTACGGCTAAAAAAGTGTATAATTTCCCTTACATAAGAATGGTATATATAAACGCAGAGGAGAGAGAACCCAATGACCTTTTTACATGTCAACAACCCGAACGAAGAAAAAGCTAAGCAATACGTGAATGGAATCTTCGAAACGGTACAAAAACGTAACCCTAGTGAGAATGAATTCCATCAGGCGGTAAAGGAAATATTAGATTCACTCGTACCTGTACTTGCCAAAGAACCTAAGTACATCAACAACGGTATTCTAGAGAGACTCGTGGAACCTGAAAGATTGATTATGTTCAGAGTGCCTTGGGTAGATGACCAAGGTAAAGTTAGAGTTAACCGTGGGTATCGCGTGCAATTCAACAGTGCAATCGGTCCTTTCAAGGGTGGACTTCGTTTCCATCCATCCGTTAACTCCAGTATCATCAAATTTCTAGGATTTGAACAAACATTCAAGAACTCCCTAACGGGTCAACCGATTGGTGGAGGTAAAGGTGGATCAGACTTCGATCCTAAAGAAAAGTCTGATGGAGAAGTGATGAGATTTACTCAAAGCTTTATGACAGAGCTCTCTAAATACATCGGACAGGATACTGACGTTCCTGCAGGAGATATTGGTGTAGGCGCTAGAGAAATCGGTTATATGTTCGGACAATACAAACGTATTCGCGGTGGTAACGAAGCGGGTATTCTAACAGGTAAAGGCATTTCTTACGGCGGTAGCTTAGCACGCCCTGAAGCTACAGGCTACGGTACAGTTTACTTTGTGAACGAAATGTTACAAGCGCAAGGTTTGAGCCTTTCCGGAAGTACAGTAGTTATCTCAGGTTCAGGAAATGTTGCCATTTATGCGATTCAAAAGGCTGCAGAATTCGGCGCTAAAGTGGTAGCATGTAGTGACTCTAATGGTTATATCTACGATCCAGAAGGTATTCACTACGAAACTGTTCAACGACTCAAAGAAGTGGAAAGAAAACGCATTAGCGAATACGTCAAGGAGCATCCAAATGCTGTCTATACAGAAGGATGTCAAGACATTTGGACCATTCCATGTGACATCGCTCTTCCTTGTGCGACTCAGAATGAAATCGATGAGGACGCAGCGAAGCTACTCGTTAGCAACGGTGTTAAGGCTGTTGCAGAAGGTGCAAATATGCCTTCCACACTTGCAGCTATTGATGTATTCCTTGAGAATGGTGTGCTTTTTGGACCAGCCAAAGCAGCTAATGCTGGAGGCGTAGCGGTATCCGCTCTTGAAATGTCTCAGAACAGTATGAGATTGTCTTGGACCTTCGAAGAGGTTGACGCGAAGCTACACCTTATCATGAGCAATATTTATAAGAACAGTGCAGAAGCAGCAGAAGAATACGGATACCCAGGAAACCTAGTCGTGGGCGCTAACATCGCTGGCTTTATCAAAGTCGCAGATGCCATGCTAGCACAAGGTGTCATCTAAGCATTCAATTTCATAGTAAGCAGAAACATACCGTCTTATCGATGGTATCGTTTCTGAAAATAATAAAAGCACCCCACAATCACCGGTATAACGGTGCGTGGGATGCTTTTATTCATTTCTAAATATCTATCGCAGCCTACTATCGGTCAGTCTGAATTGGTTCACCAGTTGTAACAAGGACTGCGTAATAGATTCAACATTCCCTGATGTGCTACGAACATGTTCAATATCCTCCTGTAGATCATGTACCGTATTCTCTACCTCCGCAGAGATTTTACGATTCTCAATACTAACCGAAGCAATTTTCTCCATAAGAGCCACAACTTCGTCAACTACTTGAGTTTTCAGGGTATCGTGAGCCGTAGCCTGACTTAGAATATCAATAGCATTAGCAACAATTTCTGTCCCCTCAGCAACAGATTTCGTTCCTTCCTCCATAGACCTGAAGGCAACGTCTACCTCACTACCTATATTCAATATAATATCCTTCATTTGTGCTGTAGATTGATTCGTCAATTCAGCTAACTTGCGAATTTCTCCAGCGACTACAGCAAATCCTTGCCCATGGTCACCTGCCCGCGCAGCCTCAATGGATGCATTCAATGAGAGCAGATGCGTCTGTGAAGAAATCTCCTCAATGCCTTGTAACAAACCATTAATACTTCGGGTGGTTTGAAGGAAATTAGAAATCGCTTGGTTACTCTCTTCTACCTTCAATTTGATCTGTTGCATTTTGTCCCCAATATGCTGCACTTCATCTTGGGCTACTGCTATTTGTTTCGATGCTATCTGTTCTAGCTCACTTAATGTTCCACTCATATCAAGTGAGACATCCTTAGCCACATCAATATCCTTCAATTGACCGCGGATCCCACCAATCATCAAGTCAATTTTGTGACTAACACGCTCTGTAGAAACCTCCGTTGAAGCGGTAGAGTCATTTAGAAGCCCTTGGCTATGCTGAACGTCCCCTGCTGCCTGCTTCACTTGTATCATAATTCCTTCTAATGAATCGATCATATTATTAATCCATTTAGCCAATTCCTTGGTCTCATCATTATTGAACTCCTGAATAGGTAACCTCTGTGTCAAATCTCCCTTTCCTTCCGCATTAATGCGGATGAATTGGTTCACACGATTCAAATGTTTCACAATCGGTCTGCTACCCTTCCGTTCCATAACACTCATCGTAACCCAACCCAATAGAAGATTGGCCGCGCCGACCACTACAGCCCCTAGTACCCCTTGCATGAAATTCGATAAAAGAACAAACAAGAGGACATTGAGAATAATGGCACTTATCCCTGCAACGATAGTCATCTTCTTCAGCGTCCAGCTCATACTACGAATGCGGTATACTTCTTCTAGATCTCCTTCACACATCATCCCCCATACATCTGGACAATGAGGCAGTTGAAAGGTTACGCCTTTACCAATGACTGGAATGTGCCGATAATCGGAGTATCCCGGGAACTCTACGAATAGGTTGCTACCCTTCTTAATCGTATTGGCGACACCGGGATGAAGATCATCTGTAGCCGGGTCCTTGAAGATCAGCTCCAACTCCGTGTGCTGTTTTACTTGTACCATGCCATAATCTGTTCGTACTCCGTCTTTCAAGTTATCCCCATGCGTAAAGGTGACATCCTCGAACCGGCTACGAGACAGAGCCGTCCCCGCTGCTATATGTGTGTTAAGAATAGGTTTCGCCATAAATATATAATTATCACCTGAATCAGGATAGACATGTCCCGATTCTCTTTGAATCAAATCTCCAAGTACATCATTTGGAACACGGCCACACAAAGCACCTTTCCACACGCCTTGCTCCACGATGGGTACAATAAATAACAACGTCATTTCATCGTGAAATTGTGAGGTACTAGGTCCAATTTCTACCGTTAATGGATCACGATAGGGACCGAATAAGCACTTATTCCCTTTTAATGATTCTTGGATCCCTGAAGTTACCTCATGTTTATCGCTATAGATTGCACCTACATGACTTGGATAGGTAGAGTACAACACCTTTCTCTCCTGGCCCAGTACAAATACTTCTGAGAACGAGGTGCCTCGCTTGTGGCAATCTGCGAATAACCGTTCCACGTTATTTCCCGTTATCAATCCTTGTTCTAGTGTGAGTCCGTTGGCTTGAACTTCTAACAATAGCTTATCAAGATAGGACCAATATTCGTGGACCCATGTCTCCAGAATCTGCATACGTGTTTGCGCAATTCCTTCGAATATTTGTTCCACATCTTTCTTCAAATGACGATTCAATCGATAAGACTTCCAAAGCGGATACCCTGTTTTGAAGCCAAGCCAATCATACATATGAATTCCTCCTAGTCTATTGCTATCCAAAAAGTGTACATTTGCGCGTTAGCGCTTTTGGGTAATTCTACCTAATTGTTCTCGAGTGCACAATATCAGAATGGGCATTTAAAAAAATAAATATTTCACGACATTGAATGTAAGCGTATCCTTTATTGAGTAATTAGCCTCTTTTGACATCCATTCCTTGGGGGGGCATAATGAATTCTATCAACTATTAAAAATATAATAGAACCATCATAGAGTGCATGTTCAAAGATATGCTAGACACAGAACAGGTAGATTGGGGGCTAAAATCACACCTTCGATGCCCAATATTCTTCTACTGTTAATCCATGAGCAATAAATATCTGTTTGAACAACCTCTTACAGAAAGGACGTCATTATTTTGTCTTGGTCAACACCCTTTAAATGGATTGGAAAGAGGCCTTTTGTACTTTTCACCCTCATATTATTACTCAAAGGTTACCTAGCTTGGGCCGCCACCTTTGGTGACCTATTACCCTGGAAGTTACTCATGACGGAACTTCCCTTTATTTGGCTTGTCTTTAGTTTCATAGAATGGTTTGCAAGCAAGCGTAAGCTGACAGCTTACATGGTGGTTAATTTGCTTGTTACAGCCATATTTTTTGCAGTCATTATGTATTATAAATATTATGGTGTAATCGTAAATTATCATGCGCTAGAGCAGGTCAACCAAGTAACGGCAGTAAAAAACAGTGTATTCTCATTACTTGATCCTTACTACTTGTTCATCTTTACTGATATTATTGCGTTCTTTCTCCTCTCCTTCCGTCGTACTAAGATGAAGAATTGGAAACGAACTACAGCATACAAAGGGAGAAAACTTGTCGTACTCCCCCTATTCATTTTGTCTTTAGCATTATGTCTATTCAATATCTTACCGAATCGAGCAAGCATGAATGAAATTATACAAGCACAGGATATGGGTATTCTTAACTACGAAGCCTATACCCTTTTTGCGAATGATGATACAGACTGGGTGCCACTTAAGAATGTTACTCAGCAATCCATCAACGAATTAAAAACAGTCACTGAAGTAGAGAATCCAGACTACTGGCAGGATGCCCAAGGGAAAAATCTCATTATTATTCAATTAGAGTCTTTTCAGAATTTCCTGATTAATCTAAAGCTTGATGGGAAAGAAATTACACCTAATATGAATCGATTAGCCCAAGAACACTTATACTTCCCTAACTTCTATCAACAAGTGGGGCAAGGGAATACGTCGGATGCTGAATTTGTCGTCAATACTTCCTTTTACATTCCTTCTAACGGGGCAGCTACGCAAATTTATGCGGATAAAGAACTCCCAAGCCTTCCTAAACTATTAGAAGCTCAGGGTTACAGCACAGCTACTTTCCATACCAATACCGTTGAATTCTGGAATCGTGGGGATTTATATCATGCTTTAGGATTTGATAAATATTATGATAACCAGTTTTTCGGTGACGAAGATACCGTTTTCTTCGGTGCTTCTGATGAAACGTTATATGCTAAGACAGCTACCGTACTGCAGGAAATGGATGCTGATCCGAATCCTTTCTATAGCCAGGTTATCTCTATGACAGCACATCACCCTTTCTCCATCCCTGAGGACAAGTACCACATGGAACTTCCCGAACATTACGAGGGAACTTTCGTAGGCGATTATATCCGTTCGCAGAATTATGCGGATTATTCACTTGGTTTATTTATCGATGATTTGAAAGCAAAGGGATTATGGGATAATAGCTTGATCGTAGTCTATGGAGATCACATGGGCCTGCCTATTTATTCTCTTGATAAAGATGATAAAGAGTTAATGAAAGAGATCTACGGACATGAGTATAGCTACCAAGAGATGCTGAATATTCCACTTATTATTAGCAGCACTGAAATTGCCGCGCCTCAAGTCATAGAGAATATGGGTGGTCAGATTGATATTCTACCTACCCTTGCTAATTTAATGGGCATCTCTCTCTCAGATCATATTCATTTTGGGCAAGATTTACTAAATCATAGTTCTAACATCCTGCCCCAACGATACTATCTTCCTACGGGCTCACTCATGAGTGATACGACAATGTTCCTCTCTGGCAGTGGGTTTGATGATGGTACACAATACCCACTTCATCGTAGCGGTGATCAGACTCAACCTGTTACGGAAGAGCAGTACATGCAGGCTCTCAAGCTACTCCAACTATCGGACAGTTATGTGAATCAGCAACCGAATTGGACAGAAGAGTAACCTATATACGAATACGAACTCAACTGAAAATAGGCGATTTCATCGCCGTAGAGAAACCCCTAACGATTATTCAACTTCGTTAGGGGTTTCTTTTTGGACTAAAGATTATTATTTGTTATTAAAAAACAGCCCTTTTTTTATTGATATTTCTCAGATATCGTTTAGTACATTATAATAACTAAATAATAACTAATATTTTTTCGAATAATTATTTTATAAAAGAATAAACAACAAAATATTAGATTAGCACTTGATATATATTAGAAAAAAGATTATAAAAGGGATAGGTAATTTAAATAACAAAGGTAAATAAACATACTAACAAATACCCCCAAGGGAGATTATCACATGAAAAAGCTAACATTGTGCGGCATTTGGCAACTCCAAGATAGTAGCAACACTGCCAACCTAGAAGTTCAAGTTCCGGGCTCTGTATATAACGATCTTTTACAGGCTAATCTGATTGAGGATCCTTTCTATAGAGATAACGAAAAGAATGCTAAAGATATTATGCGTAAGGAGTACCGCTACAGCCGAAACTTTGAAATATCCGAAGAACTTTATAATAATGACTGCATTGAACTGGTATGTGAAGGTCTCGACACCCTTACAACGATTATGATTAATGATCGTGTATTAGCTGATACCCATAATATGCACCGTACTTATATACTAAACGTTAAGAATTATGTTCACGCTGGAGCGAATGAAATAGCCATTATTTTTCATAACTCACTCGATTACATCGCTAAGA
This sequence comes from Paenibacillus sp. DS2015, assembly GCF_050433705.1. Taxonomy (NCBI): domain Bacteria; kingdom Bacillati; phylum Bacillota; class Bacilli; order Caryophanales; family Paenibacillaceae; genus Paenibacillus; species Paenibacillus sp. DS2015. Next base: position 57,391 of record NZ_JBNPWS010000019.1, on the reverse strand, counting down.
AACAAGAAGAATTCCACCTATGGGGTGTAGGTACAACGGTAGACGGTTTCCCTCACATTCGCAAAGCTCATAGTAGCTATGGCTGGGACTGGGGTCCACAACTTCCGGATGCTGGGATCTGGAGAGATATCTACATAAAGGCATACAACATTGGACGAATTCAAGACGTATACATGACCCAACACCATACAGAAGGGCAAGTAGAGCTTTCACTTCGACTAAATATTGAAGCTTGGAGCCACACGCCTCTAAATGCAAGTGTGACGATTAACACTCCAGATGGGCAAGAGTTAACGATTCGGAATGAAGTAACTGCTGAACAACAGACTTTAAACTTAACCATTGATAACCCACAACTTTGGTGGCCCAATGGCTATGGTAAACAACCTCTCTACAAAGTAGTCGTAGGGTTACATGCTGAAGGTATTTTAATAGATCAGCAAGAATATACCATCGGATTACGGACCATCCGTGTGAAACAACAACCGGATGCCTGGGGAGAGTCATTCGAGTTCGAAATTAACGGCACTTCCATATTTGCCATGGGCGCTAACTACATTCCTGAAGACAACTTACTTCCTAGAGCTACTACAGCGAAGACAGAAGTTCTTATCCAAGATTGTATCGAAGCTAACTTCAACTGTATTCGTATCTGGGGTGGAGGGATTTATCCTAGTGATGACTTCTATGATCTATGTGATCGATACGGACTGATCGTCTGGCAAGACTTCATGTTCGCTTGTGCCGTATACGATATGACAGATGCGTTCGCAGACAATATTAAGCAAGAGGCTATCGATAACATTCGTCGTTTACGTCACCGTGCATCGCTAGGACTCTGGTGTGGTAACAATGAGATTGAGTCCGCCATTCTCGATTGGGGATTTCCAACGACAGATAAGATGAAGCAAGATTATATTCAACAATTCGAAGTACTACTGAAGGATGTTGTAGCAGAATATGACCCTAATACATTCTACTGGTCCTCTTCTCCATCTTCGACAGGTAGCTTCGATAACCCAAGTGATCCGAATCGGGGGGATGTACATTACTGGGATGTCTGGCACGGTTTGAAGCCATTCACAGAATACCGCTCCTTCCATTTCCGCTTCTGTTCCGAATTCGGGTTCCAATCTTTCCCGAACATGAAGACGATCGAAAGCTTCACATTACCTGAAGATCGCAACATATTCTCATATGTGATGGAAAGACATCAGAAAAATGATGGAGCTAACGGTAAGATATTGTACTACTTAGCTCAGAACTTTAAGTATCCCAAGGACTTCAGTTCTCTCGTCTACACCTCTCAGTTACTGCAAGCTGAAGCTATGAAGTATGGTGTAGAACATTGGAGACGGAATCGCGGACGGTGTATGGGTTCCATCTACTGGCAATTAAATGATTGCTGGCCGGTAGCCTCATGGTCAAGCATTGACTATTATGGCCGATGGAAGGCACTTCATTACTTCGCGAAGCGCTTCTATGCACCTCTCCTTATCTCCGCTTGTGAGGAAGGAAAGAGCGTTGCACTACATGTATCCAATGAGACGATGCATTCGTTTCAAGGAACCGTGTCATGGCAACTACGCAGCACAACATCGGATCTTAACCAAGAAGGCACACACATAACCGAAGTGAATCAACTCAGTTCTGCTTCGGTCATTGAGTTAGACTTCAGCGATGTACTGACGGATGACGGAATGCGCTCAGCTTACTTAAGTTATCAATTAGAGGACTCACTGGGATCTATTATTAGTGATGGTGTCCTACTCCTCAGTACCGCTAAACATTTCATGCTAAATCAGGTAGATATCGCTACGGAGTGGTGTGAAAACGATAAAGAGTACGAGCTTAAGGTCACAGCCAACGAACTCGCTAAATATGTAGAGCTAGAGCTCACCAAACTAGATGGCAAATGGAGTGATAACTACTTCGATCTATATCCGGGTCAATCAAAGACCATCACCCTTAATAAAGAATCTTTATCAAAGACTACTCCATTCGAGGCCCTACAAGCATCATTAACGATTCGTAGTGCGGTAGATATAGCAGATGTCTAGATTTACAAATAATCTTGGAACTTAATTTGAAATATAGAGAGAAGGTACAACATGAAGATACTTGAAGGATACATTGGGGGTATGACTTGGGGATGGGATGGAACTCGTGGAATCTGGAATAACGATACGGCTGAGCATTCTATGAAGGAAATGGCTGCCCAAAATGATGACTACTGTCCTTATGCAAAGCAAGCCGAATCTATCATATCAGAATTTTATGCATCTAAAATAACTAAACCTCAGGAGGTGCTCCTTTGATTCAAGAGGCCATTGTCATTGATACGTGGAAGTCTAAGGTGAAACAAGAATTAACTGATAATATCCTGGGATTCTGGATGAAACATACGTTGGATGAACAACACGGTGGCTTTCTCGGAGAAATTTCAACCGATCTACAGGTCACACCTAGAGCCGATAAATGTCTGGTTCTCAACACCAGAATACTGTGGACCTTCTCTGCAGCTTATCGGCTCTATCCAAATAAGGAGTATTTAATCATAGCTAAGCGGGCCTATGATTACATTCTGAAGTATTTCATAGATTTGAAATACGGTGGCCTATTCTGGATGGTCCACGCGAACGGCACCCCGTCTGATGATAAGAAGCAGGTATACGGGCAAGCATTTGCGATCTACGCCCTTACAGAGTATCACAGGGCTACAGGAGACGAAGTGGCACTAGAACAGGCAATACAGCTATTCCATATCGTAGAGACGCATAGTTATGACCCTACTAACAAGGGATACTTGGAAGCTCTCTCTCGTGATTGGCAAGCAACCGACGATGTCAGTCTAAGCGACAAAGATTTAAACGAAAAGAAATCAATGAATACGCATTTGCACATCATGGAAGCTTATACGAATTTACTTCGTGTCTGGCCTTCACCTTTACTTCAACAAAAGCTTACCGAATTAATTGAAGTCACACTTGATCACATTATTAATTCTGAAACGGGACACTTCAAGTTATTCTTCGATGAATCATGGCAGGTGAAGTCGGAACATATTTCTTATGGACATGATATTGAGGGCAGTTGGTTATTAGTAGAGGCCGCAGAGGTACTTGGAAATGTGCCTCTATTGAAACGAACGAAGGAAGTCGCTATCCAAATGGCAGAAACCACCTATGCCGAAGGTGTAGATACCGATGGCGGAATCATTAACGAGGCAGACGCCACTGGATTCATCGATACAAATAAGGATTGGTGGCCACAAGCTGAAGCCATGGTCGGATTCTACAATGCCTATCAACTCACAGGAGACAGCAAATTTGAACAAGCTGCTTATCGATCATGGGACTTTATCGAGCAATATATTATCGACCATGAACATGGGGAATGGTTCTGGAGTGTTAACCGCGCGGGAATACCTAATCTCCAACATGCGAAGGTTAGTGCTTGGAAATGCCCCTATCACAACGGCAGAGCCTGTATGGAAATGCTAGAGCGATTGCAATCGTAAATTAGATATATATTTCAAATGTTTATAATTAGAGAGGATGAGAAAATATGAATTCATTATTTAATACTCGTAAACAACAACTCACCGAACGTTATGAAACATTGATTAACCGTAAAAATGAGAAGGTTCCTTATGGCAACGGAATCTATAACCGCCATCTACACCCTGTCTTAACCGCAGAACATGCTCCTCTGATCTGGAAATATGACTTCAATGCTGAGCGAAATCCATACTTTATGGAACGTCTAGGAATTAACGGTGTCTTCAATGCCGGTGCTATTCACTTGAATGGTAAATTCTATCTTGTTGCACGTGTTGAAGGAGTCGATCGTAAATCTTTCTTCGCTGTTGCTGAGAGTAACAACGGTGTAGATGGCTTCCGCTTCTGGGATCATCCCGTGGTACTACCTGAAACTGAAGATCCAGATATCAATGTGTATGATATGCGTCTTATTCAGCACGAGGACGGCTGGATTTACGGATTATTCTGTACAGAGCGTAAAGATCCCGATGCCCCAAGAGGTGACCTTTCTAGCGCTACCGCTCAGTGTGGTATCGCCCGTACGAAGGATCTGAAGACATGGGAGCGCCTAGCAGATCTTAAGACCGCTTCTGCACAGCAACGGAATGTTGTACTCCATCCAGAGTTCGTGGAAGGCAAGTATGCCTTCTATACTCGTCCACAAGATGGATTTATCGATACTGGATCGGGTGGCGGTATTGGATTCGGACTCTCTGATTCCATCGAGAATGCTGTTGTGAAGCAAGAAATCATTATAGATGAAAGATACTACCATACGATCAAAGAAGTTAAGAATGGTCAAGGTCCTGCACCCATCAAAACACCTAAAGGTTGGCTGCATATTGCCCATGGTGTCAGGAATACAGCAGCTGGACTACGGTATGTACTTTATGTGTTCTTATCCGATCTGGAGAAGCCACAAGTCGTTACGCATCGTCCTGGCGGTCACTTCATCGCCCCTGAAGGAGAGGAGCGTGTAGGTGATGTATCCAATGTCGTGTTCACCAATGGTGTCATCGCTCTTGATAATGGCGAAGTGTACCTCTACTACGCTTCCTCGGATACGAGAGTCCATGTCGCTACAACGACCGTAGATCAATTGTTGGACTATGCTATGAACACACCAGAAGACCCTCTACGCTCCTATGCATCTGTACAACAACGTATAGAGTTAATCAACGGTAACCTCTAATTTACAACGATATGCAACCTCAAGGTAAGCGACTCGTCGTCCCACAGGAGGGAGGGCACTCATTCACCGATGAGATTGCTATGTTGATATTCCTTTAATACACTCTATTGTTCCATGAGACCCGAGAGATGAACACTTTGTAGTGGACTCTATCGGGTCTTTTTTTAGTAACGGGAAATAACGGCTCCCCCTAGCCCTTGAAGGGCATGGCGCAGCCGTTATTTATTTCACCATTTATTAAGACTTTATTACTTCTCTTTCATTTGCCTATATATTACTATATTATTGAAAAATAGTACCATACTAGAAATGATATGTAATACTCACTTTTCCCCTACTTAAGTCTAGGATGAAATACCGTCTTAAGTCTATTTTGATAGGTCATGGTTATCACTTACAATACAGTTATATGAATTGAACCTAAATACATACTCACTCGTATATACATATGTGTAACAGCTTTAGACGTTTTAGGAGGATTGAATGATGATACCCGAGAAACAAATTTATATTCTTCTATCCGATACGGGAAGCATCTTAACCCGAATGATTAAGCTTTTTACTAGAGCGCCGTATAATCATGCCTCAATTGTATTTGATGATGAGTTAAATGATGTGTATAGCTTCGGTAGAAAGAAACCTAGTAATCCATTTGTAGCTGGATTCGTAAAGGAAAATGTCCATGAGGGATTATTTAGCAACGCCAAATGTTCTTTCTACAGTTGTTCTGTTGATCCTGATCTTTATGAGCAAATATACTTATACGTACAGAAATTTGAAGAAGACAGCGAGCAATATAAATATAACCTTCTAGGCCTTTTCTACATTCTGCTGAACATAGAAGTTCATCGCAAGAATGCTTACTTCTGTTCTGAATTTGTAGCTTCCGTATTTGCTGAGCATGGTCTTAATCTTGCTGGTAAAGCCTCTGCACTAACTCAGCCTGCAGACTTTGTGAATTCAGAGTGCTTACACTTGCTCTTTGAGGGAGATCTTTGCGTTCTAAGACGCTCCCATAAACCCGCCACCCAGTCCTTCATACATCATACCTTGAATGGAAGATTCCTTATGACCTCGAATTCATCCATTAAGCGCTGACTCAACATAAGCTACAAGCACAATCAGCACTCTCTCACTACAACAGTGGATTCACGATATAACACATCACCCGCAAGCATAATTTTCTCCATAGGTTCACTCGTATGATTAATTCGGCTTAATAGCCGCTCCACAGCACGACGTCCCATAGCTTCTTTCGGTACATGAACTGTTGTGAGAGCAGGCACTCCTCGCTCCTTAGACTCGTCAAGATTGTCAAAGCCTGTTACGGATACTTCTGAGGGTACTCCAACACCGAGCTCCTGCAATAAATCTAAACAAGTTGTAGCAATGAGATCATTCGCACATATAATGGCGGTCGGCAAAGCTTTTGCCTTCTTCTTCTTGAGTATCCAATTTCTAATATTCTCTTCAAATTGACCACTCTCAAGTCCTTCCAAGCTCTCCATCACCTCACTACCAGGAGATGGGTATAACCCATTCTCCTCCATGGCTGAGCGATAGCCCATGAATCGATCTCTGAAGCTTCTTGAAAACCGCACATTACCAATGAATTGAAGACTCTGATGCCCAGTGCCTATCAAATGATTCGTCATTCTGGCCATAGAATCTACATTATTCACGAATATAGTATCCGAAGGAATGAGAGGATCCTCATGGTCTACTAGAACAATAGGTAGGCCAATACGATGCACTTCAAGTAATAGCGGTGTTGAAATCTGACCTACACCAATCATACCTAAAATACCGTCTGGATTGAGAATATTCAGAAAGCTATCTACACTTTGCTCCGAAATAATGACCATTCCAAGCCCTTCTTCATCTAACTGCGAAGAAATCCCCGCCATGATCTTACCCCAATATAGTGAATCCTTCGTCTGAAAACGAATATTAGGCATAAGTACGATCACGGATTGCTTACCGTTTGCTTTCGGTATTTTACGTTCTGGTTTTCTGACATAGGCATTCTTCTGAGAGAAATAGCCGAGTTGAGAAGCCGCTTGAATAACCCTTTCCTTCGTGGCTTCATTCACTCCTCCTTTTCCAGAAAGTGCTTTGGAGACAACGAACTTAGAAACTCCTACATGATCAGCAATTTGCTGCATCGTAATTTTTTTGCTCATACTTCCTTTCACCTCTTGTCACGAAATGCTACAGATGTAATCATTATACATGGTGGACCAACTTACGTCATACTACTCTTATCAAATGTCGCTATTATGGCTTCGCGCCGTGTCTAGTCTTCTTCATCTGGATAACCCCTTTATTCTAACTTTGTTGTTCGCTCTTCATATATGTTATATAAAAACAATAATATTAGTATAACAAATTTATAAAGACTGTGAATGAAAAAGATAACAGCCCATGCTTATTACATCTAAGCGTGGGCTGTCACTTTAACTATGAAGTTATCGTTCGATGCGCCCATAGATGAATCAAACTTAGGCCACCGTACCTTCCTTAGAACTTACATAACGATTAAAGAATTCAACAAGCTTTCCCCCATACACTTCCTTATTAACATAATAAGCATTCCCGTGCTGCGCATGTTCTACAATCAATAAATCCTTCTCTCCACCCGCAACTTCATATAATTGATGAACCATTTCAAAAGGGACAAATTTATCCTCATCTCCATGGACAAACAGAATCGGTAAGGTTGTTTGGCTGACCTGCTTTATTGCAGAGGCTTCCCCGAACCAATAGCCTGCCCGTAACTTAGCCACCAAGCTGGTCATATAGATCAGAGGAAATGCCGGTAATTTATACATGGATTTTAATTGGTAGCTCAGAATATCCTTTGCCGAGGTATAAGCACAGTCCGATACGATCGCCTTCACCTGAGTCGGCAGTGGCTCACCACTCACCATAAGTACGGTAGCTCCGCCCATGGATACACCATGCAGGATTACCTCTGCATCCTTACCAACTCTGTGAATCATCTCATGAATCCACTGGATATAATCCTTCCGATCGGGCCAACCAAAGCCAATGTATTTACCTTCACTCTGACCATGACCACGATCATCCGGCATTAATACATGATAGCCCATTCCTTGATAAAGCTTAGCGAATTCTCCCATCTCTCTACCTTGACTTGAGTAACCATGTGCCAGAATAGCAATCTTATTCGAAGGCTGTGGCGATGGAATGAAATATCCTACCAGCTTAAGCCCATCATCTGAAATCATATGTAACGTCTCAATAGGTTGAAGGCCCATCCAACTTGTGGCGGAATCCCACGGGAACTCTGTTTTGACGAGATTAGGATCATCTACCAAGAATTCCTTCTTACTACGTAGAATACCTACATTATAGAAAAATAGGCTGGCACCAAATAAAATAGCGACAACAATGATTAGTACAGCAGCAATAATGATTAAAGTAGTGAGCATGGATTCATCTCCTAAAGTCAGCATTTCTATATATAATGTACCAATACTTCGAATAATCTTCAAATCAGGTCCAATTCATTTTTAAAATAGGTTAAAATTGTGATATATTGCGAAGGTGATGATGTTACACTATTACCGATTCAAGATTAAAGGGAGGAAGCAAATATGGAGTTCAGAATCGAAAAAGATACAATTGGAGAAATAAAGGTACCTGCAGATAAATTGTGGGCAGCTCAGACTCAGCGTAGTTTTGAAAATTTTCAAATCGGTACAGAGAAAATGCCCTTAGACCTCATTCGAGTATTTGCTATCCTGAAAAAAAGTGCTGCACTCACCAATGCTAAACTTGGTAAATTAGACCCTACCAAAGCCGATGCTATCGTTGCTGCTGCTGATGAAATCATTGAGGGTGCATTAGATGAGCATTTCCCTTTAGTAGTATGGCAGACAGGCAGTGGCACCCAGTCTAATATGAACGTCAATGAAGTCATTGCTAGCCGTGCAAATCAACTCTTGGCTGACAAGGGTAGTGAACTGCGCATCCATCCTAATGATGATGTCAACAAATCACAAAGCTCAAATGATACATTCCCAACAGCGATGCATATGGCTGCCTTGATCGCGGTCGAAGATCAGGTCCTACCGGCTATTGCCGAGCTGAAAGAAACATTCCGCCTCAAAACAGAGCAATTCCAAGATATCATTAAAATAGGAAGAACTCATTTACAGGATGCTACGCCTCTAACACTTGGACAAGAAGTAAGTGGCTGGCACCGAATGCTGGAGAAAACAGAAACTATGATTCAGAATAGCTCCGAATCCCTACGGGAACTTGCCATCGGTGGAACCGCTGTGGGTACAGGTATTAATGCACATCCGAAGTTCGGCGACAATGTTGCTGAAGAGATTAGCCTGATTACTGGAAAGACCTTTACCTCAGCTTCGAATAAATTTCATTCCCTTACAAGCCACGATGAGCTAGTCTATGTTCACGGCGCGCTGAAAGCGCTTGCCGCTGATCTCATGAAAATCGCTAACGACGTTAGGTGGCTGGCTAGTGGTCCACGCTGTGGAATTGGCGAGCTGATCATCCCTGCGAATGAGCCCGGCAGCTCTATTATGCCTGGTAAAGTCAATCCAACACAGAGCGAAGCTTTGACGATGGTTGTGTGCCAAGTTATGGGTAATGATGCCGCGATTGGTTTTGCTGCCAGCCAGGGCAACTTCGAATTAAACGTCTTTAAACCTGTCATTATTTATAATTTCCTACAGACCACTCGGCTTCTAGCAGATGCTATTCGCTCCTTCAATGACCACTGTGCCATTGGAATTGAACCGAACTATGCCATCATTGAGCGTAACCTGAATCAATCTCTTATGCTCGTTACGGCTCTTAATCCGCACATTGGATATGAGAATGCAGCTGCTGTTGCTAAACTTGCTCATAAAGAGGGTCTCACACTTAAAGAGGCTGCATTGCGAAGCAATTTGTTAACTGAAGCACAGTTCGACAAGGTTGTAAGACCAGAGAATATGATTCATCCAAAGGAAGATTAATTGATATAAAAGTACCCCGTCCACGTAGCCTATGAAAGACTACATGGACGGGGCATTATATGGAGTCACTTTTAAATACGAAATACTTTTGTGCAAAATAGTTCAACAATGTATAGATTCCAGCTCCAACTAGAGCTGTCAGATTCGTATGAACGACATCATTATCGATGATATCTCCGACGGTGAACTCGAATAGAATATAGCTAACAGAATAAGACACTAAATAACAACATAGAATGACGCTTGCGAATTTCCACATGGCTTCTCTATTCGATACATTGCTTTTAAAGGTAAAGTTCTTGTTTAGAAAATAGCTAACAACAGCCCCTATCGAATTCCCCATAAACGTTGAGATCCAATAGTTAGACCCGAATAGATTTATAAATAGAAAGGTAACGGATAACCCCACCGCTGTATTCAACAGACCCACACAGAGAAACTTTATGAAATCTCGATTAAACATCGTTCCTCCTCCATACTTATAACCAAAGCATCCAGCTTGATTTCTTCCGTATATTTAGGTCTATCCTTGACCTCTTTATATATTTTTCCAATATATTCTCCGATCATCCCCATGCTAACCAGTTGAACGCCACCAATAAACCAGATCGAGATCATAAGGGAAGACCATCCGCTAACGGCATTGCCATTGAATTTACTAGCCAATACATATACAGCAGTGATTATACTTAGTAAGAAGAACAACATCCCCATCATCGTGATAAATCGAATAGGCGAAACACTGAAGGAGGTGACTCCATCTAGAGCAAAGGAGATCATCTTCCTTAAAGGATATTTCGATTCGCCCGCGAATCTCTTATTTCGTTCATAGTACACTTTAGTTGATTTATATCCAATAAGTGGGACAATCCCTCTCAGAAATAAATTAACTTCCCTATAACGTTCCAAGCCATTTAATGCTCTTCTACTCATCAATCGATAATCCGCATGATTAAATACGAGATTCACACCCAGCAGTCTTAATCCTTTATAAAATATATTGGCACTCTTTCGTTTGAAAAAGGTATCTGTACTTCGATCACTTCGAACACCGTATACAATGTCATTTCCCTCTTTGTACTTACTTATAAATTCAGGAATAACGTCCACATCATCTTGTAGATCAGCATCAATCGAAATGACACAATCAGATGTCTCCTTCGCATGCAACAGACCCGCTAACAAGGCATTTTGGTGCCCTACATTTCTAGCAAGCTTTAAACCACTAATCTCAGGGTATGTCAGATTAAATTCTGAAATGGATTCCCATGTACGATCCTTACTCCCATCATCTACATACAAGACGCTACTTAAAGATGAAATTTGTTTGTTCGCAACTAACCCTCTCAATATCCTTGATAATCTTATCGTTGTTTCAAGAAGAACCTCTTCTTCATTGTAACAAGGAACTACGATTGTAAGTATGGGACTGTCATTACTGTGTACCATCATAAACCCTCCTTCTGAATCATTCATCACGATCCTAAATACATATCACACATCGTACTCCATTTGTTTTCTGGCCTCTACAATGAAATCAAGAGGTGTTGCAATAGATTCAGTTTGATATTCCACAGCTCCAACCCTAAGGTTCAGTTCTATCCTGTACTTGTCGGCCTTATCGCCGACATTTAGATCAATGACTTTTTCCTTCAATCGTTCAATGACTATATTTGCACCTTCGCGATCCGTAAAGAGGATCATTCCCCAGGTTGGGTTCTCTTTATCAAATATATAGAGAGAGTCATTCGTACGAATACTCGTCTGACTTAAAATTGAAACATCATTCATCGCTGCTGTCATGTCTTCTTCGCTCGTCATCCGCCGTATTTCATCCCAGTGCCTCACATTTATAATTAATAATGTCAGAGGTATCTCATAACGAGTTGAAAGAGCCATAAAAACAGCAGCATCTCGTTGAAATGAGAGACTATTCTTTAAGTTTGTATTTTCATCCATTGTAGCTAGTGAAGTATTACTCTTTAGCAATTGTTCCTTTTCTTCCTGCAACTGCTTATTCGCACGAGTAAGCAACCATGTCACAAAGGTTATGGCAGGCGCCATGATCAACCAAAAGTAACTTTCATCCCCTACCATAGATCCCTGAACAACACTTTGATAAAGCGTGAAGGTACCACTACCGAATATAAAAACAATACTTAGGACCAGTCCTGCTGTTAAACTCGTAAAATAGGTCACAATCGCTAGCATAAAGGATATATTCAAAAATATAATATTCTGAATATATTGATCAGGCTTACCTGCAACGAACACAATACATATAAAACAGATGACGAACAGCAGGAGAAAGGCAATATCCGAGACTAAATTACTTTGATGTCGCTTCATCATCTTTCACCCCACCTTCTATATTTGCGAATGATTAGAATCAGAGAAACCAAGACGAGTAATATGACTAATACCGAAGCTAGCATAAACCCAAGAACATCTCCCCGTTGAACCACTTTTTCTAATAACGTAGATTGCTTTGGGCTCACTTCCTTCTTGAAGCGGTAGGGATTAATCGTACCATCCTTGTCTGTCGTGACCCCGTCTCCATATATCTTCCAAGTGGCATTCTGACTCGCAATGAGTCTAGAAGATAGATAATAATACTCCGAACTGGCTCCTGTCACAGCCATAAGTCCATGTCCCGCTTCATAAGGCGATTGGATCAACTGTAGTGTACCTATCCGCTTGCCGTAATCGACATCAATGCTTACTTTCTCATTTGACTTAAAGCCAGTACCATCTGTTCCGTATTGAAAATAAAGGCTGTTATTGTGTTCCCGAATGACCTTATTGTTCTGATAGGTTCCGATGGCAATAATATTGCGATCTGATAAATCACTTTCGCCCACATTGTCCTCGTAAAAATTAAGTTCACCCGTATTCCCTTCTACATATCGACCCAATAAATTAAACAGATTGGAGAGCGATTGATATGTATAATGATCACGCTCTGTAGGCATGACAACGGCAACCCGATTTAAACTACCATCACGAATAAATGGATATGGGTAGTTATTAAATAATAAATCTAGTTTTTCTGTCGTGTTTAACTTTAATACCGTATCCTTCGTAATGAATGCCCAAGGCATTTGGTCCTGGTTCCGATAACATCCATCATTCTTAAGCTCCAGATCAAAAGCGACAGTAAGCGAAAAGTCACCTGATATATTCAGGTTTTTAGGAATAGGTAACGTCAGGGTATCCCCATCAGCCATTTCTGTCGTTAATCTCTTGCTCCCAATCGGTGTATCATTCATAAGGATCGTTACCATCGACCGATCAAAGTCAAGGTTCTTCGCATAGCGAAAATCCACACTAACTTTGCTAGCGTCCGCAATGGATCGGTTAGACGGAAGTGAAATGAAATAGCTTTTCTCCTGATGTCTCCAACCCTTAAGTTGGTCTCCAGTCTCCGTTAATGTCACATGACTATCCACACTCATAACGGGCTTCTCTACATCCGTGTCACGATTCACTATTTTGATATGACTATCTAATTGTTTCATTAAGTCTTGATTCGCTATAAATCTTCCTGCCTTCACTAATAACTCTGCATTGTTAGATGTAACGACTAACGTAGGTTGTTGATCCGTATTCACTAATTGAATCACTGCTACATTGTTTAAATCCTCTTGGACAAGCAACTTCTTAAGATCCTCTGGTAAATGATCATATGAAGAAACAACAACGATAGCTTTCTTACTTTTCAGAGATTCCGTCCCATAAGTCAGCATGGGGATCGTCTTATCCTCCAAACTATTCGCTTTCGCAAATCCCGTCAATGCATAGACGGCTGTCTCGAGTTCAGTAGAATCGCTCTGTTCAGGCACTACAATCGCACTTTGGTTAGCTCTAACGACGTCTATGCCAGTAAAGTACTTGTTAAAACCACGAATGCTCCCGTCTAATGCTACATTGGTATGATCTATATCCACACTTGTGGTACTGAAAATTTGGAGCCAATTATCTTGTTCTTCATAGCTTGTACATACATCCTTGTTTACATGGGTCGTCTGAATATCGCCTTCGATAAACAACGCATTGGAACCCTTCACGATGAGTCCCTTAGGTATAGTAAACGTTAATCGTTGCTTCACTTCATCCGTAGCGGAGGGCCTGAACGAATGTACATAAGTCCCATTGATCTTTAGAGTTACACTAGAACGATCATTCAAGGCTAAAGGAGATACCTTATAATCCAAATGAAGCAACACATCATTTACTTTCCAGTAGTCAGGTACCTGAAAGAATAGCTCCTTCGATACCCTTCCCCCTGACAAGGATACATTGGTATTGGTTAAGGCCATTTCATACGTCTGTGGAGACTTCAGTTCCACCCCTGCAGCCGATACTTGGCCAACTTGTACGAAAACGAATGACAATAAGACTATATATACAACTACTAATTTTCTCATCACGTGATTCTCTCCCTATCCTAATAACGTTCGGTTTTATACCATTTCACTTCTCTTTTAAATACTAAATCTTTCAGATAGGTGTACAAGCCATAAGCAGCTACAACCATCCACATCTGACAGTAGGAAACATACATCAGCATAATAATCCACAAGTTGGAGAGTCTCATCTCACCTTTTTCCGTTATTAATGTAATATACGTGCCTACGATAAACATCGTAATAGCCAGCATCCACAGAAATAAACTGAATCCAGCAATCGTAGTCCGAACATAACCTAAGGCATGAAGAATAAGCAGAACATCAGACATGACCAACGAGGTCAGCAACAAGAAGTAGATGGATAAAAAATATAATATATCGAACCGAATGTTCTTGGCCGAAGGATCAAATAGCAATCTTGCATTTTTCACAATCACGTAAATATTGCCCTTCGCCCATCGCGTTCGTTGTTTAAACCATACCTTCAGCGTTTGTGGCTCCTGCTCCCAAGTAACAGCTTTCGGCTGAAATTTAATTCGATACCCCATCATATAGATGCGAAAGCTAATCTCCGTATCCTCCGCAATCGCCTTCACATCCCAACCGCCAATATGCTCCACGATATGACGACGCATAATGAAGTTGGTCCCCGGGATCGTACACAACTTAAACAGTTTCCAGCGACCCGCCTGTGCCATCCACTGAAATGATAACGTCTCGATATTAATAAACCGTGTTAATAAGTTAGTATCACGATTACGCGTCCGAAATTTACCAACGACTGCCCCTAACGTTTGGTCATTCATAATCTCAGCCACTAAGTAACGTAAAGCTGTTTTCTCCGGCGTATTATCCGCATCGTAAATGGCAATAAGTTCACCTTTACTTTGCGCAAATCCGATGTTTAATGCATTGGATTTACCTTTGCCTCCTGTTATCGAATCCGTACTAATGATATTTAGATTTCTACTCGGATGTTTGGATTGGAGATGTTGAAGCAACACACCACTGTTATCCGAAGAGTTGTCGTTGATCACAATAATCTCATAGCGATCATGTGGATAATCTAGCGCGAGTAGCGATTCAACAGTCTTAACAATCACGATCCCCTCATTGTGAGCGGGTACCATAATAGAGACAAAGGGCATCTCTCCATCTATTTCTGGTATTTCTTCACCTTCAGATTGGACGTAGTACAGATAACCAGCCACAATCAGAACTACGTTCACAAGTAAAAGGGACCAAATACAAATCACGGAGAATAACATTAGAATATCTGCGACTGTCATCATTTTCTCCTCTGATTGATATATTTACGTAAATAAAGTCGATACCCAATGAGGAATAAATACCCAAAAATAAGAAGAGTTACGACAATAAGAACAATAAAAATCTTATTCTGAATATTAAATAGTGTGGAAAAACTCTGCTCTTGTTCTACCGTATAGGTATATTCAGAACTAACACTCCTGTAAGCATCATTCATATCCACGTTCTGACCATTTAAGCTTAAAAATCCGTTATCCGACGAAATCGCATTCGCCTGTGTATCAATCTCATGCTCTCCATATTTATAATCAGAAAACGTAATCCAGCTACCCATAAGTGCTTGAATGATCTCATTCAATTGTGCTTCATCGTCAGAGAAGTCATAGGTTATCGCAGAATCCATAGGAAGATCATGAGCGATTGTATCGGTATGTTCAAATTGCTGCAGAAAGTCTAATGACATACTGTACATGGAAGACATGAAGGCATGCGATGAGTCAGTCCGAGACCTGTATATTGGATTTATATTAGGAAATAGAACCACAGAATCGAAGAACCCCATACCATATTCAGCGTACTGTGCATCGTACGACCAATACATTTCAGCCCCTATACCCAAAGGAATAACGCCATAATCAGCTAGTACATCTATAAAAGACTCCATTTGCCCCTGCAGAATGGGACCATTATCACTAATTGTGGATGATACGATCGGTGTATTCACCAAAATACTTCCGTTCCGAGACTGTACATACTTCAGTGTCTCTAGATAACGTTGCATAGCGGGAAAGTCTGTGTTACTGAACACCGGTCTGACACTAATCATAAATGGAATGCCAGCATCATAGAGCTGGTCGGCCAATTTCTCCAATAGGTTCAAATCAGAGAATGGGTAGACCTCTTTGAATATAAGGTATGTCCCTCCTTGTTGGTTAACCTCCAGCCAGTCTTTTAGCACATAGGACATCGCAAGTTCACTGAGGTTCCCTTGTTCATAATAAGGAACATAAGCATAACGATCATTACGCACTCCATAAGGTGAATTATTTCCCTGGTTAGCTGACGTAAAATTCCCATAATAGGTGCCCTCAGCTTGTACAATATAAGGGAAATTACGCACTTGGATTCTTGGTTCTAAGAACTGGTCAATCGAGAGATCCACGAATTGCTCCGTTGCCACCTCCGTCTGAATGCTTAGCTCCTTTTGCACCGAAGTAGGAATCGCCGTTCCAATATGGAAATAGTCCTCTTCATATATCTCAAAATCATTTATGAAATCTATATTGGTTATGGTTAGTTCTACCGAATTCCTAATTCCGATGACCTTGGTATATCGCGATAATGTTCCTCTCTCATATTCATCGTAGGTTCCTGAGGTTACTTTAACACC
Organism: Paenibacillus sp. DS2015; assembly: GCF_050433705.1. Taxonomy (NCBI): domain Bacteria; kingdom Bacillati; phylum Bacillota; class Bacilli; order Caryophanales; family Paenibacillaceae; genus Paenibacillus; species Paenibacillus sp. DS2015. Next base: position 40,577 of record NZ_JBNPWS010000019.1, on the reverse strand, counting down.
GTAAGATGCAAGCAATCTTTGCAGGGTCTCAACATTACCTTCTCTAGATGTCCCTTTGGCCAAACTATCATAAAGAAGCAGGGCATGTGTGGGTTCTTCTACCGATGCGTATACGTTAGAAAAGGTCATACCGACCATCAGCATAAAGGTGATGATGAGAATCTTTGGTTTGACTAGCATGTACATGTTAAGCCTCACCTCCTTGATCCCCACGCAATAAACGTCGCCGGATGATGTCGGCTATGAACACGAAAGTGACCATGTCAAAGGCTGCCGTAAATAGAAACACATGCTTCGCCAAATCAGCATCTCCAGCCCCGATAATCGAAACCAATATGCCGGATAAACCAAATAAGATAAAGGTCATAACAAGCGGCAATCGAGTAGCCTCTCGTATCTTTTTAGCTCTTAAAGCCGAAATAAAGCTTGGCATATAGCAACCGATGACCACAACTATCCAAATGACAATAAAACCAAAGGTTCTAGGTGTAAGTAATTTTTTCATTTGACTGTATCCAGAGAAGAAAGTCGTCTGTTTACCTGCAGCATACCCCACAGATTTCTCGTAGTTCCCCATCTCTGGCGGACGGTTAATAAACGCACTTTTCGCTGCCAGATCGAACATCTTGCCTGCTTGTTCCGGATGGGTAAAGTAATATTTCAGAATAGATCCAAACCCATATTGACTATAGAAATTCTGTTCTAGTATTTCAGAATTGACATCTATTGTAGTGTTGAGCGCATAAAAAATACTTTTATCCAAAATAGCGTATTGTTTATTTATACCAAAGACACTCAGAGCATCCTCCGGGTCGTTTGCTTCCATAAGAATACCTCGGGTCATAGCATGATACTTGTTGATATTCACAAATTCTTTCGGAATTAAAGCGTAGGTGGCTATACCCGCAAATAGCAAAATGACGAGTGAAGAAGACATCAATACGCGAAATGTTCTTTGTTTTCGGATAAAGATCATCATAATCCCTGTACAAGCAATGATGACACCGACCGGTGCATTCTGCTGTTTACTTGTTGTTAGTAAGAGTGCGCTAAGCGTAAATATCACCAATAATATGTAATCGTTATACCTATTCCTGTACAGTAGTAAGCCCGATGCCAACATGAACATCAACATAATGAATACGACACTTTCCCCGAAGAAGGAATTGAAAAAAGCTGTATAACTCGTATCTCCAAACATAAAAATAGCTAAAAGTGCAATAGGATAACCATATTTCTTAGGTATTTTCCAAGTTAGACTTTCTACTAATAAATAAATCGCAATCGTGTATAACACCGTATAGATCGCCGCTTGAAATCGAATATCAAATACCTGTTGATCATAGAAGAGCTTATTTATCCATACGGAGAAGTGAATGAATAACGATTGTGATGAGACGACATCCGTACTATTCTCATTGAAATATTGAAATATCCCAAAGTTCTTAATAAAGTATCCTAAGTATTGACTATCGTAATCAGGAGCACTGAAATACAATCCGTTACCGTATAAAATACGGAAATAGTCTCCGTTGTCTGCCATCCCAATGTAAGGGGGAATAAATAATGTCATCACGGTAATGAGCAATACCCCAATTGCCGCTAACAAAGCGGGAGAAATAAATCGGCTATATGAAATAAATCGGTTCATCCTATGCCATTTGAATTTACTTGCTGACATGCTGTTTGCCTTCCTCCCTTATTACCCATTTAGTAAGCAAAAGCCAACAATGCCATCAGATTATCGAAGGAGTAGGCTGTTTGTGTCCTTTCATCCCCAAACCCACCATAAAGTAGACTATCTGTATCCAGAATCTGATATTGGCTTATTCTTCGAATACTATTCTCATAAAGTTCATGATCACCAATCTGAGAACCGATCATCGCTGTAATAGCGTAAATAGCAGTAGATTGAATATCATTCGTTGGAGTTCCTTCTAGGGTGTATTGACCATATAACGTACCACTCTTAACATGTTCTTTAAGATAACGAATGCTTGACGGATTCTGTTGTTTCACTTCGGACAGTGAGAGAATAACAAGTAGCGATTCAACGGTATTAATATTCTCGGAGCTATAGGAGCTCGTCTCATATTGATATCGAGTCTCGTAGAAGGGGAATGGATCAGACAAATATCCATCCTGAACAACACTCAGCATATTGGAGGATAGTTGTTGAGCTTTATCGGATTTAATCGGAAGCTTCTGTAGTGTTGTTAAGTCTATATAACATAAAGTAATGAAATCATTCGTCATCTTGTAGCTCTCATCGTAGAAATCATAGACATTCCGATCCTTCACGTTATTCTCATAAAATCGTCCACCATACGTATCGGCTTCTTCTGTATAACGAGCATCTTCGAACATATCCCCAGCTTCATAAAGTGCACGAATGATCCGTAGATCATCTACTGCTGCGTTTAGCGAATAGCGTTTATCCGTCTTCGGGCTATACCGGTAACTAAATCCCGAAGAAAGATTAAGAGTTTGTTTAGCGAGGGCCCACTCTTTATCAAATGCATCCTGCTGCTTAGTCATCACATAATAACGCATCATTAAACCTTCAGATTCGCTCAACACCTCATGTCCAGTAGCCACATTTAAGGCTTGGTCAGTATCCAGATAATTCGTAAATATACCATCACTTCCAGAAAGCCTATTTATAATAAATTGGTATAATACTTGTCGTTTCTCTTGATTGGGCAAGCGATCTCCATAGTGATTCTCAGACGTGACGGAATCTACCAACGTTTGCTTAGGTTGATTAAGTCTTCCGAAATAAATAAATAAAGAGCATAGTACAAAAATACCTAGAAATAGAGCAATTCTTATTTTCATACATCTTGGCTCCTTTTGTAACTATTTAATACATCCTGTATTGAGAATCCCCTTAAAGCACGAAAAATGTCGTATGATTGTATAATATAGTATTTATCGCACTTTACCTAACTACACAAATCACAACAAAACCATCCAACTAGATCTCAATACCTATAAATAACCATATAATAAATTCTATAAACTCTTGCATTATATACAAGAAAGACCTTAAGCACTTCGAGCGCCCCAGGTCTTTCCAGCTGATTCTGATGATTCTGGCGCTTTCGACGGCTTATTTTTGGCACTTTTCGACTATCTTCTGCATTTTTCGATACTTTTAGGGACTTTACGACAACTCTCAACACCGTGCGCGCCTATGGTACTCAGCACTAGTTGGCATATAGGGCACTAAATCTATCGCAATTCCTCGCAATCGTTATCTCACATTTCGATTTCCGTGGTGAGTATGTATCGCATCTTTGATTCTGTAAAGGAAATCATCGACCTCTGACTCAACCCTTTCCTCAGAATTATATACTTCCTACTAACACAAAAGGACACCTTACGGTGTCCCTTTGTGTTAGAGTTCATTTGATGGGCAGGAAGGTTCAGTGTCAACTGTAGTTGCACTAAGAGCGTTAAAACGATCACAATTATTTAAAGAAGACCTCCGGCCGATCGAGATGATACAGATTACGATACCGCGGATATTGCGCCATGAGCTCCACATGAGAACCTCGCATCTCAATCTTCCCATTCTCCATAAAGATGATCTCATCCATATGTTCTGCGCCTACTAAATGGTGAGTAACCCAGATCAGTGACTTCCCTTGCATCGTCTCAAAGATCGTGGAGAGTAACTCATTCTCCGTGCGCGGGTCAAGACCTACTGTCGGTTCATCCAGAATAACTACAGGCGTGTCCTGCAGCAGTACGCGTGCTAAGGCAATACGCTGCCGCTCACCACCGGAGAAGCGCTGTCCGGTTTCATGCATCGGCGTTCTGTACCCTTCTGGAAGTGACTCAATTAAAGCATCCATCTTCACTTTAGAGGCTACATTGCTGATTTCCACATCTGATGCCTCTAACTTGCCTAGTCGTATATTATTACTCACCGTTGTATCGAATAAATGTGGACTCTGATTCAACACAGCGATAAGGCTTGGGATGTGCTCTCCAAATTGCTCCACATCTACACCATGAATCGTCGCAGTTCCTTTTTCAGGAACAATGGCTCCTTGGATTAATTTCAGCAAGGTAGACTTACCAGCGCCACTACGTCCGATAATCGCCACTTTCTTACCTTGTGGAATGTCTAGTGTGATATTCTCGAAAGACCATGGTGTGGTAGCATCGTAACGGTAAGATGCTTGATCTATCTTAATATGCGCATTAGAACCAGCGATGGCAAGCGTCTCTTCTTTACTCATCTGCATCTCCGTAAGCTTACGGTTACCCGTCACTTCACCTTGTCCAACGGAGTTATCCAACTCCGCTAATCTTGCAAATGAGCCTTGATACCGCGGCATTTTCTCAACAGCCTCAGATAGGGGCAAGAATGCATCCATCAGTGGGAAAATAACGAGTACAAACGCAGCAATCATCGTCGAAGGAATTAGTCCCTCCGCATACTGCTGACCAGCCCAGTACAACATGCTAACGACGATGACACTGACCACGGCTTGACCGATAAGATTTCTCCACCGTGACCAGCCACTAAGCTTACGATCAATTCGAGCGACCTCAAGCTCATCCTGCTCATAGGTATGAACAAATTGTGCGGGTCTACCACTGATGACCCAATCACTCATCCCCAGTACAGCATCCGTTAGCGTCTGGTACAATCGACCATGCTTACGCTGTGCCTGCTTATTCTTAGACTTCGTAACCCACAATGAAATCCAAGGTAAGACGAGGATCAGAATCAACAAATACAATGCCATCACCAGGGCAAACCTTACATCAAATTGACCCAGTACCGTGATGGATACGATATATAGTACCACCGCAATCACACTTGGAAAGATCGTACGTAGATAAACATCCTGTAATTTCTCAATATCATCTGACAACACGCCAAGAATATCACCTGAACGAAATCTGGAAGAAATAAATAGCGCTTGCGGTTCTAGAATACGGTACAGTTGTACACGCATTTTAGATAGAATACGTAGAATCGTATCATGTCCAACGAGACGCTCTACATAATGGATCACCGACCTGCTCGTTCCGAACGTTCTTACGAGAACGATCTGGACATACACCATCAATATATTCTCAGGACGAAGCGCGGACTTTGAGATGAGGTACCCAGACGTATACATCAAGCTACTCGCGGTCAGTAGCGTTAGAGTACCTAGCGCGATAATAATGACAAACCGCCAGAAGTATGAAGAGATATAGGGCCGCAGCCATGGATTGTTTCTCATAGCACTCCCTCCAATTGCGATGCAATCAATGCATGATACACGCCTTTACGATCAAGGAGTTCGTCATGCGTGCCCACCTCAGCTACTTTGCCTTGGTCCATTACGATAATTAGATCCATATCCGGCATCCAGTGTAAGCGATGCGTCGCGAGGAACACTAATTTCCCTGCAAAAAGAGAAAGCATCGTCTCTTTCAATTCATACTCTGTCTCGACATCTAAATGCGCTGTTGGCTCATCCAATAAGATAACTGGCCGATCACTGAGAAATGCACGAGCCAGCGCCACACGTTGTGCTTGTCCACCACTTAGGGGTCGCCCACCATTCCCGATGACCTCATCAAATCCATGAGGCAACTGACTTACAAGGTCAGCTAAACCTGCATTTACAACAGCTTGTTCAACCTCCGTTTGAGATGCATTGGGTGTGTAGAACCGGACATTATCCGCAAGACTGCTGCTAAACAGATAGGGACTCTGTGGAATGTACGTCATTTGTTGCTGCCATGCTTCATCCATTAAATCGGTTAGTTTATGTCCATTAAGCTCTATTGAGCCAGATGATGGCTCTAGGAAACCACTAAGAACATCAATCAACGTTGATTTGCCTGCTCCACTCTCTCCAATAATCCCGATCTTAAGCAGACCCTGAATCTTGACACTCACATCATGTAAAGAGTGCGGACCCTCTTCCTCATACTGCACTTGCACATGAGAGAGGAGTAGTTGACTATCTGCTGTCCATAAATAGGCAGACTCAGGCAATCTTCCCTTAACTTTCTGAACAGGCATATCAATAATCGCTTGAATAGATGCCCCAGCCTCTTTACCATTCAGAGTAGCATGGTAATCCGCTCCTACCATCCGTACCGGGAGGAAATACTCAGGAGCCAATATAAGGATCGTTAGTGCCGTTACAAGCATCATATCCCCGTTCACCAGCCGAAGTCCTAGACCCACCGCTACAGAGGCCACAGAGAGCATGGTGAAGAAATCTAGGGCGAATGATGACAAAAAGGCAACACGCAGTGTACGCATCGTTGCAGTTCTGTACTTATCACTTACACTTCCAATGGAGCTGATATGTGATTTACTACGACCTAAATATTTCAATGTCTCTAATCCACGTAACGAATCCAGGAAATGATTCGCTAGCTTGTGATAAGAATTCATTTGACTGTCTACTTGTTTACGCGAAGCTAAACCAATTAGGATCATAAAGGCTATTAGAATGGGCATCGTCACTACTAAAATAATGGCGGATTGAATGTCCTGCGTAAATACATAGATGACAATGACCATCGGTATAATCATCGTGGCCACCATCCGTGGGATAATGAGCTCAAGATAAGTTCGGAACTTCGATATGCCATCCAAGACGAGCGTTACCAACTTGCCTGTGCCTTCCTTTTTAGCAAAACGTGGTCCGAGTAGAAACAATTTATCCATCAACTGTTTACGGAGCAACGTCCCCGTAGTCTCCGCAAAGCGATGTGTAATCTTCTGTTGAAAGAAATTCGTCAAATGGCGAACTAGAAATGAGACAACAAACATAAGAATAGCTTGATTTTGTTCTTGTAGTGGAGCACCGGCAAAGAGGGCGGAAATCACTTCCGATAACCCTCTTGCCATGAGCAGTATGGATACACTTTGCACCAAGGTCAGCAGTGCCACCGCCGCAAAAACAGGCTTAATCCCTTTGAAGCCCAGTAAATTACGGTCCATTAGTATTCCATATGTTCTTTCTCGTTCACCCGTTTATGGAATACGAAGTAACTCCACACTTGATATCCCAAGACGAATGGAAGCAATGTTAAGGCGACAATGGACATGACCTTGAGTGAATATTGCCCAGATGCAGCGTTCGTAATTGTTAAACTAAAAGCATCATTAATCGAACTAATCATCACTCGTGGGAACAAACCAATAAAGATCGAAGCGAAGGACAAAGCAATCACAGCACCTGTCATTCCAAAAGCCCAAGCATCCTTCTTCCGAGCAATGAAGAAGCCAGCTAATAGGTATACGATCATTCCAACAATAGCAATCAGGGTCAGAATCGTCCCCCGAACTTCAAATAGATCTGTTACGTAATAGGTCATAACTCCAAAAGCTACAATTAGAACTGCAAGTGGGATAAGAAGTCTCTTAGCCATAATACGAGCGCGTTCTTGTAAGCTTCCAAGCGTTCTTAACGTCGTAAACAATAACCCATGTACCAAACATAGAACGACAACGGTAATACCGCCTAGTAAGGTATACACATTCACAATATCAAAGAATCCAGCATTCATATTCATGTCCTCGCCAATAGGTACCCCTTGAATCAGACAAGCGAATACAACTCCGAACAATAGTGGCGGAAGTAGGCTACCGAAGAAAATAACGATATCCCAAGTTCTCTTCCAGCGTTCTGAATTCACTTTACCTCTAAATTCAAAAGCCACACCACGGCCTATCAAAGCGAGCAGTACAAATACAAGGGCGGTGTAGAATCCACTAAATAATGTGGCATACCAGTGCGGGAAAGCTGCAAACATCGCACCCCCTGCTGTAATGAGCCATACTTCATTGGCATCCCAGAACGGACCTATAGAATTAATTAATACACGACGCTCCGTGTCATTCTTGGCGAGAACCGTTGTGGACATCCCTACTCCAAAATCAAAACCCTCTAAGAAAAAGAAACCAATAAATAGCACAGCAATCAACAAGAACCACAACTCATTAAGAGACATGATAACCCTCCTTATCAAATGGGTCGTGAGATTGTTCATCCATGGAATCCGAATGATTCGGCCCCTTTTTGATCACACGAACAAATAAATAGACCAATATAAATGCTAATATCGTGTACGCCAGCGAGAATGTAATTAAGGAGAATAAGATCTGTCCTGCCGAAACGTTGGGTGAAATGCTATCTTCAGTCTTAAACAATCCGAAAACCGTCCAAGGTTGACGACCAATCTCAGTCATAATCCATCCCGCCCAGTTTGCGATAAATGGTAATGACATAGCCCATATCATGATACGCATAAACCATTTGTTAGGTTGATCTAGCTTCTTACGAGCAACTAAATAGACTCCATACATTGACAGAAGAATAAGAGCCGAACCCGCTGCAACCATGATACGGAAACTCCAGAAAGTCGTACGTACGGGTGGGATATAATCCCCAGGTCCATATTGTTCTTCATACTGAGCTTGAAGCTCATTCATCCCTATAACTTCTCCCGAGAATTTACTATAGGACAAGAAACTAAGTAGATATGGAATCTTGAAGGTTACCCCATTCTCCTTCTTCTCCGGATCAATCGATGCTATAACGGTCCAAGGAGCTGGGTCAGAGCTTGTTTCCCAAAGTGCTTCCGAAGCTGCCATCTTCATCGGTTGAGTCTCTACTAGATACTGCGCCTGGCTATGCCCAACGAGTGCAACCCCTATAGATGAAACCATTCCCACTATAATAGCAATAATGAAAGATTTCTTGAAGAATTGAACATCCTTCTTTTTCAATATTTTATATGCGCTGACACCTGTAACCACAAAAGCTCCGGTCATGAATGCCGCAAGAATCGTATGCGGGAATTCCAATAATACCTGTCCGTTCGTAATCAATGCAAGGAAATCATTCATCTCCGCTCGCCCATTATTAACGGTAAACCCTACAGGTCTTTGCATGAACGAGTTCGCGACTAGAATCCAGAAAGCTGACATAATTGTCCCAATAGAAACTAACCATATACACATGAGGTGAAGTTTCTTCGATAAGCGGTCCCATCCAAAAATCCACAATCCGAGAAATGTAGATTCCAAGAAAAATGCAAGCAATGCTTCGACAGCAAGCGGTGCCCCGAACACATCTCCTACAAATCTAGAATAATCCGACCAGTTCATCCCGAACTGAAATTCTTGCAATATCCCCGTAACCACACCAACCGCAAAGTTAATCAGGAACAGGTGCCCCCAGAATTTAGCCATCTTTTTGTACTCTTCTTTACCTTTTATAACATACATTGTCTCCATAATCGCGATCAACAGTGCTAATCCGATAGACAAGGGTACAAAGATAAAGTGGAACAGCGTTGTCGACGCAAATTGAATGCGAGAGAGCATAACCGGATCCATGGTTCTAATCCTTCTTTCTATTGATAATTTTATAACATCTTTTTATATTCTGTCAGACCGTCTTCATTGGGAATGTGATATTTATCACACTCGTCCACCTAAACAAGGTCCAATGTGAAGTTTGTCACACAATATTTAAAATTACAACCAGTTCATCCTAATAATAACCAGATCCCCAGATCTCAAATCAGAGTGATATAAGATACAGACACTCACTGACTCATTTCCGTTATAATTTTTAGCAGTTGCGCGTAATTACGTAACTAAAAGATAAACAGTAACACATTAGGTAAAACGGAGGTTATAAAAGATGGATTGAAATTCTTATGCTCCCCTTTACCATTGGAGCTATCTTATTTATCGCGGCTTCGTTAGCTGTCTACCTTATCATTCGCGGCTTCGTTAGCTGTCTACCTTATCATTCGCGTCTTGGTGAAGCCTCTCTCCTTCCTGTTTAGCAAGCGTCCACCTCATTGCTGAAGGTGACTTAACACAACCCCCTTTGCATTTCAAAGGCCGTGATGAAATTGGGGCTCTTGCAGCAGATTTCAACAAAATGACCTCTAGTCTCCAGAACCTGATCTGTGAGGTCAACGATACTTCACACCAAGTCGCATCTTCTTCTGAACAATTATCTGCAAGCTCTAAACAAACCGAGGAAGCAGGCCAGCAAACCTTATCTATCATCTTAGAGATGGCTGATGGCGCAGAGAAACAACTTGAGCGCTTAGAATCAAGCTCTCACAAGATGACCGAAATGTCACAGTTCATATCAGAGATATCTGTTAGCACTGAGCACGCGCTGGTCTCCGCAGCAGACAACTTGCAGAATGCTCAAACAGGCAAGTCATCTATGAGTGAAACCAAAAATAAAATGCTGCATATGAGTGGGAGCATTCAAGAATTATCGGTTACAATCGAGAATTTAAGAAATCACTCGCATGAAATCAAGCAAATGCTAAGTATCATTAGTCAGATTTCTGAGGAAACCAAATTACTTTCACTTAACGCTGCAATAGAGGCTGCTAGAGCTGGAGAAGAGGGGAGGGGATTTGCCGTAGTAGCAAGTTCAGTGAGGAAACTCTCCGAGAGTTCAGCTCAATCGGCAGAAGATATTTCTAATGTTGTATTAACGACGTTAAGACTAATGGAACTAACCAGTGAAAGAATGACTGAAACCGTTATTCAAGTGACAGAGGGAGCCCAAAGTGTTACAAATGCCGGTCATTACTTCGAGCAAATTGAAGCTAACGCTTCCCAAATCACAGCACATAATGAATATATAGCTAACGCTGTCCATCAGCTATCTGATCACTCTCAATACCTTACTTCCTCAACACTCGAACTCGTCGAAGTTGCCAATCAGACGTTGAACGGAGCCCAAGGTGTATCAGCAGCTTCCCAGCAGCAACTCGCTTCAATTGGAGAAGTCGATTCTTCAGCCTCGCTTCTCTCCCTTATGTCTGATAAGCTTCATACATTAATTGAACGTTTCAAGATATAACATATGAGTCTTTAGACCATTAAGGGTCCGATCGTATTCATAATCATTCAATCACTTCTCACATGCTGTCATTCTATGTTACGCAAATTAGACCACTACCCTCGGGTAGTGGTCTATTTGTATAGTGTCTGTAGGGATATCAACTTATTACGACTCACGTTCTACAAAGTACTTGTTCGTCATGTACCATGCCTCGCCTTTGTCTGTTGGAACCTTCCCTTTTTTCTTATCCATGAATACAATTTCCTTACATTTAGAACAGAACCACTTCGTTGTATAGTATTGCGAAAAAGTTGTGTAGGTTGTTCCGCATTTACAGTCGACCTTAAAGTATACCATGTTGTCTTCATAGGCTTGTGACAGCTCTTCCGTGCTAACTTGATCTGCACTAGAAACCGGTTTGAGCATCTCCACATAGCTAGAGAAACGATTCTGCACCTTGAAATCTGCAACCAAATCTGGATTTAGTCCAAAAAACTCCTTACCAATAGCAGTAATAAACTTGGTGTTTGATTTGTAACTCTCTAACCATTCCTGAATTTGCTTATTAGATAAAGGGACAGTTCCTTTAATGCCACTGTTGAGTGTGTACGTCATGATGGATAGGTTCTCGTTGTCTTCGTAATACATTAATCTAGAAACCTCCTTAATTACTCCCTTATTAATGTACTACTTATGAAACAGATAATCAAAAGGATGAAATAGGAATTGTTGTGAAAGCCTTTCTCCATCCTATAATATTACCCATAATAAGTAATATCATATAGATGTAAACCCCATAATTCAACGTAGTGAATAACAAGTGTATTCCGGCAAATAACGCTAGAACGAGGATTAGAAAGAATACCTTTAGCCCCTCATTACTTTGAGTTGCCTGATAGGGTTCAGAGAAAGGTAGCGCCTTTCTTAATACAGCAAAGCTAATAAGCACGTAGATCCCTACAGTTAACGATATAGCAAGCAAGTCGGGTATGATACGAAATCCAAAAATCCAAAGGAACACAATACTCTCTAGAACGAATAACGGCATTATCAATTTAACTAGGCATGCCTTAATGCTACCTTTGAAGATGCCAGCTGCATCTTGGAACGGCATCGTTCGATACAACCAGGCTCCCTTGTAATTCACAGAAAATTTCAGCATCATTAACGTTGAGGGTATCAGTGTAGCCATAAAATATATAAAAAGATACATTCTTCCAGAGGAAATGCCCTCTAGTCCTTCACTTTGCAAACCATTAAAAAGAAAGATAAAAGGAAAGATAAGAGAAAATCCTAAAGAAGGATACACCTTCAGCTTGAAATCACGTTCATTGCGCATCATGTCAGATGTAAATCGAAAGAATAATCTTTCTTCTGAACTCTTACAAATGATATGAGAAATATTGCCCCATCCACTGAACCATTTTCTACTTTTAGGTATACTGCTATCCGTCAACTTCTGTAGATAATGCTCAAAAGACGGCATAAGTCTCACATAGATCATAATAGCCACAATAGGCACAACCACGGATAACAAAGAGAATAGAATAAATGCTACGCGTACATCCCCTTGAATCAACATCTCAAACGGAGCTGCGAACCAAAGTGGAGGGATAAAATACTGCCACCAGTTCCCTTCAAATACGATTTGAAAATCTAAAACATTAAATAATCGCGAAATGAGTTGGTAACCTATTGTTATGACAAGCGTTAGAGCAATCTGTACATAATTGATCATATCCTTTAACTTCTCACCATTAAAGAAACGAAGAACGAACAAATAGAAAAGAGCTGTTACGACCACTATAAAGACATCCATGAGGATAATCTCTATTAAGAACAGGAGGAAAAATCCAATCCCAAACTTGAACGATCCAGCGATTAATGGCACCAGTGTGAGCGATCCTGTAATAAACATTAAGTAGATGGAAATGTGGATCATCTTCGCTGCATGAATGGTTCGTGAATTTACAGGCTTAGAATCTAATATATTCTTATCACGTATATCAAGCAGCACAGATGAGAAGTCCGATATAAGCGAGGTCATGATCATGAACATAAGAATTCCAAATACCAGACTCATTTTAAAAATAAAACCTTGCCCCAATAACACCAGTGGCGTCAATACGATCACGCCCATAATCATATATAACCACAATGATTGAAGGAACTTATTCTTATCTTCATTCTTAGACAGAGATCCTGAATTCGCCATGACAGTTGAGACTCTCCGACCATCCATCGTCAGTTTAATGTGTAGTATTCTTCTCATAATGACGTAGTCGATACCTAATTTCTCAAAAAGGATACGAAAGCGATCTAACATCTTCAATGTTGTGAAATCCTTCATTGATTACACCTCTTGAACGATAGATACGAATTGTTCAGCCTTCTCTTTATGATCATGAAAGCCAGTTAATTCATTAAATATTTGCTCTAGTGACCCTTCCTTCGATTTCTCCTGTAGCTGGTGGAAGCTTCCGTCGGCAATGATTTGCCCATCATTCAGAAGAACAATACGGTTACTAATCTTCTCCACTACATCCATCATGTGCGACGAATAAAAGATTGTTTTCCCTTGAGCTGCTAAGCAAGCAAGTATTTCTTTCACAACAATGACGCTGTTAGCATCCAAGCCACTTAGAGGTTCATCTAAGAACAGGATATCCGGATTATGTATTAGGCTTGAGATTAAGAGTACCTTCTGCTTCATCCCCTTCGAGAAGGAGGATACCCTCGAAGAATACACGGATTCTAATCCGAAACTTATCATCAGTTGTTCTGCTTTATGGTTGGCTTTACTATAATTCATTCCATATAATTGCGCTATGAATGTTAAATACTCCTGAGCCGTCAGACTTTCATATATATCTGCGACCTCTGGTACGTATCCAATCCTTCTTTTATATTCAACATCACCGTCTGAAATATCTCTTCCTAGTATCTTCACTTCTCCAATATATCCCTGTATAAGACCCAATAGAATCTTCACTGTAGTGCTCTTTCCAGCGCCGTTAGGACCTATATATCCAATAATCTGTCCTTTGAATACATCAAGATTAATCCACCTCAGCACAGGTTTGTCACCATAATTCATAGCTAAACTTCGTATTGATATTACGGGTTCTCCTGTCTCGTCCATACCAAAAACGCCTCACCTTCCTACCCTCGAATGTATCCTTAGTATATTATTCTATGAATGACTATACAATTCCTTCCATTTGCATGCAAAAAGATCGCTAAGATGCCGGATCACTCTTACACTTGCTGTTGCTATCAGATATCTTTTGATTCACGATTTACTTATTGATTAAAATAAGATACCAGAAATACGGCAGGTGAATTCCAATAAATAATGAAGGTGCTCCAATGCACAATCCACAAATTCTGAATGTCTCTCCGCAGGTGAGCGATCAACAAAAAAGCCGAGTCATTAGAATCTCGGCTCCTCCACTCTAACCATTAAACTTTCGATATTTCATGACTTTACGATACATCGTTTTATTTGCAAGTTTATTGAAAATATACGGATCTGGGTTCGTATTCACTTCAATAATCCATGGCTTCATATTTAGGTCTAGCCCAATATCGACACCTATCTGCCTGAAATTAGGATATTTCTGCTGAAGGGCCTCGCCGATCGTAACACCTAATTGAGACATCTGATTCAGAACTTTTCGCTGCTCAATGACAGATAGATGAGGGGCTAATAGCTTCTCCATAGCCATCGGTGTTCCTCCACTATGATAATTAGTTACTATTTTACCTGGATGAGCTACTCTTCCTATAATGCCCGTTGCTTCCCATTTTCTCACCGGACTCCGTTGAACCATGACCCGAATATCGAATCTTCGCTTCTGATATTTCAATAGATAGATACCCATCTGAACAAGATAACTTCTGCCCTTCTTATACTGGCATAGAGCCGCATAGAATGCTTCATAAGTATTAAACTTTCTTACGACTGTACCCACTTGATATTTATAATAAGACCCCTTATTTCCATCTTTCACCCATTCGGCCCGAATGACTCCGTTACCATACGTTCCACGCTCTGGTTTAATATAGACCATGTTATATTTATTTAACATTTGCCTTAAGCTAATATTCGTCAATTTCACAGTCTCTGGAATATAGCAACTAATTCGAGGATGACGTAGCAACACCTTTGTTTTAACCCATTTACTTGTAATTGTCCGAAGTCGCTTCGCCTTAACTCCATTCTGTGCCCTAATTACTTTGTTTCCTTTTTTTAGCTTCTTCACCTTTTTCGCCTTCTGCACATTTAGTTCATTATTTACTCTATCCACCTTCGTTCCCTTCTCCGCCTTTTTCACCTTCAT
Source organism: Paenibacillus sp. DS2015 (assembly GCF_050433705.1). Taxonomy (NCBI): domain Bacteria; kingdom Bacillati; phylum Bacillota; class Bacilli; order Caryophanales; family Paenibacillaceae; genus Paenibacillus; species Paenibacillus sp. DS2015. The sequence continues at coordinate 25,372 of NZ_JBNPWS010000019.1, read as the reverse complement.
TCCCTACCTCTCCCCTGTGAACGAATATGATGAATCTACCGTCTAAGCGACAATCCATACATTCTATTCAAATCCAAGCTTTTGGGTCGAGACATTCAACGGCTATAATTCACACATTTAAGAGAAAATAGGGTGTGGGAGCGTACATTTTCGAAGGAGCCAACATACGTTAAAGGAGAGTGGTTGGTCCTTAAGGCCCGATAGGAGGAAAGGCTGTGCACATACTCATTGTTGCACCAGAACAGATTCCCGTTCCAGGAAGTGGCTCTGTAGAAATATGTATTCTCTCCATAGCCAAGCAACTTGCATTGCAACACAAAGTAACCATCATTAGTAAACGATCTTATCCGCTCCCACTTCAGAGCCATATCAGCAATGTGACCATTGTGCGTGTGACCTCAGGAAGTGCTAAGACTTACATTGCTTCCGTCCTTCATTATATGAAGGGCAAATCATTCGACTTCATCCAAGTGGATAACCGTCCTAGCTATATGGCTCAAATAAAAAAGGAATTCCCTCGTACACTCGTCTCCATCTTCCTGCATTCCTTAACTTTTGTACCCAATACTGCTGAAATGACGAACAACTTAAGAAAAGCAGATCTTATCATTGCTAATAGCAGCTCATTACAACAAAAATTAACTTCTAGATTCCCTGATATCGCTAGCAAAATTCATACCGTTGAGCTTGGTGTAGATACCTCCCGTTTCCGTCCAGCGACAAGGTCTGAGCAAAAGGCATCCAAACGACATTATCGAATCCGTAGGGCCTTCACGATCCTATTCGTTGGCAGAGTCATTCCACGAAAGGGCGTACCTGTCCTCATTAAGGCTGCTCATCTCGTACGGAAGCATACGCCTATTCATCTCATCATTGTGGGGAAAGGTAATCCTTCCTATATTCGACGGTTGAGGCTTCAAGCTTATAAATTAGGCGTCCCCATTACGTTTACTGGCAAAAAGTCGCACGAAAAGATTCACAAAATATATCGCGCAGCCGACTGTTTCGTCTGCCCCTCGCAGAAACACGAGGCCTTCGGCCTCGTCAATGTGGAAGCGATGGCTTCAGGTGTTCCGGTTATTGCTTCACGAATTGGTGGAATTCAAGAAGTGGTGAAACACGAACACAATGGCTACCTTGTAGATCGTTATCAGAAACCAAGTGAGTTCGCTTATTATCTAATACGCTTAGCCAAAAACCCCACACAAAGAGATAAACTGAGTGCTAATGGACGCAACGATGTGCTTCAACATTTCACCTGGAGCCAAACATCGACTAAATTAGCGGCAATCTATAGTAAGGCGATAACATCATAACTTGATTTATGCGGCGGATTCTCTTTCCCGGACAAAGCATGCTTATCGTCACTCTAATTTGTTAATGTCACCTTAGCTGAGTTAATTCCTGTTATTCTCAATAAAATATAAATCCAAAAAAATAGTACCCATATTTCCCGTTTTATAAACGACGGACCTTATGGGTACTACCATAAAACTGATTATATTATTTCCTTGTATATTTCCGATTTATGATTAACTCTTGTACGTTCTCAAAAAGGCTTCAAGAGGACTTGTCACAAGATCCTAATTCATAAACATATGTATGGGCGAACAGCATGATATAGATTAAAAGACATGACATTTACATCGAATATTCCATTTCATACTTTACTGTATTCATATCCCTATACCCTAGGCCTACCAGCCTTTTATTCCGAATATAAAGATTGATAATCTCATCTAACTCCATAGATTTATTCAATACTCTTTCATCTATAATGCCATAGATACTAGCTAGTCTATTTAACTCCCTACGTGTACACTCTATCAATTCATTTATTGTTTCTAAATTCATAGGTGCGCCCCCTTTTTTGCTATATTATCCCAAGTTACCAAAAGTAAAGGTTTTGAAGTTATATTCCCTTTTAGTGTAACCATCAAAAAGGAACAGCTTCGTCCTTAAAGGGACGGTAACTGTTTCTCGTAGAAAGATAATCAAAGCACAGTGAAAACCTATCTTTCGTATATTCCAAAAAAAGCGTAAGCCGTTAAAAGTAACGGCTTACGCTTCAAGTCAAATCTTACACAGGATTACTAAATCGAGATATCGCAAATGGACTAATGTCCTGCGTCGTCTCCTGCTTCATAATCAGATCCGATAGAATCTCTCCTACGACACTGGAGAATTTGAAGCCGTGGCCTGAGAATCCACCTGCTAACAGAATGTTAGGATACGCGGGGTGGTGATCTATTATGAAGTCCTCATCTGGTGTCATCTCGTATTTACATACTGCACCACGAATGAGTTTACCCGCTGCTGCTGGCATGTAAGTCTCCAGTGCGCGACGCAGATCGGCTTCATCATCGGCATAAGTTCCGAACGGCTCAATCGGTTCTCCAGGCTGCCATAGTACCCCTTGATCATGGCGGCCAATCTTGACTCCGGCTCCCCCGATACTTGGGAATCCGTAGAATCCACCCTCTACCGTCCCAAGTGTAAAGCCGGGAAAGTCTCCTGCATCAAAGAGCGGCGACTCACTCTGAAACCAGCCCACAACCTTACGAACGGATTGGATCGGCAATGTGATGAACGGTTCCAATGTCTTAAACCATGCCCCTGCACTTAAAATGGCCTTCTCTGCATGAAATACACCATGCTGTGTGTATACAGACACTCCACTATGATCTGCACCAATGGATTCAACCCGCGTATAGGGTAACAACGTTGCTCCGGCTGCCAATGCCAACTGACGGTAGGCTCCCACGCATTTCTCACTGAATAAATATCCAGCCTCCGGTTCATACATTCCGGCGAAATCCTCTGGAAGCCGGATACCTGGCCACCGCTTTGCGATTTCATCTGCATCTAGTAGTTCTATCGGAACTCCGAATTGCAGCGAATCTTTCAGGCGCTCTTCATATGAATACACTTTGGAAGATGACATATTCAATACACCGGATTGAACAAGTAACGAGGATTCTGTTGCATCTTCTAACTCATTCCAAAGTTTGTGCGCTCGGAGAGCCATCGATACATAAGCTGGGCCACCATGGTAAGCATGTCTGATTAACCGTGGTTCCCCATGATGGCTTCCCTCCTGATGTGGAGGATCAAAGGTATCAATGAGCAGTGTACGTACGCCCTGTTTAGCCAGATGGTACCCTGCACTCATGCCCATCGACCCCGCCCCGACGACAATGACGTCGTATAACGTGCGAATGAGAATCCCCTCCTATCCTAATTCCATGTATTCTAATCGGTGATTAACAACTGTTGAATGGCTCTTTCCGCCAAGTTCGCGAAATACTGTGCACTAAGGGGTAAAGCCCGCTCATCTATATCAAACGAAGGGTGATGCCACTCCCGTGGACCCGACGTTCCCATGAACACGAAGAACCCCGGAATCTCCTTCTGATAAAAGGCAAAATCCTCTCCAGCAGGAGAAGGCGCTACCGCAATGACTTCTAGTCCCACGCTATGAGCGGCATCGATCGTAAGTTGCTCCAGCGAGCTATCATTATGTACCGATGGTGGACCTGCAACAACCTTCACACTTGCAGTCGTTCCATAAGCAGCAGCTACGCCATCTACAACCTGCTTAAACCGCTCTAGGACGCGAGACCTTACTCCCTCGTCAAAGGTTCGGATGGTTCCATCAAGAATCGCTTTATCTGAAATAACGTTCCAAGACGTTCCACTATGAATACGAGTTACACTTACCACGGCACTCTGTAAAGAACTCACATTACGACTAACAATAGATTGCAATGCAGTTACGATATATGATGCTGTCACAATCGGATCTACGCCCGCCTCTGGAACGGCTGCATGCGTGCCTACGCCATTCACTTCGACCACGAAACCATCTGCAGCCGCCATAAGTGCACCTGATTTAATCCCGATAGTTCCTACAGGTAAGTCTGGTTTATTATGCATTCCAAAGATGGCTTGCACGCCTTCGAGCGCCCCGCTCTGAATGACCAAGTTAGCCCCTTGCGCCTTCTCCTCTGCCGGTTGAAAAATAAATCGAACGGTCCCCTTTAGTTCATGCTCCTTCTGCTTCAGTAACAAAGCAGTACCCACGATAGCAGAGGTATGAAAATCGTGACCACACGCATGCATTTTTCCAGGAATTAGAGAGGCATATGATAGCCCCGTCTCTTCTTGAATAGGTAGGGCATCTATGTCCGCTCGGATAGCGATGATGGGTCCACCTTGATGACCGCCTACTTCGGCAATAATTCCTGTGGCCAATGAATAATCAACGATCTTAATTTCTGCTTCCTCTAACCACCCCCGGATTGACTTCGTTGTTTCGAACTCTTCATGGGATAATTCAGGATTTAGATGTAGATGACGTCTCATCTCGATTAATTGTTGCTCTAACATTACTGTTCACCCTCTACTAGCACTTCTGAGAAAGCTTCCTTAAGCAGCTTATAGGAATGAATCCGCTTGGAGAAATCCTTTAATGCTGTCGTAACGATAAACTCCTCTATGCCATATTGTTGTTGTAATCCAAGTAAGTATTGACGTACGGTTTCCTTCGTACCTTTTGTAATTTCTGCATCTTTAACTTCAATGCGATAAGGTTCATCAGCTTGTTTACCGTACTTCTCTGCTTGCTCTAGTGTACCCACTGTAACGCTCTTGCCACTATCCAAATGTACCTTGAACAGTTTGTGATCACCTGCTAATGCCTTCGCTTCCTCATCCGTATCGGCGATAATGGCTGAGAGTGCGAGCATAAGCTGAGGTTGTCTTCCTTTATTATAATTAAATTGGCTTCGATAGTTCAATAAAGCATCGCGAACGATCTCGGGGTCACTATTAATAAATTGAGCAAACACGTACGGAAGTCCTAACTCGGCAGCGGATTCAGCGCTAGCGACGCTAGCACCCAGTAGATAAATATCCGCAGGCTGCTCCGGAATAGGTGTCGCACGAAGTCCAGCATGGGGATGATTGTCATCCAACTGGTTATACACGTATTGCTCAAGCTCTTGCAACTTATGTTCCAAAGAGGGAGCATCTACCACCCCATGCTGAAGTGCCTTCGTGGAACGTGGAAGTCCGCCCGGGGCTCTCCCGATCCCTAGGTCTACTCTTCCTGGGGCGAGCGTTGCTAGAATATTGAAATTCTCTGCTACTTTATAAGGACTATAATGCTGGAGCATAATCCCCCCTGAACCAATACGAATCGATTCTGTTCTGGCCAGTAGATAGGAGATGAGTACTTCAGGCGAAGATCCCACGACTTGATCCGAATCATGATGCTCCGATACCCAGAACCTATGGTAACCCCATGCCTCTGCGACTTGGACTAACTCCAGCGTATGCCGGAATGCATCCGCTGCACTATCTCCTTCAAACACAGGACTTTGATCTAATATGCTTAACTTAATACCCATATAATCTCGCTCCCTCTCCCACCCCATTTATAGAGGTTGTTCAAAAAATCATCCATTGCTCTCGAAGTAACACAAGCGGAATATTCGACATCGCACTTATATGGAATAGCTCCATTCCGATGTAATACGCTTCAGGAATTGCTTCGTACGTTCTTCTTTCGGTGAGCCGAATATGTCCTGCGGTCGACCTTCCTCTACAATGACACCGCCATCCATAAAGACCACATGATTCGATACGTCACGTGCAAAACCCATCTCATGTGTAACGACAATCATTGTGATGCCTTCCTTGGCAATTTTACGGATAACGTCCAATACTTCACCAACAAGCTCGGGATCGAGGGCTGAGGTGGGCTCATCGAACAGAATAACTTCTGGATTAAGTGCAAGTGCCCGCGCAATCCCAACACGTTGCTGCTGACCACCTGATAGTTGGCTAGGAAAGACATCCAGTTTAGCTCCAAGCCCTACCTTCTCCAGCATTTGAATGCTTTTCTCTTTAGCTTCTTCCTTCGGTAACTTATGAACAACGACAAGCCCTTCCATAACGTTCTCTAACACCGTCTTATGCTTAAATAGATTGTAGTGTTGAAATACCATCGCTGATTTTTGTCTAAGATTGTGAATATCCTTTTTGCTTGCTTGTTTATAATCAAGACTGAAATCACCGATCTCTATTTGGCCGCCGCTAGGTTTCTCTAAATAATTAATACAACGAAGCAAAGTCGTCTTACCTGAGCCACTCGGACCCAGAATAACAACCACTTCCCCTTTGTCCACGGTTAGATTGATATGACGTAATACTTGATTTTTACCAAAAGACTTGGAGATATTAGTCAGCTTAATCATGCTACGCCACCTCGATTATAAATATTGATCCGCTTCTCCAGCACCGCTGTTCCTCTCTCGATCAGAAAGGTCATTCCCCAGAAGAGTATGGCTGCTGCAATATAGGATTCAAGAAATTTCCAATTTGTAGCTGCCACGATCTGTGCTTGTGCGTTAATCTCCACTATAGAAACGGCAAAAGCCAGCGTAGATCCATGCAGCATACCGATTAAGTTATTGGATAGGTTAGGCAGACTCACCGCCAACGCTTGTGGAAGCACAATTCTACGCAGTGCCTGAGAAGTCGTCATCCCAATCGAATAAGCTGCTTCCATCTGTCCACGATTAACCGCCAATATTCCCGCCCTGATGACCTCCGACATATACGCTCCTGCCGTTAGAGAAAAAGAAATATACACAAATACGATCAAAGGGATCGAGTTGGATTGAAATCCTAACCCCCAAGCTCCCGATAGGCCATCTATCAGCTTTGGAAGCCCGAAATAGATAAGAAGCAAGTGCATCAACATAGGCGTTCCACGAACGAACAGAACATACGCAGAAGCGATAGGGTGCAGAACGGGTACTTTGTATATTCGAATAAGAGCCACTGTAGCACCAATGATGAACCCAATGCTTACCGAGACGATCGTGATGATCAGCGTCGTAGGGAGCGCTTTTAGCAAACTTATCAAGGCCGTTAGAATGAACGATGGATCAATTTGCACTATGAATCAGCCTCCCTTCTCGATACGAGTATCAGCCTCCGCCGTAATCCAACCAGCCTTTTCCATCCGAGTTCTTTATCTACGTCCTGTCGCTCATGTCTTAGTAATCTTCTCTCCATGAAGGAGAATGATCGTTCAAGCGCCGTACTGATCACGAAATATATAAGGGATAAAGCAATATAAGTCTCTAAAAAATGCTGTGTCGCTAAGCCAAGTGTCTGAGATTTACCCGTCATCTCCATGGCACCTAACGTAAAGGCAAGGGAAGTATCCTTCAAATTAGCAATCACTAAATTAGCTAGAATCGGTACAGATATCGATAGTGCCTGCGGAAGTACAATTCTGGTGAATGCCTTATATCCACTCATACCCACTGAATAGGCTGCTTCTACCTGGCCCCGATCAACAGCATTAACTGCCGCTCGGATAGCTTCGGAAACAAAGGCACCGCTATGTAGCGCATACGTCAATATAACGAATAGGAGCACATCTGCCCTCGAAGTATCTATACCTACCAGCTTTAACAATTCCGGCAAACCATAATAGATAAGAAATAATTGAATCAGAATCGGTGTTCCGCGAAAAAAGGATACATAGACTTGCGAGACTCTTTTTAATACCGGTACATTGTATAGCCTAGGTAACGCCACCAGAAATCCGATGACGATCCCAAGCATAATGGAGCAAGCTACAATGAACAGGGTAATATGCAGATATGACAGTAGTTTAGGTAGGAAATCCAATACGTAATAAATATCAAATTTTCTGCCCACACCTACACCCCCTGTTTGAGATTATTGTTGATATCGAATATCTTATTTCGTTTCTTCATCTAAGGTTTTCGTTAAGTCTTCCCCTAACCATTGAATACTTAATTTAGCTAGCTCGCCGTTTTCTTTCAGCGTCTTAATCGCTCCATCTAGCTTGTCAGATAATTCCTGACCATCCTTGCGTAATACGAACAATACATTGGATTGAATCAACGGGTCTCCAACCGTTTTTAGAGCCGGCTTACCGTCCGCGCCAGGATAGTGGTTCTTAAGTGCAAAGTCAGTCGTTAAGGTAGCATCTACTCGTTTACCTTCAATCTGAGCTACGAGATCATTGGCCTCACCACTCGAATATACGATGTTAATAGCATCACTATTTTCTTTATTGTAATTCTCAAGGAAATAGGCTTGATTACTAGTCGGTCCTACGAGTATCTTTTTACCTTTCAAATCGGCAATCGACTGGATCGTAGTATCATTCTTAGCTACAGCTACTTTTGTTAAGAAAATGCTGTACGGCTCTTTGTTGAACAGGAATTTCTCTTCACGTTCCGGGTTTTTCTCCATTTGATGGGCAACAAAATCAATTTTATTCGTTTCTAGGCTGAGCAGTAAATTTCCAAAATCCATCGTTTTAAATTCAAATTCATATTCAGGCAATAGTTCGTCTATTTGTTTCACGAGTTCCACGTCAAAGCCTGTCAGTTTGCCATCCTCATCTATAAAGCACACATCAGGGAACTGTGTACCTGTTCCTACAATGATTTTCTTGACCGCTACTGCCGCACTTCCCGTTGTTCCTTCTGCCTTAGTGGTTTCCTTAGCTGCATTGTTATTGTTAGAGCCACAACCTGCAATTAACACAACTAGTAATAGTACGGTACTTATGATGCTTAGCTTCTTCATTCTGATTTCCCCCAAATTTGATTTTTTTGTATTCATGAACTCATTTCCCCCCATGTATCCACCTCTTAATTCACCTCTTAATTCACCTCTTAAAATGTATTATTTCATATCCTTATAATTCCTATAGTTTTGGTATGAATTAGTGTTGAATTAACTTTACAACCCTTAGGCCTTCCCGTCAACGGGGTAACTAATAGAGCTTTTCTATATGGCAATACAATAGTTCAATCGAATAAAAGAAGCCCTTATATTCGACCTAAAACGAAAAAGGAGCGCAACGAAAACTAAATAAACTGACACCGATAGAGTATCAGCGTCAGTTTATAGCCTATGGGTTTTTCCAATGTCCACTAAATTGGGGTCTTGACCATTATAGGGGGAAGGGTTACCGTTTAATCTGCTAGGTTAGCCACTTCACTTTTCAAATCGTAAACCACGTATAAATGATTCCATTTCCTCATGGTCACAATTCCCTGATGATCATCCCTTTCAAAAAAATACCCTGATCCATCCTGCTGAATATATGTCCAGCCTTCCTTTTCCATACGCATTTTTAGCAGTTCCTGAGGCTGCTTTGATTTTGTAAGATAGCGTTCATGACCCTTAATAAGGTCTCCAGCTGCAGTATGGATTGACCTGTTGTTTCCAATCGATACATCTGTTTTACGTTGCTGTACCCAATGATATATACGGCACCCAGTATTACTATAAGAACAATAATTCCGGTAAAGCTAAGTAAAGCGATCTTCCATGACTCACCACCTAACCCAATATTATATCTCTGTTCATGTAGATCCGGACAAGAAGAATCCAGACAAAGACCGGACGAATAATATTGCTACCACAGTCTGCAGCGTGAATTCGGGTTCTGCAGGAGGTAATGAGGGCAGTGGAGATTGTAATAAAGCGGAGGATCAAGGTAACTGGACAGTAAGTTATCCTTTGATTACTGGCTATCATGTCAAAACAAGAACTGTCACATGGACGGATTCGAAGGGCAAAACACATACCTCTTCTAAGACGTATACAGACTACAACAACTGCTTTATTTCCCTTCAGTTCATGATGACATTCTAGTAGCATCTTCTCATTTAACAAGTGAATTAAGCTTGTAAACTGCTACTTGGGACATTCTTTTGACTTCCTTACTTGGTTATTGCTTGTACAGCATACCTGTTTTTTTCAGGAAGAGATAGGTTCTCCCGGGTTACCACTTATTCTCAGTCTTAATGTGCCAAGCTCTAAGACCCTGGAGCGCCGATTCAAACTCACCATCACGCTTGAACCGATATTGCCTTCTGTATGTGTAACTACATCGGCCTATCTCCACGTATTTTCGAGGCTCAATCACTTCAGCTTTCACTTTCGGCCCGCTAATTTGCCGTTCTACGCTTAAAGTTAAGCGTTACCGTTTAACCTCCAAGAACTAGCTACGGAACTGCTGGTTAGGCATTATTCCGATGGGACTTCCACCCACTAGAATGAGCGACCTTGCCCGGAGGCACTACACAAAATTATTGACAGACCCGATGAAAGACTGCATTAGCAACTTAGAAAGTGAGATTAAATCTTTGCTGTAGATCAGCACGAAACTGAAAAAGCCTCTAGGTAACTATTCTAACCATAATGATAATCTTATAAAGAGTACATAGGCTAACACATATAATGCAATCACACACAAGGGAATAATCCAAGTAAGATGAGTTTTAAATGGTAACAGTGTATTTTTCAATGTACGAGGAGTTTTAAAACGGTGTATTTTTTTTTTGCGAGAGGGAAGCAAATCATAATTTAATTCTTTTAGGATTTTCTCCGCTTTTTCTTCATCACTAGTTAAAAGTTCAGACCATAATTGTTCATACTGATCTCGGAGCAATTCTTTTTTAGAGCTTTCTTTTAATAATCTCATTTACGGGGCCTCCATAAATTAGTAAGTAAAAAAAACTGGAGAAATTTTTTTTACATCCTCCAGATTTTTCATTCTATTTTAATTTCCGTATACATGACCTCTTACCTGTATATGAGTATTGCTAAACATCTCGTTTATAACTTTTAGATATACATTGTTTCTCTGCTGATCTGTGGATACTGTATCATAAAATGCACTGCCATTCCAATATGTGAAAGCATTAACAAAAGTCCTTCCATGTATTTCATCACTCATAATGTTTTTAGTCACGATACTGTAACTTACGTCGATTTTTTTTATAAGACCATTTACATGTTGCCATCCAGTAATGCCTACTATGTTCGCAGTCATATTAAATTGATTACTATATGTTTTTTCACCTGCACCAAAGGTATCTGGTCCATAGCTTCCCAAATGAACAGAATTTAGAGGAGAAATTTGAGATTCACTCATTTTTGATTTAATAAATTTATCAACTTTTTTACTCATCGTTTCTTGACCATCTATTACTACCTTCCAACTGTCCCCCTGTTCAATAACTGGGTATGAGACCTCATTAATTTCCCCATCATCTTTTCTAGTTAATTCAACTAAAGCAGAAAAGGTATTGTTTGATTCCGGAGTAATGCTTTTGAGACTTACATCAGAGAATGGATTACTATTTACAGATTCCTTATATGCTTGTAATTGTTCTTCTGTACTATTAAATCTCGTATCTATCACCCATTTTACGGCTTCAGAAGCATTTCCAGATTGAGCAGCTTCTAAATAATTGCTTACAGATTGTTTTGCTAATTCCTCAGTAGAAAGCCCTTCTGCGCCTACGATTCCAGGAAATGCGGACATTACTAGCAAAGGTACCAATAGCATTGTCTTTTTGATTTTTTTGGTAACTAGCAACATTTTATTCATTTATTATCATCCTCCCATATGTGGTATAGTTTAACTCTACCACATATGGGATATTTTGTACAATTTAATATGGTTAAATATTGGAGTATCATGAAATTTATAGTAGGTAATTAGAGAGACTGGAAATCATAATAATCTCTATCTATTCTATGAAAAATGAAAATCTGAAGATATTAGTTTAGTTTTAAAACTATGGAAGCAACCGAAAGGTAGTATAACGTAGTGGACACAAAAAGGAGTTTCTGAATAAACTTCAACTTTGTTACAATAATAGGGAATATCCAAGCTTCAGCGTCTCACTATATGGAGCCACAGTAAGGGCACATTATACGTTGAATGATCTATGGGGACTTAACGATATGATGTATTTTGACATCCAAGGTTTTTCTGGCAGTTCTGGTGGTGCGGCCACAGCTTATGAAGTTATGTTAAAGGCTAAGGAAACAAGAAACAATCACGGTAATTTCGCAGTTACGGGGACAATCGATCCGGAAGGATTAGTCGGGAGCATTGGAGGAATTAATGCTAATACATATTTAACTATTAAAAAATCGATTCTAGCCATGTTCGTACCTAAAGGAAATTACAATGATGCCATTCGTATAAAAGAGTAATGCATAGTAATATTATTGTGCCTATTGAGAAGGTTAAGGATCTATCAGTATTCTGGGACAAGACGGGAGACTAAATCTAAATCATCCAAGTACATAAATTAATAGGTTTAAAGGGATGGCCAATGCGGGAGTAACGTTAGCTGTACTTTACATACGTCAGTTGAGTTATATAATTCCATCACCCGAATTTATCTTTTAAGACCACTTTGGCTAAAGCCTTAGTGGTCTTGTTTTAGTTGGTGAATATTTCAATAGCTCACGTACAACACTGACTAATATGAAAGAAGATCCAGAAGAAAAATATTATATAATACGACTCATTTATTAGACGGACACAGATAACATATAGTTGCTGTGAGGCTCATGACCCGCTCGTTATTAGACCTTGCTATAACTGAATTTGAGGATCGAAGGGTCAGACATTTTGTGAATATGCCTTGCTTCCAGATCTCCAAATTCAGCCGAGTTGGACCATGAGAGCCGATCACATTTCCGTTGAACAAATGCCTAAAGGCAAGCTTTTCTTTTCACCTTGTCAACATCATTTACACATGTAGCTTTCTCTCTAAGTCTGTGCTATCGCCACCTGATCCTATTTCCTTGCCCATTTGGAGAAACTTATTATAGATGTCGGTATTTTCCCCATGAAGCGTAATCAGATTGGTCTGCAAAGAAATATTAGACACTTCACGAAAATGGATCGGGAAGAGCTTCTGTTCGGCCATCTCCTCACTCACACACCGACTCGGCAGAAAGCAAATGCCCATCTTATTAAGAACTAGTTTCTTAGCTGTCTCTAAATTATCTGTCATAAACTCAATATTAGGAGGGTGATCTAAATTCTCAAATACGCGATGTAGCTGCATCCAATCGAGTGCACCACATTCAAAAAATATTAGAGCTTCCTGTTTAATATCCTCGATCGTCACCTGCTCATCACCAATAAATGGATGTCCTTCGTAAACGTATAATGTAATAGGATCTGTATAGAGCTTAACGGATTGAAGGTTAGGATGAGTTATATTCCTCACAAATCCAATATCTAGTTCCTTGTTAAGCGTCTTATTCACAATATCATCCGTAACTCCTACACTAAGCTTAAAAATAATATCTGGATATAATAGCTTTATACGTGGTAGCAGGTTAGGGATTACATAGTTAGATACTGAAATGGTGCAGCCAATTCGTAATTCATTGGGAAGCGCTTTTTGCTTTTGAAGCAGCATTTTACCCTTTTGGTACGTTTGGAGAATCTGCTGTGCATAGGGCAAGAATTGTTTTCCCTTGTCTGTTAATTGAACCTGTCTTCCACACCGGTCAAATAACTTGCAATCCAACTCACGTTCAAGGGATTGTATCCGAGCAGATACCGAAGGCTGAGATAGAAATAACATATCTGCTGCTTTATTGAAACTTCCGTAGTGAATAACATACACAAAGGCCTCCAAATTCTCAATATTCATCTAATCCCTCCTCCATATGTTGTGCTGAACGATATATTAAATATACTTTTCCTATAAATTAAGTCGGTATTATTGCCGTTATCTTAATGCAACCCTTCTTCGATGTCAATCTAAATTTACCATTAACGGATTTAAATAGTATATAAAGCGCCATATTCGCAACATTATTGGGGTTGTTATCGTTATGTAGACAATGTAGGAATACGATGTCAATAGGAAACTCTCCATCTCCGCATATCGGAAGAGAAACAAATCAATCTAATAAAGGGGGTAGAAAGTTGAACCTTAGATTCCTTGTGACATGTCTACTAATAACCATAGCTTTAATAAGCGGATGCCAAGATTCTTCAATTTCTATAATTTCAAAGGAACAAGCCATAACATCCGTAAGAGCTCAACATGAACAGAACAATACTTTTGGTAAGATCAATGTCCTATCGGTCACACAAAAGCATGATGAATATGAAGTAAAGTGGGATCGTAAGAGTAATTGTGAAAGCGGAACGGATTATGTAAATGTTAACGATGGTAAGATAACTCACGGGGTGCAACAAATATGTTAAATATTACGGGGATTAGCAACAAAATATCCCTATTTTATTACCACAAATCAACATTGACATTAAACAAAGCAAAGTCAAAAAGGCTCCTACCCTTCCTCAGTATGAGAAAGAATAAGGAGAGGAGCCTTCACGTGTGAATATTCATCTTGTCTTCATACAACCGTTCTTAGCGACCGCTCGAGAGCAGCTTGCAGATGATCTAATCCTAATTCCACAACCCCTTCAAATTTGCCATCTCTACCGATCTCAACGACTGGAACATGGCGAATCCCATACTTCACCTCTAGTACATCGCGTAAATTATCATTCGCACCTACATCAATATTCTCATAGCTATAATGGTTAGCTTCCAAGTAAGACTTCACTTCAGCACAATAATGACAGCCCGGCTTGCTCCATACCACGATCTTAGGATTAGTTGACATGTTTATAATTCCTCCTTAAAGTTTTACGAAGTAAAACTAGCTTCGTAAGCATTTTCTTAGTTTTACGAAGTAAAACTAGCTTCGTAAGCATTTTCTTAAAGTTTTACGAAGTAAAACTAGCTTCGTAAGCATTTTCTTAAAGTTTTACGAAGTAAAATCAGCTCACTGAACTTACACTACCCTCAAAAGGCCGGGAAATGACAAGCTGCAAAATGGTCCTTGCCCACTTGCTTCAACACAGGCTGTTCCTCTCGGCACCTAACCGTTGCTGCGGGACAGCGTGTATGAAAATGGCAACCTGATGGCGGATTTGCCGGTGAAGGTATTTCACCTTGGATGACAACAGCCTCTCTTTGGCGAGTAGGATCAGGGATTGGAATAGATGCGATGAGCGCCTTCGTATAGTGGTGAGCAGGGTGTAGAAATAACTCTTCACTCGGTGCAATCTCAACTAACTTCCCTAAATACATCACACCAATCCGATCCGATATATGCCTTACAATATTAAGCCCATGTGCAATGAACAGATAGGTCAGATCTAACCTGTGTTGTAAGTCCTGCATTAGGTTCACAATCTGAGATTGTACGGACACATCGAGTGCCGAGACCGCTTCATCTGCAAGAATAAACTCGGGATGAAGGGCAATTGCCCTTGCGATCCCGATACGTTGTCTTTGTCCACCTGAGAATTCATGTGGGTAGCGATCAATCCAGCTACGATCTAAGCCTACAATGTTCAGAAGCTCCTCTACACGCAATCGCCTCTCTTTTGTATTCAAATTCTCATGTACCGCTAAAGGCTCACCAATAATGTCACCCACATTCCAGCGCGGATCGACCGAACCATATGGATCTTGAAATATCATCTGCATATCCTTACGAGCATCTCGTAATTGGTTCGTACTCAACTTCCCTAAGTCACGACCTTGATATAACACTTTGCCCGATGTTGCTTGCTCAAGCTGTAGAATGACACGACCTAAAGTAGATTTACCACTACCAGATTCACCAACAAGTCCAAAAGTCTCTCCCTTCCGCAAATGAAGAGATACGTTATCTACAGCCCGAATAACCGTCCTGTTCCGTGCGAAGACGCCCTTATGGATCGGATAAAATTTACTTAATCCTTCGATTTCGAATAAAGGTCCCTTATCTAAGTTCTGGTCTAACTCGGCCGAAGATTTCTGCTCGGTTACCGTTGGACTTGGATGCTGTGACTTGACTGTTGCATGTCTCCATTCGTCGGATTGTACCAGTTCCTCAGCATACCAACAGGCTACCCATCGGTCATTCACCTCTAATAGGGGTGGACTATCCTTGGCACACCGATCTCTGGCATACGGACAGCGTGGATGAAACCGGCAACCTGTCGGTAAATCAGTTAGGTTAGGAATCGCTCCCTCAATGGAATACAACGTGTTCGAACGATCACTATCCATCGTTGTTATCGATTGAAGTAAACCTTGTGTATACGGATGATGTGGCTGTTTGAACAATTGATAGACATTTGCATTCTCCAGGACTTGCCCTGCATACATCACAATAATGCGGTCAGCTACCTCGGCTGCGATCCCCATATCATGTGTAATTAACAGAATGGACATGTTGAACTCTTCCTTCAATTCTTGCAGTAACTGTAGAATCTGGGCCTGGATAGTCACATCTAAAGCCGTCGTGGGTTCATCCGCAATCAGAAGTTCGGGACCACATGCCAGAGCCATTGCGATCATGGCCCGCTGTAACATGCCCCCAGATAACTCGTTAGGATACTGCTTCATACGGATCTCTGGCTCAGGTATTCCAACTCGTTGCAATAAGTGAACCGCACGATCCCATGCTTTGTTCCGCCCCCCTTGCTGGTGATTGATGATCACCTCGATAATTTGACTACCTATTGTAAAAACAGGGTCAAAAGCAGACATGGGCTCCTGAAAAATCATCGCCATTTTGTTCCCTCGAAGAGAACGAAGCTCTTTCTGCGATAGCGGAACTACATCAACACCGTTCAGCTTAATAGCTCCCTCAGATATGATGCCATTCTCGTAGTCTATCAATCTCATAACCGATTTAGAGGTAATGGTCTTGCCACTTCCCGATTCTCCAACAAGGCAGACGGTCTCACCTGCTTGAATGGTCAGAGATACATCCGTGATTGCTCTTAGTAATCCCTTTTTGGTATTGAAATCCACGGATAAATGTTGAATATCCAGCAGTTGTGTCAAGTAAAGCACCTCCTCTGCATGGCTTTTATGCTGTAAGTTTCTTCGGATCTAATACATCTCGAACATGATCTCCAATAATATTTACTGAAATAACGAACAACGTGATGGCGAGTCCCGGGAAAGTACACATCCACCAAGCCACCGTTAAGTAACCTCTTCCTTGGGACAGTAACGTTCCCCAATCTGGAATTTCCTTGATGATGCCAAGTCCGAGAAAGCTAAGACCTGATCCCATCAGAATAGAAGAGCCAATCCCTAGAGTAGCCATAACTAAAAGAGGTGACAGTGAATTAGGAAGCACATGTTTCCATAATATTTGTATACTTGAGCTACCGATTGATCGTGAGGCCATGATGAACGGTCGATTCTTGATACTCATCATTTGTCCTCTCATCACTCTTGCATATCCGGGAACGGCGGATATGGCGACAGCTAGAATAATATTAAACAAGCTTGGGCCCAGTGAGGCTGCAATGGCAAGGGCTAGAAGAATTCCTGGAATCGTCATCAGAACATCGATAAGTCGCATGAGTATAATATCCACAACCCCACCCACATAACCTGATATAATTCCAATCAATCCTCCCGCAAGTCCGCCCACGAGCACAGAAGCAAAGCCGATGAACAACGAATCTCGACTACCATACACAACCACACTAAAGATGTCTCTTCCGAAATAGTCTGTGCCGAACAGATGAGCGAAGCTTGGTGCCTGCAATAGTTGGTCTGTTAGCATTTCAGTAGGCAAGTACGGAGCAATCCAGCTGGGCACAATCGCACAGACAACGATGAACGCCACCACTAACACGGCCACCACCACGAATAGCTCAGATACAGTAAGCCGCTTCTGTGAAAAAGAAGTCGATAAGCCCAGCCTCTTTCTCTGCCAGACAACTTTTGATGAAATGGCTTCTTTCATGGAAAAACCTCCTAAAAGTTTTGCGTAGCAAAACTATCTTCGTAAGCATAGGCTTAAGTTTTGCGAAGCAAAACTGTCTTCGTAAGCGATACTTTAAAGTTTTGCGAAGCAAAACTGTCATCGTAAGCATGAACTTAAGTTTTGAGGAGCTTCTCTTCCTGACTTACTTCGTCTCAAAACTTGCTTCGTAAGCATGAACATAAGTTTTGCGCAGCAGTCTTAATATGAACGTCTCACCCTTGGATCAATGAAAGAATATGAAATATCCACGAGCAGATTGACGATTACGTAAATGATGGCCGAGAAGAAGATAACTCCTTGTACTACAGGTAAATCCTTGGCCATAATTGCATCCGCAATAATCCGGCCTATTCCTTGCCTAGAAAACACCGTTTCGATAACGACTGCACCTGCCAACATCTCCCCGATGAGCATACCCATCATCGTGATGGCTGGAATAAGCGCATTACGGAGCGCATGTTGATACATAATGGCTTTTTCCGATAATCCCTTGGACCGTAAAGTCACAATGAACTGCTCATTGATCACTTCAAGCATGCTATTCCGAACCATACGGACGATGAATCCAGCTCCAACAATACCTAACGTTAGTGCGGGAAGGACTACGGTCTTCCATCCATCTGAACCCATCGCCGGAAACCAGCCTAACTGAATCGAGAAGATGAGAATAAGCAGAATCCCCGTCCAAAAAGTCGGCATCGAGATCCCAAACAAACCTACAATTCTAGCTACAATATCGACCCAACGATTGCGATGTATCGCAGATAAGACCCCAAGTAACACACCTACAATAACCGCTATAATGGAACTAGCCACGGTTAGCAACAATGTAGCCGGGAAATGCTTCAATATTTTGGGCAGAACAGGCTCTGAATTGATAATCGAATTTCCAAATTCGCCCTGAATAATCTTATTAAAATAGGTAGCGAACTGAACATAGAAGGGCTGGTCTAATCCAAGCTGATGACGTAAACTCGCAATCATTTCTGGAGTAGCCATAGAAGGATCAATCATACTAAGAACCGGATCACCGGGTAGCAAGTAAAGGATACAGAAAACCAGAATCAGCGATCCAAATATGACGAACAAGGAAGTAAAGAACCTTACGATCATGGGCTTCACCATATCCTCTACCTCCTCTTAGTTATTGCTTAATCGAAACATCATTAAATAGTGGGTAACCTAGGGTATCGAACTTCAGACCTTCTACAGACTCCGCTGCCGCAACCGTATAAGGAAATACATAGATGGGGAGTACAACAGCATTATCGATAATGTAATGTTGTACTTTGGTATAAATTTCAAGACGCTTCGTGGGATCTGCCTCAACCGCGCCTTGCTCTAACAGCTTATCAAGCTCCGGATCTGCAAGACCGGGTAACGTTAGTTGGTCAGCATTAGGATCAATAGAATGATAGATGGAATATAGCGCATTCGGGTCAGAGTTCACTTGGCTATTGCCGTACAGATCATAAGCCCCGTTTGTGTATATTACAGTGCCAACATCCTTCGTGATCTCTACATCTACATCAATGCCGATGGGTTTCAACTGCTGCTGGATAATCGCAGCGATATCATTTCTTTTCTCACGGTTAGGTGAGCCATCCACATAATGGAGCGTCAACTTTTTGCCATCTTTTTCGCGAATGCCATCTGCTCCTCGAACCCAACCCGTCTCATCGAGCAGTTGATTGGCTTTATCCGGATCTGGCTTCACTGCATTCTCAAGGGACTCGTCGTAACCGAAGATACCCGGCGATAGTGGTGACCAAGCTCGCTCATACGTTCCTAAATACAAGGTCTTCACAATGACATCAATATCAACGGCAAGTTGTACAGCCTGTCTAACTTTCACTTCATTCCATGGCGCCCGTCTCTCGTTAAAAAAGAGGGTGTACGGTAAGCCTACCGTATTGGCTTGTAGTAATTGAAAATTAGGATCACTCTTAAGTGAGAGGATATTCTGTGGAGGTACCGTTTCGGCCGCTAGCACCTGTCCACTCTGTACACTCCCGATTCGAGTAGCTTCTTCTGGTACGATTTTGAATACGATTGTATCTAAATGCGCTGCACCTTGGTTATCTACACTCGCAGGAGCCCATGAGTAATCGGGATTTCTCTCGACGCTAATCTCTGCATTCTCATCCCATTTCACGAATTTAAAAGGACCTGAACCTACAGGATGCTTCCCAAATTGATCCCCATCTTTCTTGGCCGCCGTGGGAGAGACGATACCAAGCAATGCTTGGCTGAGATTTCCTAAAAAGGCTTCAGAAGGCGTCTCCAGATTCAATTTAACGGTATACTCGTCAATCACTTCCGAAGAAGTATAGGGTTTAAGTAAGGCTACTGAATTATTTGCCTTCGTCGCCGGATCGATAATACGATCGAAATTATATTTAACAGCCTCAGCATTCAAAGGTGTCCCATCCTGGAATTTCACATCTTCACGAAGCTTGAACGTATAACTCTTCTTATCAGGAGAAATAGACCACTCTGTAGCAAGCCACGGTCCAATCGTATGATCTGGCAACTGAACAACGAGACTATCATAGATCGTTCTTATGACTCTAACGGCTACTGCATATCCACTTCTATGTGGATCAAGGGTGTCTGGCGAAGTTGCCAGTGCAAAGCTCAATTCTCCACCTTTACTTAGCTCCCCACTTGTTCCCGAGGTATCTTGTGCCTTTGTTTCTTTTCCCACGGCATCAGCACTATTTGTGTTTCCCGCTCCACAGCCTGTTATCACCATAATCAGAGCTGCGAATAGCGCAATGTGCTTTATTCTACCTAACGAAATTTGTAACATCATTTCTTTCCCCCTATTCCATTAGTCTCTTTTGTTATTGCTGCTGTAACTCTATCTATACTGACTAAGCTTCCGTAGCTACCTTCTTCTGTACGTAACGATTCTCTGGAACTGCCAACCCTAAATTGCCGCGCAATGTATCTGCTTCGTACTCTGTACGATAAATTCCACGCTCCTGTAGAATAGGAACGACTAGCTCAACGAAATCATTTAATCCATTGGGACCATTGGAACTAATAATAAATCCATCGGCTGCTTCTTCCTCAAACCACTGCTGAACAAGGTCTGCTATTCTTTCAGGAGTACCTATGAAATTGCCTCTAGGGGTTAAGGAACCTAACGCAACCTGACGAAGCGTTAAATTGTTCTCCTTAGCATCTTGTTTGATCTTGTCGGTACCACTACGGAAGCTATTACTTCCTAAGTCCCCTAGTTCCGGGAACGGTTCATCCAGCGGATATTGTGAGAAATCATGATGTTCAAAGAAACGTCCCAAATAATCAAGTGCATTCTCTATCGTAACTAGACTCGCCACTTCCTGATATTTACGTTCTGCTTCTTCTTCCGTCCGGCCCACAATAGGCCCAATACCAGGGAATATAAGAACTTCATCGGGAGAGCGCCCATGGGCTACAGCTCTTCTTTTGACATCTGCATAAAAAGCTTTAGCTTCCTCTATCGTTCCATGACCTGTAAATACGGCATCTGCCCCTTTTCCTGCTAACTCCTTCCCATCCTCCGAAGACCCTGCTTGAAAAATGACCGGTTGCCCCTGCTTGGAGCGAGCAATGTTCAAAGGCCCTTGGACAGAGAAGAATTCTCCCTTATGGTTCAACGTATGCAGCTTCTCAGGATCGAAGAAAACACCCGATTCTTTGTCACGAACGAAGGCATCATCTTCCCATGAATCCCACAACCCTCTCGTCACTTCCAGATACTCCTCGGCAATCTTATAACGCTCGGGATGAGAGGGATGATCCTCTCTACTGAAATTTTTGGCTGATCCTTCAAGCGGTGAAGTTACGAGATTCCACCCTGCACGCCCCCCACTAATATGATCAATAGAAGAGAATTGTCGAGCAACGGTGAAAGGTTCACTGTAAGATGTCGAGAGCGTACCCACCAGACCAATATTCGTTGTAGCCGCTGCCAGCGCAGATAATATTGTGATCGGTTCGAAGCGATTTAGGAAATGAGGAATAGACTTCTCTGTAATATACAGACCATCGGCAATGAAGACGAGATCGAACTTTCCTTCCTCCGCTGTCAATGCCTGCTCTTTGTAAAATTTGAAGTTCACACTAGCATCGGAGAGAACATCTGGATGTTTCCAAGCTGCTGGGTTGCCGCCCACGCCGTGAATGATTGCTCCGAGCTTTAATTTTTTTTGTCTAGCCATGTTTATTCCTCCTAAAAGTTTTTGAGCGTTACTTCCTGAATTGCTTCGAAAAAACTAGCACCGGAAGCATACGCTTTTTAAAGCATCATCTTCCTGATTCACTTCGAAAAAAATAACCTCGAAAGCATACGCTTAGTTTTTGAGCTCAACACCAATATCAGTGCTTGACAAATGTATCGAGTTGATTGATGACGCTACGCTGATGGATTGTCCAACCGAATCGCTGTTGCCCCTAAATTTCCTTGAATCTACCGCTCTTTGCGGTGAAAATTTAGGAGCAAAGCGTATGCTTCCGATGTAGCTTTCCAAAGGAAAGCTTTAGGCGAACGCTACGCTTCTCCAAGACAATTCCAGTATCGAAGCTACGATCAGCACAGACTTCTGTTTTCTGCAAGCACTGATCATGATTTAGAGCCAGTTTTTAGCGTTACTTCCTGATTTACTTCGAGAAAACTCATAGCGAATGATGCCATTTTGAGTTTTATGGATATTTCATAATTCCGATAAGTTAAGTATGAATTTGCTTGGTAATACTTTATCACGGACCCCATCCATCGTCTAATAACCTTTTTCTATTTAAAAATAGAACAAAGCTATACCCACAAACATGAAAAAACCCTCTCCCCGGATCATTGCCTCATACGGGAGGAAGGTTAGAAAACATAACTAAACTTACAGTGAATAATCACACAACTTGCTATCCACTATATACATATAATAGATTAGAGATAATCGAATGGAACATTAGTCGCAATAGAGTGTTAAATAATGTTACATTATAAACATTCTGTCTTCTTTTTTT
This sequence comes from Paenibacillus sp. DS2015, assembly GCF_050433705.1. Classification (NCBI taxonomy): domain Bacteria; kingdom Bacillati; phylum Bacillota; class Bacilli; order Caryophanales; family Paenibacillaceae; genus Paenibacillus; species Paenibacillus sp. DS2015. The sequence continues at coordinate 2,668 of NZ_JBNPWS010000019.1, read as the reverse complement.
ATTACATTTCTAGACATTCCGTATGATGATTAAATATTAACTTACTTGTACACTTTAACTATAAAACACACGAGGTGATTGGTTATGAGAATCGGAATTCCAAAAGAAATTAAAAACAATGAAAATCGCGTCGCTATCACACCTGCGGGAGTAGCAGAATTCCTTCAACACGGACATACCGTATATATTGAACAACTTGCAGGTGCTGAGAGTGGATTTCCTGACCATGAATATATAGATGCAGGAGCGAACATTGTAGAACAAGCTCAAGATGTATGGAATCAATCCGATATGATCATGAAAGTTAAAGAACCACTATCTAGCGAATATGTATACTTCCGTAAGGGGCTTATTCTATTCACTTATTTACATCTAGCCGCTGAACCCGCTCTAGCCAAAGCACTAGTAGATACAGGAGTAACGGCAATTGCGTATGAAACGGTTACTGTCAATGGAACTTTACCTCTACTTATACCTATGAGTGAAGTAGCTGGACGGATGTCAGCACAGATCGGGGCTCAACTACTAGAGAAACCTCAAGGGGGCAAAGGTATACTTCTATCTGGAGTCCCTGGCGTTGCCCGTGGTAAGGTCGCCATTATTGGTGGTGGGGTCGTTGGAACCCATGCAGCTAAGGCCGCTATCGGATTAGGTGCAGATGTTACACTTCTTGATCTAAGTGTAGGGCGGTTGCGGCAATTAGATGATATCTTCGGAAATCAATTAAAGACCTTAGTCTCTAATCCATCGAATATCGCCAAGGCCGTCTCTGAAGCAGACTTACTCATAGGGGCTGTTCTTATTCCCGGCGCAAAGGCACCTAAACTTGTCTCTGAACAAGTGGTACAATCGATGAAACTAGGCTCCGTCATCGTAGATGTAGCGATCGACCAAGGTGGAATTGTCGAGACGATCGACCATATCACAACTCATGATCATCCTACGTATGTAAAGCATGGTGTGGTTCACTATGCAGTAGCTAATATGCCTGGCGCTGTACCACAAACATCAACCATCGCCTTAACAAATGCTACGATACCTTTTGCGCTAGAACTTGCTAATCATGAGATTCAGGAAGTGATTCGGAGTAACCCCGCGATTCACAGTGGCGCGAATGTCGTCAATGGCTATATTACTTTTGAAGCGGTAGCCCGTGATCTAGGTTATGAATATGTTCCTGCTGACAAAGCGTTCGATAGAATACCCATCTAAGCAACGCTGATTAAATAACAGCACAAATAAACGGCTCTAATTCGTAATGAACTAGCCGATAAAGTATTCGATGCTGATGATCATAGCTTCCATAATGCAATTGTCCAAGAAGCGTAGCGTCCACCTAAAAATTCACTTCTGAAAAGCTACTTTCTAATCTTATGCTTTGCCCCTAAACTCCCACCGTAATTAGCGGTATCTTCATTAAATATAAATTTTAGGGGCAACAGCGATTTCTTCAGACATTCTTTCCACGTACCGATCATGTTTCTTGAACTTCCTCTACTAGACTACCCTGCCATCAATGCTGCTATTCCAAAGGCTATAATTCGAGACATGTTCATAATAAGGAAATTACGCACAGCCAAACCGAACGTATCTTTCTTAGTCTGTGTGAACATAAAGGCGTTTATATTCTTCTTCACAGGAATCAAGGTGAGGAGAATAAGTGCGATAATGATAGGATTCACCTTCAAGAACGCCAGGACAATCAAATCTAGAAATGATGCATAATAGATGCAACGAAATAAAATTAAAGCATACGGTTTTCCAATATATACGGGTAGGGTGTATCTTTTATTCTCTATATCTTCATCCATGTCACATATATTGTTAGCTAACATAATGTTTGCAATACATAAAACGGCAGGTATGGAGATGAGAAAGATGAGTAATACTTCAACGATATTGAGTTGAACCATAAGATGTTGCTGATCGAAGGCTAGAGACACTAGTTGATCATCCCCGACATGGATGTAGGTCGAAATAAAGATGATCACCAAACCCATGAATAGACCTGAGAATATTTCACCTAATGGCATTCTTGAAATGGGGATCGGACCAAATGAATATAATATACCTACTAGAAAGGACAATCCACCCAATAGAAATAGTAGGAGGCCTGTATGAAACACGAGGACAATGCCTGCACCTGTCGCCACTAGGAATAGGAGAATGATAACCGTAACTACGGTTCTCTCTTTGAGGTTATCTTTCACAATGACGTTGTGAATTTGATAACCGTAACCTTCTTTTATTCTAGCTTTTTTGAAATCATAATAATTATTCATGACCGTTGTGAACATATCAAAACTAAGTAAAGAAATCAGCATCAGGACGAAATGAAATACATTAAACTCGTGGAATCGAAAGATCGCATAGACCGATCCTATGAGAAACGGAATCATGCTCGCCACTTTTGTCCTCATTTCCACTAATTGTAGATACCCTCTGAATGTCATACTCCATCATCCTTATTCAACATTTACTTTAAATAATGATATATAATTTTTGAGCTTTATGTAGAGACAAATATCACTCTCACAAGAAAAAATGAAGGACCTGATTCTCTAAGATATAGATGTGAACATCAATTGTAAAATACCTAATATCAGCAGTTGAAAATTCCCCATAATTAGCCGACATACTCTCCGAGGGGAGAGAAATATATGGTCAA
>NZ_JBNPWS010000018.1:0-115010 GCF_050433705.1 Paenibacillus sp. DS2015 | reverse complement strand
TTCGCCATACGCAGGTATCCTAGCTACGAAGGTGGCTTGGTCCCTCCTTCGGTTGGACTTTCACCAACTAGATAATGCGTGCCTCTGGGCACGCCGCCACACAAAAAAGGAACCTCATGGAGGTTCCCCTATATATATGCTCATTCCAACTCTTTTAGTACTCCATGTATTAACGATTCAATGTAATCAGTGTTCGTCCTACAGCCCCACCCTGCAAAATAGTCTCCAACACAGAAGAAAGACCCTCAAGTGGAACCTCTGTAATCCCTTGCTGAAGTGCAGTGACGGGTTTCCAGTCCGTAGCCAACTTATTCCAAATCGCCTGTCTGCGATCCATTGGACAGTTAACAGAGTCTATACCTAACAATTGTATACCACGTAGAATAAATGGATAGACCGTATGATCAAATGACGCACCACCTGTCAGCCCAGATAATGCCACACTTCCACCATACTGTAAGCTTTTTAATATTCCAGTGAGTTGCGCTCCTCCTACAGGATCTATCACCCCAGCCCAGCGTTCTTTAGCTAGAACTCCTTTAACTGGAGCTTCAATATCTCCCCTAGTCACAACTGCGGTTGCTCCCAATTGCTTCAGGAAGTCTGTGTATTGATCCGCTTTTCCTGTGCTTGCTACAACTTCAAATCCAAGCCTAGCCAGAATAGATACTGCTATACTACCTACACCCCCAGTAGCTCCCGTGACCAACACAGGCCCCTGCTCCACTTTGAGACCATTGTGCAGGAGCTGATCTACAGATAAAGCTGCCGTAAATCCAGCTGTCCCAATGCTCATCACTTCTCGCGAAGTTAAGCCCTCAGGGAGCGCAACGAGCCACTCACTATTCAGTCTTGCATAACCACTGTATCCCCCATAGTGAGATACTCCAAGACCATAACCTGTACACAGAACAGAATCGCCCACCATAAATTTAGGGTTGCTTGATTCCACAACTGTTCCAGCTAAATCTATACCGGGTATGAACGGATATGTGCTTACAATTCTTCCGTTCGCTGAATTCGCTAATCCATCCTTATAATTAACGCCCGAATACTCAACTTGGACTGTCACGTCCCCCTCGGGTAATTGATTTAGTGCTACTGTCTCGACTCCACTCCGAAATCCTTGCTCATCGTTATGGATCATAAATGCCTGAAATTTATCCATCCTAAACCTTCCCTTCTAGAAAAAGAAGATCCCGTCCATCTAAGGGAGGTGATCTTCTTAATTATGTCACTAAATATATTACTATTTGTCCCTACAAATAAGGGTTATCGTGTTTAGCTTTCAATACATGCCAACGACGATGGACTTCTCCTTGAAAACTTTCATATGCAGCTTCGTTCTCAGGCTTGAGTAGATGTTTGGTTTTACCCATCCATTTCAACCATTCCCGGAGTTCAATCTGCTTATTCTTGTCTTCTGGATTGTAGGTAATTTGGGTGCAACCCTGTTCCACCTCATATAGTGGAAAGAAACAAGAGTCTACCGCAGCGCCCACGATCTGCGTACCTTCATTATCGTTGGATAACCAATTTAGTGGACAAGCTATTAATATTTTACCATACACTAATCCTACATGTTGCGCATACCATTGCGCCTTAGCCGCCTTCTTCACTAAATCTTGCGGGAATGCTTCAGAACCTGTAAATACATAAGGAATATTCGTCGCAGCCATAATCTGTGCTGTATCTTTATGATGCGTTGTTTTCCCTTGCTGTGTCGATCCCAGATTCGATGTAGAAGTTCGATTACCCATAGGTGTAGAGTAGGATTGTTGCGCACCAGTGTTCATATAACCTTCATTATCATACTCAATAATAATCATCTTATGATTGCGAAGTGCTGCACCAATCGCCGGTCCCATGCCGATATCCATTCCTCCGTCACCTGTAACCATGACAAATGTGAAGTCATCCTGTAAACCTAAATGTTCTAATTCACCTCGTCGTTTGCGCTCCCAGAACATCTCCACAACACCCGACAAGGTTGCTGCACCATTCTGAAATAAATTATGAATATATGTTGCCTTATGAGCAGAGTATGGATATCCCGTAGTTACAACCATGGCACAACCTGTGTGATACAATGCGATAATATCACCTTCAATGCCTTTAAAGAACGTTTCGAGTCCCGAAAAAATACCGCACCCAGGACAAGCACCATGTCCAGGAGCGAGACGTTTAGGTTTCTTCGTCAATGAACGAAGAGGGGGAATACGCACACTCAACTTTCCGGTTGCCTCATCCTTCTTTACAGTAATAAGACCTGTTTTCAAATCCTCAAACTTCATCGGCTTCAATACTCTCTTAGGTGCTTTGTCAGGTTCTCCTACGGTATGACCATAATAATCAAAAGGAACCTCAACTTTGCCCTTAGCAGCAGCCTCTATCGCTAATTCAAATAGATGGTGACCATCCTCAGCGTAAAACTCCTTACCCCCAAGTCCAAAAATCCGGCTAATCACTTGCGTTGTGCTATTACCATAGGTAAATAATGCTGCCTTTATTTCATTGACCATATTTCCACCATGGGCACCATATGAATCAGCACGGTCTCCTACTGTTATGGCTTTGACATGCTTAAGAGCTTCGGCTATTTCCTTCTGTGGAAAAGGGCGAATCATATTCGGTGCTATGGAACCCGCCTTAATCCCCTGACTGCGAAGCTGGTCTACGACATCCTTAATAATTTCTGAGGCAGAGTTCATTAGAAATACGGCCACTTCAGCATCTTCCATTTGGTACATATCCAACATGTCATACTGCCGCCCCGTCAATTGCTCATATTCGCGGGAAATAACCTCAAACACCTCACCAGCACTATACATGGCCTGAGATTGTTGATATCGATTATTAATGTAGTCAGGTTCATTCATATAAGGACCGACCGTAATCGGATTCTCTCGATCTAACGTATCTGGAAAGCCTGCTGGTGGTTTTTCTCCAACGAACTTCAGAACATCAGCTCGATGAGCAAATGCTTGCACACGGCGCTTTTGGTGAGATGTAAAGTATCCATCCGAAGCGACCATGACGGGTAAGCGAACATCTGGATGTTCTGCAAGTTTCAGTGCGATCAGGTTCATATCATATACAGCCTGTGGATCACGACACATTAAAATTGGCCAACCTGTATTCAAGGCAAAATACAAATCAGAATGATCTCCATGTATATTAAGAGGACCTGAAATGGATCTACAGACAAGATTCAAAACCATCGGGAAACGTGTCCCTGACTGCACTGGCATCTGTTCCAGCATGTACATGTAACCGTTAGCACTTGTTGCATTAAACACTCGACCGCCCGCCGTAGAGGCCCCATAACAGATACCAGCCGAGCTATGTTCTCCATCTGAAGGGATCAACTTGATATCATGCTGTCCGTTAGCTTTCATTAAATCTAGAAACTGTGCGACCTCAGTCGATGGGGAAATTGGAAAATACCCCATTACATGATAATTGATCTGATGTGCCGCATAAGCAGCCATTTCATTCCCTGATTCATATACATACACTTGCTCGACCTTCGAGCTCCCTACTTCTTGTTCATAATCGATAGCCATCCTTATATTCCTCCCTTCATTCCTAATCCGTTACTAAGTCGAATTGATGTTTTACCCCTTGCTCATCGGCAGCGCCTTCTATTTCAAGAATACCTGATAGAGCATCGGTTGGGCAGGCCTCAATACATTTCAGACATCCTTTGCAATACTGAAAATCGATACCTTGCAGGAACATTTGTGGCCGTCCCTTTTTATCTGGTTTCTCTTCCCATACAAAACAAAAGTCAGGACAAACCGTGTCACATTGAGCACAATGAATACATTCATCCACAGCAAAGACAGGCATCATACCTGAACGTGAAATACTGAGGTTCTTTAAGAAGCTGTTCCCCGGATTGGTAATCACACCCCCGATAGACTGTGTTCCGTAACCTAATACAGGCACGTCTGAACGTACGAACTCAGGCATAGACTGTCCCTCTTGCAGAACAAATTGTTGAATTACCACTTCCTGATAACCACGCTCAAATGTATTTAGGGCCGAAGCCACACTTTGTGGATACTTCTTCTCAAGTGATTTGCGAATAACTTCCTTCATTGTCCCCGGATCTAAGAATGGACAGAATCGGAACATCGCACCTAACATCGCCATATTCACACGGTTTTTCTCGTTTAGAGCAATCCCTGTGGCATCAATAATAGCCACTGTTCCTCCTAACATCTTCAACTCATTTTTTATTTGTTCGGGTGATTTTTGTGAATTAATTAGAACGATGCTATCTTCATATATTCCGCTAGTCACATTCACTGTCTTCGCTAATGCCTCATGAAAGATACTGACAACATGTGGTCGCTCAACAGGAGAAGTATCACGAATAGGTGTCGTCAAATCGCAAAAACGAATATGTGCCTTTACCGGGGAACCCTTCTTCTCTGAACCATAAGATGAGAAGCTAACACCATTCAGCCCCGCTCCCTCAACACCAGCTTCAGCTAGCATTTTCCCAGCAAGGTTTGCTCCTAGACCTCCGATCGATTCCAAGCGAATCTCGAAGAAGCCTAGCTCATTTTTTTTGGGCAAATGTACCACCGACATGACCCCTTTCAGCTATAATTTCTACAATCATTATTCTTCCATTTAACGTAATATCTCAAATTTTAGATATGAAGAATATCATATCCGAGCACTCACAATAACTTTTATCACCCTCCATATTCTCACCACAGCAACATGACACAGCATGACAAGCTATTGTCGAATGCCGCATCATTCTGCCATCTCCTGCGCTTTCCCGAGAAATAATTAACTTTCTTCTAGTTGCAAAAAAAAAGCATGTCACTCACCCATACAGGGGAAGTAACATGCTTTGCAATCTTATCTTATCTCTTAAATATCTTCTTCTTGCATATACTCTGCCATCATATTTTTCTTCAGTTCCCAAACTTCATGACTAATGTTGACACGATAAATTTCCGGATTCAACTTACGTAAATATTCAGGCCAGAACATGTTCATTTGCTCTACATGATAGCTACGTATTTCTTCAAGTTTAGGCAATGTATATACCTGAAGCCCATCAACAAAGATCGGTTCTAACATAGGCGTAGCTTCATAGTTGCGAACACTCTTTTGTAAATAAGGATGCTGCGGATTAAATAATGTAATTTTTCTACCATCGCTAGGTTGTTCTTCCCCAGGGAAACAAATATAATCAGCTAGTGCTTTCTGACTGACTTTATCGATAATACGATAGACTTCCTTCTTACCTGGTGTGGACACCTTCTCTGGATTAGCAGAAATTTTGAGCGTAGGTGTCATGATTCCATCTATATCCCGCTCTACAAGCTTGTATACTCCACCTAATGAAGGTTGATCTGAAGCGGTAATAAGCTGGGTTCCAACGCCCCATATATCAATTCGCGCTCCTTGAGCTTTCAAATTCAGAATGGTATTCTCGTCTAAATCATTGGAAGCAACGATTTTGACATATGGCAAGCCCGCTTCATCTAACATTTCACGAGCCTTAATGGAAAGATAAGCCAAGTCACCACTATCTAAACGAATCGCACTCATTTTCTTACCGATAGACTCCAGCTTTTTGGCTGTATTGATCGCATTTGGAACACCACTTTTTAGCGTATCAAAAGTATCCACAAGGAGTGTAACTTGATCAGGAAGTACTTTAGCATAAGCATCAAAAGCCTCTTGCTCCGTTTTGAAACTCTGTACCCATGAATGTGCATGCGTTCCCTTGGTTGGGATCCCAAACTTCTGACCCGCTAACATATTCGATGTAGCATCGAAGCCAGCGATATAAGCAGCTCGCGCTCCCCATACCGCCGCATCTGCCTCTTGAGCTCGTCTAGTCCCGAATTCCAGTAACGTATCTTGACCGGCAACCTGCTTGATTCTTGACGCCTTCGTCGCAATCAAAGTCTGGAAATTCATAAAGTTAAGAAGAGCAGTCTCAACCAATTGGGCTTCCATCATGGTACCCTCTACTCGTATAAGTGGCTCACTAGGAAAGACTAGCGCCCCTTCCTTCATCGAATGAATCGTTCCACGGAAATGAAACTGTCTCAGCTCTTCAAGGAATCCAGAATCATAATTCTCTTCCTGTTCAGATAAATATCTGATATCTTCCTCTGTAAATCTAAGGTTCGCAATGTAATGAACAATTCGTTCGAGACCTGCAAATACGGCATATCCATTCCCAAATGGCAACTTGCGAAAATAAGCTTCAAATACGGCTTTACGTTTGTGTGTTCCTCCGTACCAATGTGCATACATCATATTAATTTGATATTTATCGGTGTGTAATGCTAGACCCATTGTTTGCATAACTGATTTCTCCCCTTGTCTTTGAGCCAAGGCAGCATTGTTATAGAAGATGAACCGAAGTACATCAGCTTTGACTACTGATCACGCGTGCTCCAAGACTTCCTTTGAAATGCTGCAATGCCCATTCATGTCCATTCGGATTGAAACTAGCTACAGCATCCTCAAACACTGTTACATGATATCCTTTGTTATAAGCATCAACGGCGGTATGTAAGACACAAATATCTGTACACACCCCCATCAAATATATATCCTTAATCCCTCGTTCTTGAAGCTTGATGTCGAGATCAGTTCCACAAAAAGCACTATATCTCGTTTTGTCCATCCAATAAATACGCTCTTGATGACGATGGTATACATTCGCTAATTCTCCATAAAGATCTCTTCCCCGTGTCCCTCTGATATTGTGTGGCGGAAAAAGAGCAGTCTCCGGATGATAAGGATCATTCTCCTCGTGCAAGTCAACAGCCATCACTACGAAATCACCTTGATCTACATAATTCTGAGTTATCGTTGCTATCGTATGCTGAATAGCTATACCTGGCTCTCCTACAGGAAGATTGCCTTCCACAAAATCATAGGTGTAATCAATCACGATCAGTGCATTCATTACGCTCACTCCTCACAGAATTAGATCGACGATAGGTTACGTATAGATCGATAATAGGGGTACATTATCCGTAAACATATACAATTGTGCTGAACGTTGTGAATATTGATTCGAACTAAGCTTCTTCCCAGATTCATCTTTCACTTCTTCCAGAATACCTTCCCGACTACGGGTTGAAGTTATCTTCCGAATAAAGTTAGGCTCCTTAAATTCAGGAACCACGGTCTGAATGACTTGATACAACTCACTTAACGTGAAATGCTCGGGCAAAAATTGCTTAGCAATGGTCGTCTGTAGCATCTTTTGCTGAATTTTAACATACGCATCACGAATAATTTCACGATGATCAAAAGCAAGCTCCAGTTGCTCTAGCGCTTCTTCAATACCAAACAACCCTACTTCTTCAGCATCATCTGCCGCTTGCCCATGCTCAAGCATCCACTCTTCTACAAGAGCAAAAAAAGCGTTGCTAATAATCCAGCCGCGTGGATCTCTACCAGGCTGACTATATACACCTAAATATTCTAGATGTCCTCCGTCCACCCCAGTCTCTTCCTTAAGCTCTCGCTTAGCTGCATCGTATATAGATTCACTTTCCTTGCAGAAGCCCCCAGGAAGTGCCCACATGCCTGCACAAGGCCAAGCTTTGCGGCGAATTAACATCACCTTTAGTTCTCGGATCGGTAATGTCTTCGTAACCGTCTTGCGCTCCCGTTTCGTAAGTGTGAACATCACAATATCTGCCGGTACTCCGTCGGGAGTTCGATAATTTTTAGCGCTATACTTTTCCTGTTGATTATCCTTATTATCCATTCTCATCACCACATAATATTCTATTTGATATTATCATTATGATATATTAATGAAATTTGTCAAGTGATATACGTAATTATTTTCCATTGACTATCGCCGAATGACGACTCGGAACGTTCCTGTTGCTATACAACCTAATGTTCCCTCACTATTGTGGACACGAGCTTCAACGGTTAAACTGCGGCCCGCTTCATGAAGAACAACGGCAGTAACGATTAATCGCCCTTCTGTCATTGGCGCTAAGAAATGAACATTTAGATTCGTTGTTACCACATTATCTATATTCTTCTTAGCCGTTGCAACCATTCCCATAGTCTGATCCATTAAGGAAGTTAATACTCCGCCATGTACAATGCCCATAGAGTTCAAATGATGTTTCTTAGCCTCTAATGCAATCTTAACTTCCTTAGCATCACCCGATATAAATTCACATCCTAGAAATCCCCAGAATGTATCTTTACCATTTGCTATCATGCTTTCTAGTCCATCCATGATGTTATCCTCCATTACTCATCTATATATATCGACAACGTGGTTTAATTCAACAAAAAGGCGCGGATATAGTATCCGCAACCCTGTTTGTTTATTATCCACAATTGGTCGGAGGTGAGTCTGTGCCCACTTCCACATTCACTTTCTCAGATACCGTATCTCGAATGACAGAAATGACTAATTGAAGTAAGTAGTTAATATCCGTCTGAGACTGTTGAAATTCCACTACGATGGGAATGCCATCAATTTCATCTTGGTATTCGGCAATTTCACGTTCGATCTTAGCAACCATTTCTTTATTTTGAAAAGATTCAAAAGCAACAATTTCCTTTTGTTTCTTCTTCATCACTACAATCAAGTCTTGAACCCGCTGATGGTTACGAATTTTTTCTTCGGCTTGCTGGAACTGCTGAACTTCTTCACTACCCGAAATGAGATCCGCTAATTCTTTGGCCTTAGACATAATATCTTCTTGAATAACTAAATCCTTGGTATCATATGACATCATGCCATATTTATTTACATGACCTTGTTCTTGTGACAAGACTATCACTCCTATTTCATCAATTAACTGCTACAGACTCCATAATTTCACCTTTAATATACCATGTCATTGCATCACTTATTTTCACCTGAACGATGGAGCCTATGAGATCACTGCTTCCCTCAAAATGAACCAGTTTATTGCTGCGTGTTCTTCCGGCTAGAACAGAAACATTATTCTTACTCTCACCTTCTACAAGAACCTCTACGACTTGTCCACACATTTTCTCATTGTTCATGCGACTATTATCTTTAATTGCTTCGTTTAGACGCTGTAGGCGTACCTTCTTCACTTCCATCGGCACATTGTCTTCCATAATAGCCGCTGGCGTCCCTTCCCGAGGGGAATAAATGAAGGTAAATGCAGAGTCAAAACCAACTTCGTGAACTAAAGTCATTGTATCTTCAAACTGCTCGTCAGTTTCACCAGGAAAACCTACGATAATATCTGACGTTAATCCAACATTAGGAATGGCTTCTTTTATTTTGCCAACAAGCTCTAGATAGCTCGCACGGGTATACTTACGACTCATTTTTTTCAATATTTCTGTACTACCTGATTGAACAGGTAAGTGTATATGTTCAACTAAGTTACCACCTTTGGCAAGGACTTGAACGAGTTGGTCATCAAAGTCTCTCGGATGTGACGTCGTAAACCGAACTCTAGGAATATCAATCCCGCGGATATCATCCATCAGATCAGCGAAACTATATGTAATATCACTAAAGTCCTTACCGTACGCATTTACATTTTGCCCGAGAAGTGTCACTTCTTTAAAGCCTTGCCGAGCCAAATCTCTTACTTCTGCAATGACATCTTCCGGACGACGACTGCGCTCTTTACCTCGCGTGAATGGAACGATACAGTAGGTACAGAATTTATCACATCCATACATAATGTTAACCCAAGCGCGCATACCCTCGCGTTTTTTCGGTAAATTCTCAATGATATCGCCTTCTTTGGACCATACATCAACCACCAATTCCTTACTAAACATCGCTTCTTTAATAAGATGAGGCAGTCTATGAATATTGTGAGTACCAAAGATCATGTCGACAAAGCCATGCTTTTGTAAAATACGATTAACGACATTCTCCTCTTGCGCCATACAGCCACACACACCTAGTAACAGGCTCGGCTTTTCTGTCTTAAGGTGCATTAAATGACCGAGTTCACCAAATACTTTATCCTCGGCATTCTCACGAATCGCGCAAGTGTTCATCAGAATAATATCCGCGACTTTACGATCTTCCGTACTACGATACCCCATCTCCTCTAGCAGGCCCTTCATGGTCTCAGTATCGTGTTCATTCATTTGGCAGCCAAAGGTATAGATTATATAATATTTGTCCTCTCCGATGCCTCTCAGCTCGTCTGGGACGGCATTGCCGTACAGAACCTGTACGTCTTGTTTACCTCGTTGTTTTTCTTGTCTATGGTTAGGCTCCGATATAATGTTGATTTCCCGGCCTTTAATTCGAATTTTCTTACCAAACTCATCTTCAGACAACACTTTAGCATCTGAGAAATCAAAATATTTAGAGTAATCTTTACTTTGTTTAGTCATACTTTCAGTCACTCCTTCAATTCCGTTGAGGAAATTCCAACCTCCATTAAAAGGCATTACGATAAATTATACCATGAATTAGATGGCATTTCTAGCGCGTCTCTTTCGCTGTATAACATCACAAAAAAAGCAGGAGAATGATTCTCCTGCTCTCAATAACCTGCTATTTTTAACAAATCGTATTCTAGTTATTATTCAACAATTTCTACTGTATCGCCATTCTTAGCTCCAGCAGCATTCGCCTCGTCCGTATCAATATGCATATCAAGTGCGAACGAATCGGATACACGTGCAACAACATTTTCAAGCACTAATCCGCGTTCTCCGCCAAGACGAACTTTCAATAATTGCTTATCTTTGATACCCCATGCATCAGCATCTGAAGTATGAAAATGAATATGGCGAGCGGCTACGATTACACCTTGATCAAGTGTTACTTCACCAGCAGGTCCTTTAATTGTAATTCCTGGTGTTCCTTCAATGTTTCCCGACTCGCGAACAGGTGCCTTCACTCCAATGGCGAAAGAATCAGTACGAGAAATCTCTAATTGAGAGGCTGGACGCGCAGGTCCTAGAATTCTAACTTTATCAAATTGACCCTTAGTTCCAATAACAGCTACGGTTTCATTCGCTGCAAATTGCCCTGGTTGGGATAATGGCTTAAACTCTGTTAATTGGTAGCCTTGTCCAAACAAAGCTTCCACGTGCTCTTGTGTAAGGTGTATATGTCTAGCAGACACACCTAAAGGTACTGTTTTACTCATCTAAATACACTCCTTATTTTCTCTGTAATCAATATTATGCCGACATCAACATCCATTATACATCCTTTTATCCCAAAATAAAAAGGCGCTCTCCTATTGAGAGCCCTTAAATTTCATCATATTCTCGCTTCTGTTACAGGATTGTCAATTATATAGATTGAGCTAAAGTTCTCCGCTCCTACGATCACTCGATCAAGCTTTTTGGGACTCCACTAGGTCTCTCAGGTAAATGTTGTTCCAAAAAGGTTAAAGCATTCCCCGAGATCCAAGCTGTAACTTGTGCCTCTGTGTAATGTTGTAGCAGTAGTTCAACAAAATCAGGATATTGACCCGGATGTTCAAGTCCATGAATCCAAGTATCGATCCCATCAAAATCAGAACCGAACATAAGATGTTTCTCTGCACCTAGACTACACATATGCTCAATATGATACAGAATATCCTCAGACTTCACGGTAGCATCCCCGCTTTTCACAAACCAAGGAACAAAAGTTAGACCCATCCGCCCATCCAAAGCGATGATGGCTTTAATCTGTTCGTCCGTTAAATTACGAGGGTGATCACATATAGCATAAGCATTGGAATGTGAAGCAATAAAGGGCCTTTGTGTTAACTCCACTAACTCCCAGAAGCCAGCCGTTGATAAGTGGGACACATCAAGCAACATCCCCATCTTATGGCATAAGTCTATCAACTCTCTCCCCTTCGCAGTAAAGCCCCCGTTTCTTTGTTCTAGAATGCCATCTGCAGCCCAGTTCGCATAATTCCAAGTCACACCGAGAAAGCGCACACCTAATTCAAAAGCAGTCTTAACATAAAATAAGTTACCTTCCAGTCCATCCGCTCCCTCAATCGAAAGCATTCCCCACAGACTTTTGGGGTCTCGAACCTGCTCCACTTCATCCTTCCACCTAAGCCACTGCAGACCATCACCCGTGGGCAACACACGGTTACGAAAAATATCGATCCCATTTAATATATATTCAAATCGTGGCTGTCCCCAATGCTGTGACAAATAGATGGCAAAACATTGCAGACCGATACCTCCTTGTTGCATCCTTTCATAAGTGATGTCTAACCTAGCATCATCCAAGAAGGATATCTCTGCGTTCTCCGTCATTTTATTCAGAACATCACAATGTAAATCCACCCAACGTGATGGCATTCCTTTGCTCCCTTCCGTCCAGCACTTAAATTTCATGCAAAAAACCTGTCTACTTCTGAAAGAATGAATGAATTCCGCCTTCAAAACGAATTCTTCCTTCAGCTTAAGTAAACAGGTCTAATTCAACGTGACAACCCTTCTCATCTAGGTTCAACGATTAATTTAATCGCCGTGCGGTCTTCACCATCAATCACAATATCAGTAAAGGCTGGAATGCAGATCAAGTCGACTCCGCTAGGTGCTACGAATCCCCGGGCAATGGCTACTGCTTTTACAGCTTGATTCAGTGCACCAGCTCCAATCGCTTGCAATTCAGCCACGCCTCGTTCACGCAGAACTCCAGCAAGTGCCCCTGCAACCGAATTGGGATTGGATTTAGCTGAAACTTTTAATACATCCATAGTAATATCCTCCCCTGGGTATGAATGGCTCGCTTCCACATACATACTTAGATGTTATTCAGAGGAGAGAAAAAAATACCTTCTTTTTGTAATCCTATTCCATAATCCATTCATCTTCGCGTAAACGAATCTTCTCTATCTTTGTAGCTTTACCTGTTGACTCGTCAATTTGAACGAACACCCCATGGAAATGCCATTTACCGGTATCTACAACAAATCGTACAGGGAGTTGTGTCTCAAATTTACGTAAAACAGCCTCGCGCTCCATCCCCAGTATACCTTCCTTAGGTCCTACCATACCTGCATCCGTTAAATATGCAGTACCTTGTGGAAGAATCGTATCATCATTACTTTGCACGTGTGTATGGGTACCTACTACTAGGGATACACGTCCGTCTAAATGCCAACCCATAGCAATTTTCTCTGAGGTAGCTTCTGCATGGAAATCAACTAAGATACATTTATGCTTTTTACGCAGTTCCTCGACAATTTCATCACTTTTACGGAATGGACAATCTATAGCTGGTAAAAAGGTTCGACCTTGCAGGTTAACAATTGCCAATTCTTTACCGTTGGCTTTAATGACGGTATGTCCAAGTCCTGGCGTTCCCGGTGGAAAATTAGCAGGGCGTACCATTCTCGGCTCATCATCAATAAACTCGAATATATCCTTATTATCCCACGTATGATTACCCATAGTAATCCCATGGACTCCCCAGTTATAGAAATCATTTGCGATAGATTCTGTTATTCCTCTACCTGCAGCAGAGTTTTCTCCATTAGCAATAATAATATGTGGATTGTACTTGGATTTTAATACAGGAAGTAGGGACTTGAGTGCTTTTCTACCTACTTCACCTACGATATCACCAATAAATAAAACGTTAATAATAAATCTCCTCCTTGTATAAACAATATGAAAAGTGGCCCCAATGTGGCCACTTTTCATATTTACCTATTTCGCGTATTCAACAGCTCGCGTTTCTCGAATGACAGTAACTTTAATGTGTCCCGGATAATCAAGTTCATTCTCGATCATCTTCGTAATGTCACGTGCCAAGCGGAAGGACTCTGCGTCATCAATCTTCTCAGGTTGTACCATTACGCGGACTTCGCGTCCAGCTTGAATGGCAAAGGATTTCTCTACACCTTCGAATGATTCTGCAATTTCTTCCAGCTTTTCAAGACGCTTGATGTAAGTCTCCAGTGTTTCTCTGCGTGCCCCTGGTCTTGCTGCTGATAATGCATCTGCTGCACCAACAAGCATAGCGATGACAGAAGTAGCTTCGACGTCTCCATGATGGGAGGCGATACTGTTGAGAACTACTGGATGCTCCTTGTATTTCTTCGCCAGTTCCACGCCAATTTCAACGTGTGACCCTTCCACTTCATGATCTAGCGCTTTCCCGATATCATGCAATAATCCGGCACGTTTCGCCAATACAATGTCTTCTCCGAGCTCTCCAGCCATCAATCCTGCCAAGTAAGCAACTTCCATTGAATGCTTGAGGACGTTCTGACCATAGCTTGTACGGAATTTCAATCGTCCCATGATTTTGATCAAATCAGGATGCAGACCATGAACACCAACCTCGAAAGTAGCTTGCTCACCGTACTCACGGATTCGTTCATCAACTTCTTTACGAGACTTTTCTACCATTTCCTCAATACGTGCAGGGTGAATTCGTCCATCTGCTACCAGTTTCTCTAGTGCAGTACGAGCAATTTCACGACGAATTGGATCAAATCCCGATAGAATTACAGCTTCCGGCGTATCATCAATAATGAGGTCAATTCCGGTAAGGGTTTCAAGCGCACGGATATTACGACCTTCGCGTCCAATAATCCGTCCTTTCATTTCCTCATTCGGCAGTGTTACGACAGAAACAGTTGTTTCTGCAACATGATCGGCGGCACAGCGTTGAATAGCAAGCGTAATAATTTCACGTGCTTTTCTATCCGCTTCTTCTTTCGCTTGTTGCTCAATGTCTTTAATCATTTGTGCTGTCTCATGACGAACTTCTTGTTCCACATTGGTCAAAATAATGCTCTTCGCATCTTCTGTTGTCAAGTTGGATATTCTCTCTAATTCAGTCACTTGAGTTTTATAAATGGTATCAATTTGTTGCTGTGTCTCTTCAATTCGTTTCTCTTTGTTCGCCACTTGTTCTTCTTTACGTTCTAATGATTCAATTTTCTTATCCAGCGATTCTTCTTTTTGCAATAGTCTACGTTCCTGCCGTTGCGTTTCATTCCGGCGTTCACGAGTCTCCTTTTCAGCTTCAGTGCGGATTCTATGGACTTCGTCCTTAGCTTCCAGAACTGTTTCTTTCTTCAATGCTTCTGCTTCCTTCTTCGCGCTCTCCACGATTTGTACGGCAGCTTCTTCGGCACTGGAGATTTTAGCTTCTGCAATAGATTTGCGAATAAAATAACCAACGAACCCAAAGATTGCAGCTACAACGAGAACGATCAATATCCAGATCCAGGTTTCTATCAACCCGTCCACCTCCTCGTTGGTTCCTCCAAGGCATTCCTTGGGAATTCTGTAGTTGTCCTTCTTTTCTTCTACACATACTCATCATACCACTAAACGGACACACGTTCTTCATTTGTACACTTTCACAACTGTACAAAATCCACCATACACTGGCTTTAAATGTATTCATATAAATTAGGAAAATAAAATCTTTCATAAAAGACAACCTTTTTTGGAAGGAAAAAGGCCCCTTAATGAGTTCGACTTATTTTCATTTTAGTATTTGTGAAAAGATATTGTCAAGAGAATGCGTTCTATCACTTCCAAACTTCTTCTGTTAATCAAACATTACATCATCTTCATCGCTATCCTGTAAATCATCTTCTTGAACCATTTGCTGAAGGACACGTCTAACCTGATCACCTGAAAACCCACGACGCATAAGGTAAGAACCCGTTTTCCGTTTCTTTTCTAGTCCCTCACCTTTGGTCTGATTCCACTTCTTTCTTCCTATGGTCAGAGCACTATTATATTCTTGTTCAGCGCTTACACTATCGAGCGCTTCAGAGATCAAAGATTTGTCTATCCCCTTTTGTCTCAATTCTTGTCGAACCCATGCTTTCCCCTTACGCTGGCTCATGATACGCTGCTCAGTCCATTGCTCAGCATACATAGCATCATTTAGTAGCCCCTCCTGTGTTAGGCGTACTAGAACCTCCTCTATTACGTTGTGCTTTGCCCCCTTCTGTTGCAAACGAATACTTATTTCTTTGCGGGTTCTTGCTTTACGCTCTAAATATTTCAGTCCTTGTACATAAGCTTGTTGCTTCTCATTAGCGAGGACAATTTCTTCTAACTCATGCTTCCAGAATACATTCCCCTTGATCATACGATATTTGATCATCACATCTTCATGGATAGATAATACATGTTCTCCAAAAGAAATTAAATACCGATATCTCTGCTTAGGCTCACGTTCAACCCCTGTAATTATTAATTCTATATGATCTGGGAAAAGAGAGACCCCTCCCACTTCTTCATCTTGCTCCATATCATCGTACACATCACTCACGCTTGCAATCCCTCTCTTCATCATTAAAAATAGAACACTACTAGAGTAAACAAATTTAAGTTTCCCATAAAACGTATCCATTTACCGATTCATTATTATAAAATGTATGCTTTCCAATACTTCAAATAAAAGGCGCCCTATAGGATAAACTCCAGGGCGCCTTTCATAAATTAATCAGATCAGACTGATATATTCTAGAATTTATTCTATCTCCAATAGTTCCTGTTCTTCTAGCTCTTCTTCCTCTAGTTCCTTCGTTGTAGGAATTACAACAGCACTCATAAGGTTGCTAGCTGCCCGAATCTTGTTCTCTACGACATCAGATATCTCTGGATGATCCCTGAAGAACTGCTTCGCATTCTCACGACCTTGACCTAAACGCTCACCTTCATAGGAATACCAAGCGCCACTCTTGTTAATGATATCTAAATCTGTACCGATATCTACAATACTTCCTTCTTTAGAAATCCCTAACCCATACATCATGTCAATATCCGCTTGTTTAAACGGCGGAGCTACTTTATTCTTCACGACTTTGATCTTAGTGCGATTCCCTATGATGTCATTACCATTCTTAATACTTTCCACTCGACGTACATCTAAACGAATTGTGGAGTAGAACTTCAATGCCTTACCACCTGGAGTCGTTTCAGGATTACCGAACATAACCCCAATTTTCTCACGAAGCTGGTTAATAAAGATCGCCGTAGTCTTAGACTTACTAAGAGCCCCAGACAATTTCCGTAGAGCCTGAGACATCAAACGAGCTTGTAAACCCATATGGGAATCCCCCATCTCGCCTTCAATCTCCGCTTTCGGTACCAAGGCTGCTACAGAGTCAATAACAATAATATCCACAGCACCACTGCGTACAAGAGCCTCTGCAATTTCCAATGCTTGCTCACCCGTATCCGGTTGGGATAGAAGCAATTCATCGATATTAACTCCTAGGTTGCTAGCATATTTAGGATCTAACGCATGTTCCGCATCGATAAAAGCAGCTTGTCCTCCAGCTTTCTGAGCCTCAGCGATAGCATGAAGAGCTACAGTTGTTTTACCGGAAGATTCAGGTCCGTACACTTCAATAATCCGTCCTCTTGGAAATCCTCCAACCCCTAATGCAATATCCAAAGCTAACGATCCACTGGAAGTAACTTCCACTTGCATATGAGTAGATTCACCTAACTTCATAATTGAACCCTTACCGAATTGTTTTTCTATTTGACGAAGCGCTACTTCTAGCGCTGCACGACGATCTGACAATATACTCACATCCTTCTTCAACGTTTATATTTATAATAATACCTTGTTTCGGATCGTTTGCCAAGCATTTTCTCGAACATACATTCGTTTTTTTTGTAGAACCATACCCCTCCTCGTATTGCCACAAGTTCGCGATATAGAAAAAGAACCGCAGCAACAATGGCTACGGTTCTTCCGTTACAAATCATTATACGCCTATTCACATGAATCCTTCAACTTATGTC
Source organism: Paenibacillus sp. DS2015 (assembly GCF_050433705.1). Classification (NCBI taxonomy): domain Bacteria; kingdom Bacillati; phylum Bacillota; class Bacilli; order Caryophanales; family Paenibacillaceae; genus Paenibacillus; species Paenibacillus sp. DS2015. Next base: position 97,268 of record NZ_JBNPWS010000018.1, on the reverse strand, counting down.
TATATCTACGACAACTGCTCACTTAACACGATCGTTCTCCATAGACGATAGAGCAAACTCTTGACCGTGCGATGACGAATAGAGTCTCGATTACCATTTAGATTAAGCTCATGAACCTCCGTTTTTTTACCTCGTTGAGCAATCGCAACATATACGAGGCCTACTGGTTTTCGTTCCGAATACGCTGGACCCGCAACTCCCGTAATTGAAAGTCCAAAATCTGTATCTCCGATCATCCGAACCTGTTCAGCCAACACTTCCGCTACTTCAGCGCTAACCGCCCCTGGGGCGTCTTCACCTTCAAGTAGATCATGAGGAACATTCAGCAACTTCTCCTTCAACTGATTAGAGTAGCAGACAATACCACCCAGAAACACAGTAGCGCTCCCTGGGACGGATGTAATGCGCTCCATAAGTAGTCCGCCTGTACAACTCTCTGCAGCACTGAACGTTAGCCCACGGTCAGTCAGAAGGTCTACAATCGCTTTCTCGATGGGTACATCTTCACTCGCATATAAGTGGTCTGGAAGTAATGCTTGAATTTGTGCTTCTAAAGCATCCAATTTAATCATCGCTTCTTTTTTACTTGGTGCTTTAGTAGAAATTCTAACTGTTACCTCCCCCTCTTTAGCGTAGGGAGCGATCGTAGGATCATTCTGGTTGTTAATTAGATCTAAAAGGCGCTCCTCTAATGCTGATTCACCGATCCCAGCAAATTTCAGCATCGTTGAGTATATAGGCATTTCATTAGTTAAAGCGTGCTGCAAGAGCCACCGTTTAGCTTCATCTTGAAACATAGGCTTCATCTCTTTAGGGGGGCCAGGAAGAACGATGTAATATTTCCCTTCATGTGAAATGGCATTACCTACAGCTAGTCCTGTTGAATTCGCTAGAGGAGTGCTCCCTTCAATAACCAGTGCTTGCCTACGATTATTCTCAGTCATGTGAATCCCCCGTTGTACGAAGAAGTTGTCCACATGTTCCATTGCAAGTCGGTCTATATGTAATGTACGACTCAATAAAGCAGCCAATGCATCTTTCGTCAAATCATCTTGTGTAGGCCCAATGCCACCTGTCAGTATAATAATATCTGCACGCTGGCGCGCCAATTCAAGCGACTCCTGAAGTCTTGACATATTATCACCGACTACCGTCTGAAAATACACATCGATCCCCATCGTAGCTAATTCTTGTGATAGAAATTGCGCGTTGCTATTCACAATCTGGCCTAGTAAAAGCTCCGTACCTACTGCAATAATCTCTGCCTTCATAATATGGCGACCTCCATGAGCGTATTATTTATGTGACTTTGCTTGAAAGAAAAGACAATAGGAGTTCATCCTATTGTCTTTTCAAACTGTGTTTAAGAGGTTGTTCAAAAAGTCATCTTTTGATCACGAAGCATATCAAGAGGCCTAATCGACGTCGAAGATTGAATTCAGCCGGTCTTAGCGTATGCTTTCGAAGTATGTTTCCTTCGGAAACATTTTAGGTACTGTAGGTACTGCAAGCGAATGCTTCCGAAGTCGTTTTTACAAAAACGTGCAGCTCCGCTCCTCACTCCCTTGCTTCATCCAATCTTCTGAGGCGTTTCAAAGAAACGCAACATCGTAAGCATACACTTTAGTGCTGAAAAGTCGACTTTTTGAACTCGCACTTTAACTATTCGAGAGGTTAAGCAGCGATTTATTCTTAATAAAATAATCAACTCCCGAATAAAGAGTGATCAAGGCAGCTGCCCATGTCACAATGACATCAAAGGGTACATTGATGAATTCAAATGGAAAGTTATTAATAAGCATCAAAACGATGGCTACAATTTGTACAACTGTCTTTACTTTACCCCAGTAACTAGCAGCAACTACCTTGCCCTCTAAGAGAGCTACTTGACGAAGCCCTGTAACTGCAAATTCACGGCTAATAATGATGACTGCAATCCAACTATCGCACTTTCCCATCTCCACTAAAGAGATCAGAATTGCTGCCACAAGTAATTTATCTGCCAGTGGGTCAAGTAACTTACCTAAATTTGTAACCATATTATGCTTACGTGCAAGAAAGCCATCAATCCCATCCGTACTCGCGGCAATGATGAAAATAATCGCTGCTATGAGTTGATTGTAAGGTAATTCATATGAATACCATCTCAAAGGTGAGGGATAGAAACCAAAATCAACTAACAGAAACACCATCATAATGGGAATCAAACAAATTCTTGCTATTGTGATACGGTTAGGCAAATTCACAGAATGACCTCCTCGAATCCACCAAGTATTTCAGAGCATCTACGTGTGTAATTATGACTCTCTCTGTCATTTATTCATGCATCCCCCAATGATTAAAAACCCATTATCCCTAAGTAATACTCACAATTATAATATACGCGTTTGTAACCTGTCAAAAAGACAACTAGACTACTGTCAATCTACGCTTGAGTCATGTCTTCATGAGAAACTAAAATTACTTCACGTTAGTAAATTGCAGGTCTAATGAAAGATCCGCTTTACGCAATAATTGAATGATGCCCTGTAGGTCGTCTTTACTTTTACCCGTTATACGAATTTGGTCCCCTTGGATCTGGCTCTTGACTTTCAGTTTAGAATCACGAATCAAAATATTGATTTTCTTAGCATTTTCATGATCTATTCCTTGCTTCAGTGTCAGTCTTTGCCGAACGGTCCCCAGAGAGGCAGGCTCTATTTTACTATAATCTACATTTCTCAGTGATAAACCACGTTTAATCATTTTGGTCTGAAGAATGTCAATGACAGCATTTAGTTTATACTCATCGTCTGAAATAATGACGAGTGTATCTTTGTCTAGCTTCAGACTACTTTTACTGCCTTTGAAATCAAATCTTGTTTCAATTTCTTTTTCCGCTTGTGTTATAGCATTAATCATTTCCTGTAAATCAAATTTGGATACAATATCGAATGAATTTTCAGAACTCATTGTTCCACGCCCTTTCTTTCTAAACATCTACGTAGTCATAATATATGATTCTTACATTGAAGTCTAATCAGCAAAAAAGGTACTCCCGTGAGAACCTGCCTCATGTGTAGGAATACCTTTTCTAAAGTAAGTGATTTATTTACTACGGGACGGATCTCTAAACATATCAAGTATCCCTAAGACAATGTGCGCAAGTCCATACCCTAGAATTCCATAGCCCCAAGCATGGGGGGTTAGATAATAACCAAGGAGGCTTACAATGATCCCCAAGGTAATTACAATCCAGCTGACTGTCATGGTCATACCTCACTTCATCGAAAGTAGAAAAGACTCCAGCCTTATGTAGCTGATCTTATTCTTTCCCTCCGTGAGGTTCCTTATTCGCCAGTTACTGGAGTACTTGCTTCGGGTTGACCCATTTTCAACAAAATCCGTGATGTAGCCTTACCATCGGTAACCGTCTGTCCTCCAACCGTTATATCAGTCGCTTTGGAGTAACCCGACTTGATATACAGACCTTGACTATCTAGATCATAAGACAGGGTATCCCCATCTTTAGTATTGTCAAAGAACAGCTTCTCACCCTGCGAATTTTCTCCTCGGTACACTTCCAGCCAACTTTGACCCGTTGCTTTAATTTCCACTTGAACCTTGCTTCCCTCTGGAGCAGCTACTTTAAAAATTGTATTTTTTCCGCTTTTACCATCTTCGGTAACTGTTACACTCTGAGGTTCCTGCTCTGGCTCCGGTTCTACAACGGGTTCTTCCTCTCCAGGAGTCACTACCGTATCATTACCCTCCGGTGTCGTCCCAGCCTCTCCTCCATTGCCTATAGGTGGTGTGACTTCAGTATCCTTAGGCTGGGTGGAAGGATCATTCTGCGAATCTGTAATCTTTTGTCCCGAATCCACAACCTTATTGGAATTAGGGGTATCATCTCGTGTTGATAAATAAACATAAATGACAACAACAATCAGTATCGGAAAAGTCCACATCAATACGGTAGATAACCATTTAACATTACGTTCCGAAGGGACCTTATTGCTCGAACGCTTCTGGATCACTGGTTCCATTGTGGATTCAGGCTGCAAGGATGACACATCCTGCTTATGCCCTTCTAATAGCTCATCTGGATTTAACCCTACTGTCTCTGCGTAAGTCTTAATAAAAGCTCTGACATAAAAAGTTCCCGGAAGAACTTTATAATCACCTGCCTCGATGGCTTCTAAATATCGCTTACGAATTTTTGTCATTTCTTGGACATCGTCCAAGCTCATTCCTTTTTCTAATCTGGCTTCTCTTAACTGCTGACCCAGTTCTGACATACCATCACCTCCTGTCTAATTTATAAATCGTCGGTATAAGTGCTGGTGAATGTATCATAAATAATTTCCTCACTAGGATTATTCCGAAGTTCAATAATGAACGTGAAATCATCAAACGTATATTCCGATTCCTTAACAAAAATATCGGGATGCTCAATCACCTTCGTACACGGCATATCCATAATATCTTGCAACAAATTGTAATGCTTCTCACTTGACCGAATTGTACTCACAATTCCATCAATAATAAAGACATTGTTTGGATTCATTTCATCCTCAGATAGCTGGCTTCGAATAGTCTGACGTAGCAATGTCGAAGACACAAAAGTCCAGCGTTTCATGGCACATACACTTCCAGCAATAATGGACTCTGTTTTACCAACGCGCGGCATTCCTCTAAGTCCAATAACCTGATTTCCCTCTTTCTTAAAGACTTCACCCAAAAAGTCCACTAATAAACCAAGTTCATCACGAGTGAAACGAAAAGTCTTGTGATCATCTGAATCCCTGTCAATGTAACGTCCGTGTCTGACAGCTAAAATATCAACAAGTTTAGGCGGTCTCAATGCAGAAACAGTTATACTATCCACCTTTTTGAGCATCTCACCCATCAGGAGAATTTTATCCTCGTCATCCGTTTCAAGGAGCATCCCTCGAGTTTCACCTTCCACGCCATTAATTGTCAGTATATTAACTTCCAGCATCCCGAGTAAAGAAGCAATATCTCCCAGTAACCCCGGACGGTTTTTATGTATCTTATATTCCATATACCATTGTTTGATTTCCAATTAAACACCTCATCTAACACATATTCGACAAAATAGACCTCTAACCCTTCGGGAGAGGCTCAAATCTTGATCGGTTTGAATAACGGGTCAAGTTAATGATATATAAAAAAAATATGAAAAACAAGGTCAACTCTGTAATCATTGTAGAAAAGCTCCCAAATGGGAGCTTTTCTCATGGTTGCTATACGTTTTTTTTGGCCAACTTCACCATTAGACGGGCGATTGTACGCCGTTCTTCTTTGTCACCAACTGACCATAGTTCTTTCAAGGCACGGTTGGAGGGGTTTTGTGGATCGACTTTTTCATCAAGGAAATCGCCGATTTCGTAGGCCAATTTAGATATGGTATCTTCATTCATACCCATCTTCTCAGCTTGCACCACACGTTCACCCAAGAACTTTTTCCATGTGTCAAAATTTCTGAGTACTGTTGACATCATTAAATCCTCCTTTGCTTGACGCATGAGATTTAAAATCAACAGTTGTAATATGACCTAATTCACTCTTCCTTATTCGAAAAAAAATGGAGAAGTTTCACCTAGGTAATCCATCCCCCATTAGGACTAATAATTTGCCCATTGATATAACTCGATTCAGGGAGTGCCAAGAAATAAACAAGTGACGAAATTTCATCGGGCCTAGCCAGTCTTCCCGCAGGAATTTCTTCCTCTAACATGCGTATTTCTTCCTGCTCTAGATGATCCATCATTGAGGTATCCACTGCACCAGGAGCTACTCCGTTAACCGTAATTCCTGATGGTGCAAGTTCCTTAGCCAACGCTTTAGTGAAAGCATTCACGCCACCTTTACTGGCTGAATACAGCACTTCACAAGAAGCACCCGAAATACCCCATACGGAAGAAATATTAATAATCCGTCCATATCGCTGAGAAACCATATACGGCATAAATTGTTGGGTACATAAGAACATGCTTTTTAGATTGATTGACATCACATCATCCCAAATCTCTTCCGTAACGTCAGCGAGAAGACCATAATGTGAAATACCCGCATTATTAACCAAAATATCCGGCATTAATCCATGACTTTCCAATTTCTCTCGTACTCTACAGATTTGATCCTTATCCTTCAAATCCGCAGTCACTGTCATTACCTTTGCCCCATGAGACATACATCGTCTAGCGACATCATTAGCCGCTTCATGGGAATTCATATAGTGTATGACTACATTCATACCGACCATTGCAAAACGCTCAGCAATAGCCGCTCCAATGCCTCTACTGGCGCCTGTCACTAGCACGGTCATCTCACCGATCGGCTTATTTCCGCCTGTACCTTGTTTATTCAAGGATTCACCACTAGCGACACAGCCATCTGCTCCCAATCGATATGTTCACATAAACGTTGATTAACATCCTCTAATGTAATCGATTCATACACATGGATGACATCAAAGAAGTCACTCCCCCGGAATTGATACTTCGTAAACTCATGCGCAATATTCTCAGCAGAATTTAGCATGCGCAAATAACCACCTATTTTCTTTTTGCGTGTACGTTCAAAGTCTGTTTCTTTAAAGCCACTTTTGATAATGATGTCTACTTCTTCTCGGATTCGTTGAAGCAACAAATCAGGATTTGGAGTATCTCCACCTACTGCAGAGAAGGCATATTGCGGTGAACTATTATATTCATGACCAAAACTGTCAGAAATAAGGTCTTCGTCATACAGCTTTTGATACAATGCCGTACTAGAGCCAAATAACAAATCCAGCATAATTTTGCTTATGAGATCCCGTCTCAATAATTCCTCACCTGTGAAATCAACCTTCTTTTCCTTAAATCCAAATAAACACTTAGGCATTGACACCGTTAGCTTGCTCTCACGAAGCTTCTCTGCTACACCTACTTGTTCTTGATCAAAGATTCGTTCAATACTACCTTGAGGCGTATACGACTTCTTCGCTTGGTTATTCCGTACAAGTTCAAATACTTCTTCTGGATTTACTCCACCTACTACAAATAACAACATATTGCTGGGATGATAAAAAGCGTGATAACAACGATATAGCGTTTCCTTAGAAATGGTAGCAATGGACTCCACTGTTCCTGCAATATCGATATGCACAGGATGAGACTTATACATGGCTTCAATTAGACCGAAATAAACGCGCCAATCGGCATTATCTTGATACATGTCAATTTCCTGACCAATAATGCCCTTTTCTTTCTCCACGTTCTGATCTGTGAAGTAAGGATTCTGAACAAAGTTAATCAAGGTCTCTAAATTATCTTCAATATTCTCAGTCGCTGAGAACAGATATACCGTTTGGTCAAAGCTGGTAAATGCATTCGCCGAAGCTCCTTGTGATGCATAAGTAGCGAAAATATCTCCCTCTGGCTCTTCAAACATTTTGTGCTCTAGAAAATGAGCAATACCATCAGGAACAACTATTTCATCCTCACCTTCTAAACGAAAATGATTGTCGACCGATCCATATTTCGTTGCGAACGTAGCATAAGTTTTATGAAAGCCTGGCTTTGGAAGAACATATACGCGCAGACCATTATCCATCACTTCAGAATATAATGTTTCTTGTAAATTATCATATTTTACACTTTGCACGGTCTATTCCTCCTTTTGCCCTCTCAAGAAGTAAATGGTATCCAACTCAAAGGTAGATGCTGCAGCTTGCACATCCTCCACCGTAATATTCTCAACCTGCTGAAGGAGTTCTTCTCCCGACCGCTCTTTTCCTGATAATTGGCGATTAAAATCAAAACCGATCATTTCAAAAGCAGAGTCATCTATTTCACGGAGTAAATTGCGGATCATTGCTTTCGTCTGTGACATTTCAAGTTCGCTGATATGACCCGCCTTCATTTCTGCAATCTGATTCTGAATGATCTCAACAGCTTTCTTATAATTCTGAACCTCAATACCGGATTGAATCGTTCCGATGCCTTTATGACCGTCATACCTTGACGAAGCGTAATAAGCTAAACTTTCCTTCTCACGAACATTAAGAAACAGCTTAGAATGTGGATATCCACCCAGTATACCGTTATACATAAGTGCGGCAGCATAATTATCGTCACCATAGGTGATCGATGTGCGAAGCCCCATATTTAGTTTACCTTGACTAACATCTAATTTTTCCTCAACGATGCGTACTTCTCCTTCTTCACGAGAAGATGCCTTAGTCTCATAAGAAACTTGCTTAACAGGACCTAATTGGAAATGTTGCTCTACCAGTTGCTTGACTTCTTCAAGTGTCGTATCCCCTACAACATAAAGATCGATATTAGCTTCATCTAGCCATGTGCGATAGGCCTTATAAAGTGCTTCAGCGTTAATAGAATCTAAATCTTTACGTTGTCCTAGTGGGTGTAGACGGTAAGGTTCATTCCGACACATCTCTTCTAAGCATCGTTCTGCAGCATATCGAATTTTATCATTGATAATGGATTCTAACTTCTTCCGTACGTTCTCTCGCTCTGCCTGTACGTAAGAATCTTTGAAATGACCATTTTCTAGTGCAGGCTTCGTCACCACTTCTCCCAAAAAGGAAAAGGACGAGCTCAGCAAACTTTCATCGCTTTGAACAAAAGAATCATTAATCGTGTCCATACGAAATTGGACGATTTGATAATCGCCTCTTTTGTACACATCAAATCCAAAACCCGCACCATATAACTGTTCTAATCGTTCACGAAACTGTATTGTTTCTGGATAGGACTCCGTCCCTCTACGCAATACAAAGGGTGTTAAGGCTGTAGTTGTCACTGTATCTTCTGAAAGTGGAGTTCCAAAATACAAAGAAATTGCATACGTTTTGAAGCGTTTTGTAGGTAGCACATGTATCCGCACCCGTCCTGCATTATCATGTTCAAATCCCATTTTATTCAAGGTCCGAATCTCCTTTATATTGTGGCTTTGTCAAACCATTTACAATCATTAATAATATCCATTCTATACCAGACGAAAGTCAAGAAGCAACCGAAGACAAACCTTCGATTGCCGTTTTAATAGTTACATACAGAAAATATGCTCTCCTATCGTTTTTACTTGCGCTCGTGTCCATATCCACTTCGAAGTTGCTGTTTTGGGGTTGAAATAATATAAACATCCATCTGATGGATCCCAGCCATTCAAAGCCTGCTGCACCGCTTGACGGGCTTGTTCATTCGGCTCTAACCAGATCTGGCCATCAGCTACAGCGGTGAATGCTCCAGGTTGAAATATAACGCCCGAGACTGTATTTGGAAAGCTTGGAGATTTAACTCGGTTCAAGATGACAGCAGCAACCGCCACCTGTCCTTCGAAGGGTTCCCCACGTGCTTCTCCATACACTGCATTGGCTAGTATCTTCAACGTGTTCTCAGACAATCCCATCGTATTTGAAGAAGTTCTAGACGCATTATCTTTGGTGGCCTCAGGGGTCTTAGCTGTAGTTTTTTCGGCTTGAATAGATTGTGTTGGTTTCCAATCCTTCGTTGCATTATACAGCTTCAGCTTGGTCTTGCCCCCCGCTACACCATCTATTTTCATCCCAAACTCTGATTGAAACCATTTCACAGATTTCAAAGTACCACTTCCGAAATGACTATCTATTTTACCTGTGTAGAACCCTAAATACTTAAGTCTACCTTGCAGTTCGTATACATCCTGACCTGTCGCTCCATATTTAACTACGTTTGAACTGAATACGGGCTCTGAAGGAGTGGAGTGAATATTGTGATCATCATTGCTATTCGTCTCAGCCCCACTATTCGTTATTCCGAATACTACTACGGACAAAAGAAATAACACACTGAAAATTATCCAACCTCTTTGTTTAGTCATAAGTTAGCTCTACCTTTCTCTTGTGGGTTTTACAGGATCGCTAACGTTATTATGACAAGAGCCGTGACTTCCTATTCATTGATCCTTTCAACAATAAAGAGCCTTCCGCTGACATACACGAAAGACTCTCATCTTCATCATGAACTTATTTTGTTGTGCTGCTGATACTGCTCTATTGATAAAAGAACCTCGCGGGGCTTACTCCCTTCATACGGTCCAATAATTCCACGAGACTCCATAGAATCAATTAAACGGGCCGCACGGGTATACCCCACCCTCATTCTTCTCTGCAATAAGGATACTGACGCTTGCTTGGCTTCAAGTATAATCTGAACCGCTTGATCAAATAGTTCATCAAGCATTTCATCAGAATTCGCTGATGATTCCTCCACTTCAGGCACGAGGAATTCGTCATATTTAGCTTGTCCTTGATCACGAACATAATCGACTATATTCTCTACTTCCTGATCATTTATGAAAGCGCCCTGTACTCGAATCGGTTTAGATGAACCCATGGGTAGGAAGAGCATATCGCCTCGACCCAGTAACTTCTCGGCTCCTCCCATATCTAGAATGGTTCTAGAATCCACTTGAGAAGATACTCCAAAGGCAATCCTTGACGGAATGTTGGCCTTAATGACCCCCGTAATAACATCTACAGAAGGTCTTTGTGTGGCGATGATCAAGTGAATCCCTGCTGCACGTGCCATCTGTGCAAGCCGAGTAATCGCATCCTCGACGTCGTTGGCTGCTACCATCATCAAGTCAGCTAACTCGTCCACTATGACTACAATATAAGGCAATTTAGCCGGCAAATTATCTTTCATCAGTTTATTATAACCTTCAATATTACGTGTCCCAGATTTAGAGAACAGTTCATAGCGCTTTTCCATCTCAACTACAATCTTTTTCAGCGCTAATGAAGCACGCTTAGGATCCGTCACAACTGGAGCTAACAAGTGAGGTATCCCATTGTATACATTTAACTCCACCATCTTAGGATCTACCATAAGAAATTTCACTTCGTCAGGCTTTGCCTTGTAAAGAATACTCGTGATAATCCCATTAATGCAGACAGACTTACCCGATCCTGTGGCACCTGCCACAAGAAGATGGGGCATCTTGGCAAGGTTGCCGATAATAGTCTGGCCTGATATATCTCTACCAAAAGCGACAGAGAGCTTAGAATCAGCATCCTGAAATATGGAAGTCTCCATGACTTCACGCATCGTTACAATAGACACTTCATTGTTAGGTACTTCAATCCCAATAGCTGATTTCCCAGGGATCGGTGCTTCCATTCGAATGTCCCGCGCTGCAAGCGCCAAAGCAATATCATCTGTAAGACTAACAATTCTACTCACCTTTACCCCTATATCAGGCTGTATTTCATAACGAGTTACAGCAGGACCTCGAACAACTTCTAACACCTTAGCACGAACACCGAAACTCTCCAGTGTAGCTTCAAGTTTACGAGCTGTTTGCATATAATCCTGTTCATCACCCGCTTTACCTGTACTTTGACTCTTCGCAAGTAAACGGAAAGGCGGCAATATGTAAGGCTTAGGAGGTGGAGCTTGCACAATCATTTCCTCGGGTATGATATCGGCTTCGCTTGGTAAAACACCTGGAGCAGAATCAGCATTGGATTTGTTCATTTCCCCTTGATCTTGATCGGAAGTATGACCTATTGCACCAACGTCCGGACTATTCATAATGACATTCTTTAGATCTTCAACTTCCTGCCCTGTAAAGACATCCTCCAGGTCATCTTCCTCTATAACCCCTTCAGACTTCACCTGTTCGAAGAAATTTCGGATGATCGGCGTAGCTACCTTCGGTACATCTGCTGGTTCACTCCAAGGAAGCGTATGTTCCTCAGCCTCAAGATGATGATCTTCATCGGTATAGGATTGAGCTTGAATAACACTCGATCCTTCTTGATCCTGAACCTCAGCCTCCTCTTCCTTCGCTCCCTTTCTACTACCAAACAGTTGGAAGAATAACGGTGCCGAACGTTTAGTCTTAGTGAGACTAAAGTCTTCGTAGTCATCCTCTTCTTCTTCATCTCCTGGCAATAGCCTACTCTTATGAACAGCTGGGGACTTAGCATTCGATGGGGTCTGATTCACAGATTGTCGACGTGCATTTAACTGTTTTTTTATACTCGTCCCAGTCTTCCATACCTTTGTACGAACAATTCGTATCAAATCTACGTATGACAAGTTAGTAATTAACATAAAACTAATAATAAACATAACGATCATTAGCAATTTAGCGCCAATATTTCCAAATAACCAGAAAAGTACAGTATACTGCACCGTACCCACATATCCCCCGCCGATATCTTTATCCATCATAGAACGTTCATTTTCAACGGAAGGTGAAAGAAGCGCTTCATGTAAATCCATTTGTCCCTGTTTAAAAATGCTAGTCGAATTAAATTCGATCGGCGCAAGCTTCTTCTCTAATCCAGATATGCTACTCATCAATGTTAGCGCAAGCACAAGTAACAATAAGCCACTTTTACGTGTATTCCACCGTGACGGCCACTTCCTACTGATCATAACCATAAGACCAAAGTAAATTCCTATTAACGGAAATACGAAGTAAAACCTTCCTAGAAAAAGACCAAATATTTTGGATAGGGACCATCCGACCGTAGCTTCGCCTGATAGTGCAATTACAGATAATGTAATGAGAATAATCCCATATATTTCATATTTAAGTACACTGCTAAGTATAGCTTTTTTCTTTTTTCTTCTTTTCGCCAAAAAAGTCACCCCCGGAACAACATTATACCATATAAATCCGTGGGTACCTATGTTCTGTTTTTCAGTCTAAAGTCTCATTTTTCAAGTAAGGAAGATAACTAATCATTTGTCCAGGGGCGTAGGCTGGATTCAAGTAATCAGCTAAAGAACAATGAAGAAGCCTAACAATTTGTGCTGAATTATTAGCCATTGGCATGACCTGCATTAGAATACCATTTATTTGGATGTCAGCTGTTTGTTCAGGCTCCTTTAGGCTCCCTGCCCATACTGTCTCTATAGGCATAATCGTATAAAGTGTCATTACTGCACCCTTCCCTGTATAACTAATTTTTGCTGTTCTTCAATCATGAAATTAAGTTTGGCCAATGCCTGACCAATACCACCAACCTCATCCATCAATCCATATTCAACAGCGTCTAATCCCCCAACAGCAGTCCCGATATCTCGATTAAGCTCCCCTGTCTGGAACATCAGCTTCTTAAATTTCTTCTCTGTAATTCGAGAATGAGATGTAACAAACCGAACAACCCGTTCTTGCATCTTCTCCATATACTCAAAAGTCTGAGGAACACCAATCACTAATCCATTTAGACGAATAGGATGGATCGTCATGGTTGCACTTTCAGCAATAATAGAATAGCTAGAAGCGACTGCAATCGGTACGCCGATACTATGCCCTCCCCCAATAACAACGGTAACCGTAGGCTTAGTTAGCGAAGCTATCATCTCTGCAATCGCAAGACCTGCCTCTACATCTCCACCTACTGTATTTAACACAATAAGTAATCCCTTGATATCTTTGTTCTGTTCTGCGGCTACAAGCTGAGGAATAATATGTTCGTACTTAGTCGTTTTATTCTGAGGAGGTAATACGATATGCCCCTCAATTTGACCAATAATTGTCATGCAAAAAATATTTGACTCACTGTTCGGTACCGTTGTTTGTCCTAACTGTTGAATGGTATTTACAACTTGAGCTTCTTCTTGCAAGGGTGGCAACTGCCCAGGAAGTTCTGTCTCATCAGATGATTTAGCATTTATTTCTTGATTTTCACCATGGGAATTGCTTGTCATTGTATTTCTCCTTTTTCTCAACTATATCGTTAGTATGGGAGAAAGGAGACTATATTTATACCCTATGAGCGCATAAAAAAGCCCCTGTTCCGCAGGGAACCGTCCAATATTGCCTGCGAAAAAGGGGCGACTGTGTGCTTGCACTATATCTAGTCGATTATTCGTTTGTAAATTCTATACTTCCATGATGATGGGAAGAATCATCGGTCTACGACGAGTTTGTTCGTACAAGAAACGTCCCAATGCATCTTTTACTCCTGTTTTAAGGGAGGCCCATTCATTCACTTTCTCACTCATAAGCTTCTGAAGCGTACTGGAGACAATCCGATTCGCTTCGTCAAGTAACCCTTCGGATTCTCTTACATAGACAAATCCTCTAGAGATGATGTCAGGTCCTGACATGATGCTACCATCTTGCTTACTCAATGTGACCACAACGACAAGAATACCGTCTTGAGAAAGTAGTTTACGGTCGCGCAATACGATATTACCTACATCACCAACGCCTAGCCCATCAATCAATACATTACCTGCGGTGACTTTACCAGCTCTGCGTGCTGATCCGTTAATAATTTCAACGATTTCACCAAGTTCTGTAATAAATATATTAGCAGGATCAACGCCTACTTCTTGAGCGAGTAAAGAATGGCGACGTTGCATACGGAATTCACCATGAATTGGAATAAAGAATTTCGGCTTCATTAGATTTAGCATCAGCTTTAATTCTTCTTGACTACCATGACCTGATACGTGAACCCCTGGATGCGTACCACTGTAGATAACATTAGCACCCAATTTAAATAATTCATCAATTGTGCGTCCAACATACTTCTCGTTACCTGGTACTGGTGTAGCTGCAATAATTACTGTATCTCCAGGTAAAATATCTACTTTACGGTGTGTAGAGCGAGCCATACGTGTTAGCGCTGACATTGGTTCCCCTTGACTTCCTGTGCACAGAATAACTACGCGATCTGCCGCCATCTTATTCACTTCTTCAGGTTCAATCAACATGCCATCTGGCACATTTAAATAACCTAATTCAGATGCGATCGCTACTACATTAACCATACTGCGACCAATAACAGTCACTTTGCGTCCTGTAGCTTCTGCTGCATTCAAAGCTTGCTGAATACGATGCACATTCGAGGCAAATGTCGCTATAACGACACGTTGGGATGACTTACGGAAGATATCCTCAAGTACTACTCCTACATTACGTTCCGAAGGAGTGAAGCCTGGTTTCTCAGCATTCGTACTATCGGATAATAGAGCTAATACCCCTTCTTGTCCAATAGCAGCCATACGTTGTAAGTTCGCAAATTGACCATTAACTGGTGAATGATCGAACTTAAAGTCCCCAGTATGAACAACATTTCCTTCAGGAGTAGCGATGCAAATCCCTACAGAATCAGGAATACTATGGTTTGTTCCGAAGAAGGTAGCTTTCATTGTTGTACCGATTTCAACTACGGAATCTTCATCAATTAAAATACGTTTTGTTTCACCAAGAAGATTAGCTTCTTTTAATTTGTTCTCCACCAAACCAAGCGTTAGTTTCGTTCCATAAATCGGAACGTTCAGGTGTTTCAACACGTAAGGTAGTCCACCGATATGATCTTCGTGTCCATGTGTCAGCAATATGCCTCTCACCTTGTCACGATTTTCTGTCAAATAGGAAATATCAGGAATAACAATATCAATTCCGAGCATATCCTCTTCCGGGAACTTCAATCCGGAATCCACTACAATGATGTCATTTCCATATTGAATGACATACATGTTTTTCCCGATTTCACCGACGCCGCCCAAAGCAAATATCGTCAATTTATCGTTATTTAATTTTTTAGACAATTGAATCTTACCCTCCTGTATGGTTTTGGACGTCGCACCATCATTTATATTATATTTCAAAAATATACCGCACCCAGTCACTTGACATCATTATACATGATTAAAAAGCGAAAAAACAAGTCATCATCTATGTAAGCATTAGGTTTCCCCATCGGCGAAGCCTTTATTTATGAAAAAAGCACCTCCGCGGAGGCGCTTCATTACCGCTATTAATCAAAAATACATCATTAATAATTATAACGAAGAAACTAACTTTTTGATGAATTCTGACTCTTCCTCATTGGGCGAAATCAGTGGCAGTCTCACGTCCCCTACTTGATGCCCAAGCAGCTCAAGAGCATATTTAACGGCTGATGGGTTAGGAAGTGGGCTTGGGGATTCAAAGAGTCCTTTAAACACAGGAAACAGTTGCTGGTGAAGACGAGCAGCCTCTTTGATGTCACCTTCGAGATATGACGTTATCATCTTCTTCATAGGAACACCTATAATATGACTCGCAACACTAATAATCCCATAAGCTCCTACAGCTAATGTTGGAAGAGCTGCTGAATCATCTCCAGAGTAAACTCTGAATTTCTCGTTCGCACCTGCAACTAATTGAGTCACTTGATCTACCGATGCACACTCTTTAGTAGCCACGATATTAGGAATCTCTGCCAAACGAAGGGTTGTGTCTACCGATAGACTAGTTACTGTACGACTGGGTACATTATAGAGTATTATAGGTAGCTCTGTACTGTTCGCAATAGCTTCGAAATGCCGGAACACGCCTTCTTGACTAGGTCTATTATAGTAAGGAACCACCAACAAAAGACCATCGACACCCAGTTTCTCAGCTTCTTGGGTCATATGGATTGAGTGTGCTGTATTATTACAGCCTGTACCTGCAATGATCTTACACCGGTTATTCGCCTTCTCAACAGCAAACCGAAACAACTCCAACTTCTCATCATCACTTAACGTTGGTGATTCACCTGTTGTTCCAGCAATGACCAAAGAATCTGATTGCTGTTCTTCAATCAAATAATCAATTAATTTGGAAGTCTCATTCCAATTAATACGACCTTGTTTGTCAAAAGGGGTTACCATAGCTGTGATTAATCTTCCAAAGTCCACTTTTTTTCCTCCTAAAAAACAGCGTAAACTTGATATATCTATCACAATACTGCGTTACCGATGCAGTTGAAATTTCGTGTGTAGCGCCCGCATCGATTGCACCATATCTTCTTTTTTGACAAGTACCCATATGGTCGTATTGGAATCCGCCGATTGTAATATTTGAATATGATGCTCACTCAGAGCTTCTACTATTCTAGCCATTATACCAGGAACGCCATTAATTCCACCGCCAATTACGGAAACCTTGGCACATCCGGATAAGCTACTTGGTTTGAAACCCATATCTTGCAGTGCTGTAATTGCTCGCTCTGAATCATGGTCGAATACCGTATAGACTGCCCCTTTAGGTGTCACGTTAATGAAATCAACACTAATAGAATTTTCCGCCATCGACTTAAATACTTTCAACTGCAGATTACTCATCCCATCTTCACAGTCTACAGTTATTTGAGTCACATTACTAACGTAGGCTATACCTGTAACATAACGATCTAGAATACCAGACTGCACGTCTTGGAATCCCTCTGGATGTGTAACTAGCGTGCCTTCACTCTCTGAGAATGTTGAACGTATTCGTACAGGTATCTGAGCCTGCATTGCAATTTCTACAGCTCTTGGATGAATAACCTTGGCACCTTGATAAGCCATATTACATATTTCAGCATAACTAACATAAGCTAATGGCTTAGCATCTTCAACGATCCTTGGATCTGCTGTCAATACACCATTAACGTCTGTATAAATATCAACCATTTCAGCATGTAATACTGCACCTAACGCTGTAGCTGAAGTATCACTTCCACCTCTACCAAGCGTAGTGAAATCCCCCGACTCGCTCTGACCTTGAAATCCTGTCACAATAACCACTTTATGAGTCTTAAACTCCTCAATAATTCGAGTAGGACGAACGTCTAAAATACGTGCGCTTCCGAAATGATCATCTGTGACAAAACCAGCTTGCGCCCCGGTCAAAACGGTTGAAGATATACCTTCATTTTGGAGTAGGCTACACAATGTAGCTGCGGATATAATTTCACCGCAGCAGAGTAGTAAATCTTTTTCACGATCAGGTAATGAATCCCCATTCTGTACAGCCCAATCAAGAAGGGTATCTGTAGCATATGGATCTCCTTTTCGCCCCATAGCAGACACGACAACAACAAGATTATAGCTGAGAGCTAGCTCCCGCTTAATGTGTGATAATACATGTTCTCTAGCCTGGGGTGAGGAGAGTGAAGTGCCACCGAATTTCTGAACTAAGATGCGCATTCCCATATCCTTCATATCCCCTATGCACGTCCAGAATGCTTTGAAACTATGATTTCAGCAATTTGTACAGCGTTCCAAGCTGCACCTTTCAAGAGGTTATCAGATACAATCCACATATTAAGACCTAAGTTATGCCCTAAATCACGGCGTAAACGTCCAACGAATACATCTGGTTTACCAGCAGCTTCAGTAGCTAAAGGATACAATTGTGAAGCTGGATCATCCACCAATGTAATGCCTGGTGAATTCGCAAGAAGCTCTTTAACTGCATTAAGATCATAATCTTGTTTCAGTTCTACGTATACCGATTCAGAGTGACCATACACGACAGGAATACGAACACAGGTCGCTGTTACTTCAATTGAAGTATCGCCTAAGATTTTCTTCGTTTCGTTAACCATCTTCATCTCTTCTAACGTATAACCATTCTCTTGAAATTTATCAATTTGCGGAATCGCATTAAAGGCAATTTGGTGTTTCACAGGCAAAGATCCTACAGGAAGTATATCAGGTTGAACATCATGTCCCTCAAGCACATTTTTGCTTTGACGAAGCAATTCCTGAATAGCTTGGTTACCTGCACCGGATACAGCCTGATAGGTAGAAACGATGATACGAGAAATACCATACGTGTCTTGCAATGGTTTCAATGCAGCTACCATTTGGATTGTGGAACAGTTCGGATTTGCAATAATTCCAACATGTTCATCAATTTTCTCCGGATTCACCTCTGGTACTACAAGCGGTGTACTCGGATCCATGCGGTAAGCGTTCGTGTTGTCAATACATACTGCCCCATGTCTAACAGCATGAGGTGCCAATTCCTTAGTTACATCTCCACCAGCACTAAACAACGCAATGTCAATGCCGTCAAAGCTATCAGGGGTAGCTTCTTCTACTAGTATGTCTATGCCTTTAAAGTTAATGACAGTTCCTGCAGAACGTGCAGATGATAGTAGCTTTAGCTTAGCAACCGGAAAATCACGTTTTTCTAATAATCCCAAAATCTGTTGCCCTACTGCTCCTGTCGCTCCTACAACCGCCACATTAAACTTTTGATTGCTCATTATGCCGTATCTCCCCTTATCAATTAAGACATTTTTCTAAATCCATATAAGTTATAAGTTCTAAGCTGAATGAAACCGTTCGATAATCATAGGTTGCAGTTGAACTCCTTGCAACGCGGAATAGCAAGCCTCAGGAATAAGATCCATCTTAGCAACGAGAGAATTCGGCTTTTGTTCAGGATTATCCTGGCCAAAAGGAACAAAGTAAATGTTCTTCGTCACTAATAATTTAGCAATATTCGCTGCGTTCAAGCCAAGCCCATCATTCGTAGATATAGCCAGCACCAAAGGACGACCATTACGCATTTGAGCTTTGGCTGCCATTAACACCGCAGTATCCGTCATAGCATTGGCTAACTTACTTGTCGTATTGCCAGTGCAGGGTCCGATGACCAGCACATCCAACAATTTGGAAGGCCCTAGTGGTTCGGCCTCAACAATTGTAGAAATAATATCATTACCCGTTATATCTTTCAACTGTTTCAACCAATTTTGTGAAGTACCAAAACGTGTATCGGTGGTTGTTACTGTATTTGACACTATCGAAACGACGTTGGCGCCCAATTCTACAAAACGCATAATTTGCGGCATTACCTCTTCAAAAGTACAGTGAGAACCCGTTATTGCATAACCAACAGTCTTGCCCTTCCAATTCATTGCCCATCCCCCCGAATCTTCTTTCCGTCCGAAATCAACTGTACCAATGTATTGGCAATGATAATACCAGCCGTTTTGGGAGCTACGATACCGGGTAGACCAGGAGCAAGCAGCGCCTTAATTCCCCGCTTCTCTGCATAACGAAAATCACATCCGCCAGGGGCCGAAGCAAGGTCAATTATGACTGCACTTAAGGGCATTTTGGACAGGGTCTGTGCTGTGACTATCATAGTCGGTATCGTATTAAAAAGCAAGCCGATATTGCCCACTACACCCTCCAAATCCCTTGTCAGGAAAGGATCCCAGCCCATTTCAGTCGCCCTAGCAAAGTGCTCCACAGATCGTACTCCCATCCTCACATTCGCTCCCAAACCTTGCAAACTTCTTGCCATCGTAAATCCTGTCCGACCCATTCCCAGAACGATACAATTCGACCCGTGTATCGTAAAGTCAGTGTTCTGGATCGCCATCATCAATGCGCCTTCTGCTGTAGGGATAGAATTATAAATAGCTACATCATCACGCTCAAGCAATTCAACAAGCTTAATCCCATACCGAGTGCAGACATTCCTTAGATAGGATTTAGCCATACCTGTGTAAATCGTGCATTCTGGCGACAACGCAGCGAAATGTTCATCCGTCAACTCAATAGAATCAGAAGAGAATAACGTATTAACCTTCCCCTCATCATCACACCCTATCATGGGTAATACGAGACAGTTAGCTGTCTCTAATAACTTAAGAGACAATTTAGTTCTGGAAATATTTACTAATTGGTCTTTCAAGTCTTCAAACCCGACAATACCCACCGAGGCGTTTAAATCCGAACACTTCCGAATTACTTCGATCTGCCTCGCATCTCCGCCTAGGAACACCATTCTGACTCTTGTCAGCATAATGTCGCTCCTTTCACAATACGTGTTCTATACACGCATAATATGCTACAGGCGAATGAGGGGTGAACAAAAAAAAGCCTGTAGCCTACCTTTTTAAAGGCAAAGCCACAAGCTTATTACATTTACTTACATTATGATTTTCCTGTATGACCGAATCCGCCAGCTCCCCGAACGGTTTCTGAAAGCTCATCAACCACTTCCAAAGCTACTTCAGGTACAATTTGAAACACCATTTGAGCAATTCGCTCATTTCTAACAATCGTGAAAGGAACATCCCCCAGGTTAATGAGGAGGACTTTAACTTCACCACGATAATCTGCATCAATGGTTCCTGGTGTATTTAAACAAGTAATACCATGTTTAAGTGCAAGACCACTCCGAGGTCGGATCTGCGCTTCAAGCCCTTGAGGCATAGCAATGGCAAAACCTGTAGGTATTAATTTCCGTTCACCAGGATTCAACACACATTCCTCTTCTACAGCTGCATACAAATCAAACCCTGAGGCAAGTTGAGACATTTTCTCAGGTAGTTTGATATCCTCGTGTCCCGAAAATTTATGAATTTGAACGTAATGTAACAAAATCATCTCTCCCTACTCCTGTAATCATTTTGTCTGAATTACCTACCATAGCTATAGACAACGGCTCACTAAACATCAGATCAAGCACCGAATCCACATCTGCCATCGATACTTGCTCAATATTATGAATCATTTCATCTAGCGTGTAGTGTTTACCGAGCATCAACTCATTCTTGCCTAGACGATTCATACGACTTCCTGTTCCTTCTAAGCTCAATATAAGACTGCCCTTTAACTGTTCCTTACCTTTACGTAACTCATCTTCGGTAATACCATGAGTAGCTACGTCCAACAGTACCTCTTTGGTTAAATCCATAACCTCTTTAGTCTGCTTCGGAGCAGTACCGGCATAAATAGTGAATAAACCATTGTCTGCATGAGCGCTATGATAAGAGTAGACTGCATACGCCAATCCCCGCTTCTCACGTATTTCTTGAAACAATCGTGAGCTCATTCCGCCACCTAGCGTATTATTTAACAATACCATAGCATACAGCCGCTTATCCTCATTCGAACATCCTGGGAAAGAGATACAAATGTGATTCTGTTCTGTCTTCTTTTTATGAAACAAAAGATTGCTATGAAAGCTGGGAACGATGACTTCACTTTCAGTACTGTGGATATCAAATCCACCAAAGTGACGTTCTAGCAGTTCTACTAGGTGCTCATCAATATTACCAGCCACACTTATGACCGTATTCTCTATCGTATAATGTTTGTCCATATAACATCTTAAGTCGTTAGCGTTCATTGATTCTAGACGCTCTCTGGTTCCTAGGATTGGATACGCTAGTGGATGATCTCCATATACTACTTTAGCCATCAGATCGTGAACCAGATCATCGGGATCATCTTCATACATTGAAATTTCTTCTAGTATGACGTTCTTCTCTTTCGACAGCTCTTCATCATCTAGCTTCGAGCGAAAAAACATGTCTGATAACACATCTACAGCGATCGGAAGATGCTCATCCAGCACTTTGGCATAATAGCAAGTATACTCTTTGGAAGTAAAGGCATTTACATTGCCACCAATAGCATCGAATTGTTCTGCAATATCTTTAGCGGTAAAGCGTTCTGTCCCTTTAAATAGCATATGCTCAATGAAATGAGAGATTCCGTTGTTATCATCATTCTCATTTCGCGACCCCGTTTTGACCCATATTCCGAAAGACACGGATCTACAATTCGGGATTTTCTCCATAACTACTCTAAGGCCGTTAGTTAGTTTTATTCGTTCCAATAGAAAGGCCTCCTATCATCATCCGCAAGCTATTTCATTCTAATCTCATAAACCAATCCTTATCGTATCATAAAAAACACGACTCACTCAACTGTATCTCTATCTACCCGCTCGGAAGACAACGTCTGAGTTACGGTACCCAGTACCAGACCTTTTCCTTTAATTGCTTGAATTATTCCCTGTAGTGCTCTCGAGGATGACGAGGTTGGATGCATTAGAATCAGATTTCCTGGTTCTACTTTGCTTGAAATCTTGTCTACAATGGACTCAGGAGAAGGCTTACGCCAGTCCACAGTATCTAAAGTCCATAGTACAGTGTACATTCCAAGCTCACGAGCGATCTTCACAGTGTTATCATTGAAATCTCCTGAAGGAGGGGCGAACCAAAGATTATCGACACCCAATTGATCTTTAAGTAGTTGTTGCGTTTTACTTATCTCTGCTACAGCACGTTCCTTACTTAACTGACTCATATTAGGATGAGAATAAGCATGATTCGAAAGTTCATGACCTCTTTGCTGAATAACTTTAGCAAGATCAATGTTCTTCTTCAACCAACTACCATCGAAAAAGAACGTGGCTTTTACCTTTTCCTGATCCAAAATATCAAGCATGGGTATAATAAATTCATTTCCCCACGCCACATTTATCATCAGTGAAACCATAGGCTTATTTGGGTTACCACGATAGATCGGATCTGCGCCTAGATCAGCAATGGACACCTTCGGTATAAGGACACGATGGATATATCTTATAGGGGTAGATCGACCTTTATTCTCGGTCAATTTATACGTTGCTTCCACATCTAATTCCATTCCATTATATCCAGGAATTACTTTCCACACTCGATCTAACCTAGCGTCAATAGGTTCAATTCTAGTCTGAGTAGCCTTATCTTTAATCTGTTGATATAACGGATCTATGTCAGAAGTATCCTCCACTTGTTTAAAGGTATCCCTAGAGACAAAAGTGAGGCGTCCCTCCTCAATAAATTGCCGAATACTACCTGCTTGACCTAATCCAATGACAATCGTAAAACAAGCAAGGATAACCGCGATTCTTCTCGTATACATGGAACTTTCATCTCCCTTGTCACCTTTGTCCAATCATATGAACAACCTATAGGGAATATGAATAAAGAGTTCTACAAGAAGAAACGGATTCACCATCCTTAAAGGGAAGATAACCGTTTCTAATAGAAATAAAGATCAGCAGTAATTTATTTATTTCAGTAAGCGCTGATATGAATTAAAACCCTTATATTTAAAAAAAGAGCCAGAAGTTTACCTTTCTGCCTCTTTCCTTTATTTGATTAATTTCGAAATACACTGTCTGCTACATGATTATACAGTTAATGTCGCTTTGCGGGACAAATTAATACGTCCTTGTTGATCAATTTCAGTTACCTTGACCGTAATAGAATCACCTATCGCGATTACATCTTCACACTTAGCGACACGTTCTGTCGATAGTTGAGAAATATGAACCAGGCCTTCTTTATTTGGAAGTATTTCTACGAATGCACCGAATTTCTCAATTCGTTTCACTGTACCCACATAGATTTCACCGACTTCAACCTGACGAACGATACCTTCAATAATTCCTCTAGCCTTTTGATTCATCTC
This sequence comes from Paenibacillus sp. DS2015, assembly GCF_050433705.1. Lineage (NCBI taxonomy): Bacteria > Bacillati > Bacillota > Bacilli > Caryophanales > Paenibacillaceae > Paenibacillus > Paenibacillus sp. DS2015. The sequence continues at coordinate 73,239 of NZ_JBNPWS010000018.1, read as the reverse complement.
TTCATTCGTAGATGCAATGAAGACACGACCATCTTGTTCGATATCAATCTTCACACCGGTTTCTTCAATAATTTTATTGATGATTTTACCACCTGCACCAATAACATCTCGAATACGATCTGGGTTGATCTGCATTGTCATGATTTTAGGAGCATATTGAGATAGGTTAGTTCTAGGTTGTTGAATGGCTTCCATCATTTTACCTAGAATGAACATGCGACCTTCTTTAGCTTGATTCAAAGCTTCATGAAGAATGGCACGATCAATACCATCAATTTTGATATCCATTTGAATAGCTGTTACGCCTGCTGCTGTTCCTGCGACTTTAAAGTCCATATCGCCAAGATGATCTTCCATTCCTTGAATGTCAGATAGAATCGATACATGATCTCCATCTTTGATTAGTCCCATAGCTATACCAGCTACTGGTGCTTTAATCGGAACACCTGCATCCATCATGGCAAGAATACCTGCACAAATACTAGCTTGTGAAGTTGAGCCATTAGATTCCAATACCTCAGATACTAGACGAATTGCATAAGGAAAGTCTTCTTCAGAAGGTAGAACTTTAGACATTGCACGTTCACCAAGAGCACCATGTCCAATTTCACGACGACCTGGAGCGCGAAGAGGACGTGCTTCACCTACGCTGAACGGAGGAAAGTTGTAGTGATGCATAAAGCGTTTGGATTCCTGTGGATCGATACCATCAAGAATTTGTACATCTCCAAGTGCTCCCAACGTACATACACTGAGGGCTTGTGTCTGACCGCGTGTAAACAAACCTGTTCCATGCGTACGTGGTAAAATATTGGTATCACATTCGATTTTTCGAATTTCATCCAAATTCCGTCCATCTGGGCGCACTTTATCATGTGTAATCAAACGTCTTACTTCTTCCTTAACTATGTCATGAAGCACTTCCTTGACATCTTTCATGAGTTCCGGAGTCTCTATGTACTTCTGCTCAAATAAAGTTACCGTAGCTTCATTAATAGCGTCAATAGCATCCTGACGTGCATGTTTTTCAGAAATTTTAACAGCTTCTTTAAGCTGAGCTGCTGCAAATTCTCGAACTTCATTATTGACAGTATCATTCACTGCATGAAGTTTAACTGCCATCTTTTCTTTCCCGGCTTTTGCAACTAACTCTTCAATTGTCGCCACAATTTTCTTGATTTCATCATGACCAAACATGATTGCCTCGAGCATAATCTCCTCTGGCACTTCGTTGGCCTCTGCTTCCACCATCATAATCGCGTCTTTCGTTCCTGCAACGACCAAATAAAGATCACTAACGGCTTGATCTGCTGTGTTCGGATTAATAATAAATTGACCATCCTTACGTCCAACGGCAACTCCGCCTATAGGTCCACTAAAAGGAACATCGGAAATACTAAGTGCAGCAGATGTACCGATCATTGCCGCAATATCAGGTGCACAATCTTGGTCCACGCTCATAACAAGATTAAGAACTTGTACATCATTACGGAATCCTTCAGGGAATAACGGACGAATAGGACGGTCAGTTAGACGACTTGAAAGAATTGCTTTCTCACTTGGTCTACCTTCACGTTTAATAAATCCACCTGGAATTTTCCCAACAGCATACAGTCTTTCTTCATAATTAACCGTTAATGGAAAAAAATCTAGATCCTTAGGTTCGTTAGAAGCTGTTACTGTACACAGAACTACAGTCTCACCATAGTGAACCATCACTGCAGCATTCGCTTGTTTAGCAAAACGTCCTGTTTCCAAGATCAGAGTTCTTCCACCTAATTGCATTTCAACTCGATTCTCCATGAAATCCCTCCTTTATTAAATTATAAGTAGTGAGGCTCATATAGCCTGTCTTCTTATAATTATTGTGAAACGGATACCGCTCCTGTACAGAGTGTGTAAAGCCGCTTCTACTTATCCATAGTATTTCCATATCCTATAAATTTCATATACACCTACATAAAAAGCAACCCGGTTGCCCCGCAGTCACTCCTAAAAGGACATACGGTTAACAACCAGGCTGCATTTACTAAATCTATTGGATTATTAACGGCGCAATCCGAGTTTTTCGATAAGTGCGCTATAACGTCTAACATCCTTGTTCTTCAAGTACTTCAATAGTCTACGGCGTTGACCAACCATCTTCAACAATCCACGACGGGAATGATGATCCTTCTTGTGAGTACGAAAGTGAGTTGTCAAATTCGTAATGTTCTCAGTAAGGATAGCAACTTGCACTTCTGGTGATCCAGTATCGGATTCATGAGTTTTATGCTCGTCGATTAATTGGTGCTTACGTTCTTGAGTTAATGCCATTGCTATTCACCTCCTTCAATATAATTGCCGTTAGCCTCGTTAACGTCGGTGAAGTTCGTATAACCAAGCTAAGGTCATGTGTCATAGTCTTAATGACGTTAATCAGTATAGCATATCTATCTGTATAAAGTAAATGTCATTCAAAAACTTACTCTAGCGTCATAAGTAGCTGCTCCGCTTGCTTAGCATCTGCTTGAATCTGGGTAATTAATTCTTGTATAGAAGGAAAACGACGTTCTTCACGAATATAATACACGAGCTCCACCGTTAGATGTTCTTTATAAATATTCTCGTTGAAATGGAATAAGTGAACTTCAAAACTAGGTGCAATTTTTTGTTCATGAAAAGTTGGCTTAACTCCCAAATTCATAACTCCCAAAATCCAGTTCCCTTTATACAAGGCACGAATCGCGTATACACCTTTAGCAGGAATAACGTATCGATCATCTAATGACAAGTTAGCTGTAGGAAAGCCAATTGTTCGACCTCTCTTCTCACCATCAATAACCGTACCCGTTATGCGATAGAAACGACCAAACCAGTTGTTGGCCTGTTCAATATGCCCTGCTTGGAGCGATTTACGAATAGCTGAACTACTTACCTTCTCACCATCGACCAGAAACGGGGGGACACATGCAACTTCCATGTCTCCTTGTCCCATCTCACTAAGCATCTCCACATTTCCCTCACCCATATATCCGAAGCGGAAGTCAAATCCGACAACTGCTATCTTGATGTTCAAAGGAAGCAAAACGCCTCTATAGAAATCCAATGGACTAACACGAGAGAACTCTTCATCAAACTGAGCGACATATAACGTATCGATCCCCATACTAGCAAGGAATTCTTGTTTATCTTGAAGAGGTGTTAAGTACCCCTCATAATCACCTTTGCCCATAACATCTTTAGGATGTGGATTAAAGGTTAGAACTGCCGAGGGAACACCCTTCTCCTGTGCCAAAGAAATAGCTGTAGAGATCACAGAGGCGTGTCCTCGATGTAGTCCATCAAATTGGCCGATGGCAACCACCTGAGATAGTGGACACTCACGAACCATTTCGGATGAGAGGGGATATGATAATAGGACAGTTTTCACAACTTTTTCACCTGCAATTCCATTAAATAACATCACGTGTCATGAGATCATTAAATCATTTTATTCTCGCAAAAAGACTTTGACAGGAGCAATCGCTCCGGTCTCTTCCTGTCGTTGAAATATACCGAGAAATCTTCCTGTCCCATCGTATAGACGAAGGGGGTCAGAATGGATTACTTCGGGTATAACTGCCTTATATGAAAGCCGCTGGCCCTGAAGAGCAGCAGATATTTTATCATCAGATACCGTATGTGCGGGTAAATGAGTGATCGCCTGATCCACAGGAATCAAATGTGAAATAATGGATCCATCTTCCATATACCGTTCAATATCTTCGAAACTCAGACACTTGTCGGCGATAATACCTGCAGAGCTCGTCCGCTCTAGCTTTACCATAACCGAAGGTAGTCCCAGCATTCGTCCAATATCAACACAAAGCGTCCGAATATACGTCCCTTTAGAACACAACACCCGAAAGGAAATCTCAGGATAAGGTCCTTCTAACCTGATATCCGTCATTTCAATCTCATATATTGTGACTTCACGACTCTTCCGCTCAACAGTCTTGCCTTGACGAGCAAGCTCATACAGACGCTTACCATCAACCTTGACTGCGGAATACATTGGAGGAACCTGAGATATAATCCCATGGAATGAATGAAGCACTTCCTCCACTTGTTCCTTGGTAATTGTGACCTGCTCTACTTGCTCAGTAATTTCTCCTGTGAAGTCCTCGGTATCCGTAGCCATGCCGAGCCGTAATGTCGCCTGATATTCTTTAGGGAGCTCTTGCATGTATTCAACGACACGAGTAGCTTTACCTAGGCATAGCGGCAGTACGCCCGTTACCTGAGGATCTAGCGTCCCCGTATGACCAATACGCTTCATACGTAGAATCCGGCGAACTTTGGCTACTACATCATGCGATGTGAAGCCGGCTGGTTTGTAGACTGCAAGAATCCCTTCAAGTTCACTCATAATAAAGTCCTCACCCGCTCAATCACCTGTGAAATTATAGTATCCAAGGTACCTTCCATTCGACACCCTGCAGCCCTTGCATGACCTCCACCGCCAAATGTTTGCGCTAATTCAGCAACATCCACTTTTCCAGCAGATCGTAAACTTACTTTCACTGCATGATCATCAATAACTTTAAAGAAAATACCGACTTCAACCCCACGAATATTACGTGGGTAATTCACGATACCCTCAAGCTCCTCATTGACTGCACTACACTCCAACATATCCGCAGGCGTTAGGTGAACCCAACTAATCTGACCGTCTGATGACATTTGAAGCGTATTTAATGCTTTGACCAGTATGTTCATTTGAGGGAGAGTCATCTCCTCCAGTAAGTTCTCAGCAAGTTCAGGGCCATTCACTCCATACGTTAACAAATCTGATGCCATACCCATAATTTTGGGAGAGGTATTTGAATACCGAAATCCACCACTATCCGTAAGAATCCCTGTATAGATGGCTGTAGCAAGCTCTTTCGTCCACTTTACATCGAACAGCCCAAGCAGATCATATAATATTTCGGCGGTCGCTGCTGCGTCTGCGTTAATAACATTAACCTGTCCATAGCCATTGTTCGTAGGATGATGATCTATATTCAGAATAAGAGCATCTTCAGCAAACAACTGATTCGTTAGACCTACGCGCTTAAAGTCAGCACAATCTACACATATAACATGCTGATACGTGCGTAAGGGAGGATGAATCTCCATGTTCTCAATTTGATCCGCCATTGTCAGAAACAGCATTCGCTGCGGAATCGGACCTTCATTAATCATGGTAAATTTCTTCCCTAGACATGAGAGAAGCCAGCCCACGGCTACCGTGGAACTGACTGCATCTCCGTCTGGCTGTACATGCGACACTACAAGATAATCATCGTGCTTCAGCAAATATTCCTTAGCCTGCTCAAGCGCTTGTTCATAGGTCTGCATCGCCGTCTCCTTTAAAACTGTCATTAGTGTTACTCATTCTTATCGATTTCACCTAGTAGCTTCTCAATATGACTGCCATAAGCAATAGACTCGTCAATTTTGAAGAAAAGTTCTGGTGTATGCCGAAACCGAATTCGTTTACCTAGCTCCGAGCGAAGAAATCCGTTAGCTTTCTCTAATGCTTTTAACGTATTCTGCTTCTGATCCTCATCCCCAAGTACACTTAAGTAAATCTTTGCTTGTGAGAGATCATTAGTGATTTCGACACCAGTGATAGTGACGAAACCAATACGTGGATCTTTCAACTCACTTTGGACGAGTTGGCTCAGTTCTTTCTTAATCTGCTCTCCAACACGCCCTGTTCTTATTTTAGCCATGTAAATTCACCTCTCTACTTGCGTTCCACAGTTTCCATGATGAACGCTTCTATAACGTCGGCTTCTCTGACGTCATTATAGCTTTCCAAAGTAATCCCACATTCATAACCTTGGGCAACTTCTTTCGCGTCATCTTTAAATCTCTTAAGTGAATCGATTTTGCCTTCATGAATAACAATGCTGTTTCTTATCAAGCGAATTTCAGCATTACGAGCAATTTTACCTGAAGTTACCATGCAGCCTGCAATAGTACCCACCTTACTGATACTAAATGTGCTACGAACCTCAGCATGGCCAATAACTTTTTCTTTAAAGATTGGATCGAGCATACCCTTCATAGCTTGCTCAATTTCTTCTATAACATTATAGATAACGCGATGTAAGCGAATATCTACTTTTTCTTGATCCGCTGTTATGCTGGCTTGATTGTCTGGGCGGACGTTATATCCGATGACGATCGCATTCGAAGCAGCCGCAAGAATGATATCCGATTCTGTAATCGCACCTGCACCACTATGAAGGATCTTGACGCGAACGCCTTCTACTTCAATTTTCTCTAGGGAGCTCTTAAGTGCTTCTACAGTACCCTGAACATCACCTTTGATAATGACATTAAGTCCTTTAATTTCGCCATCTTTAATGTGTTGGAACAGATCATCCAACGTTACACGAACGTTGCTACCCATCTCTGATTGACGTTGCGTAATAGAACGTTTGTCCGCGATGGAGCGTGCTTTCCGTTCATCTTCAAATACCATAAATGGATCTCCAGCTTGCGGAACTTCAGTCAGACCTGTAATTTCAACAGGCGTCGATGGACCCGCTTCCTTTAAACGACGACCCTTATCATTCACCATGGCACGAATACGACCGAAGCAGTTACCTGCTACAAATGCATCACCCACACGAAGTGTACCATGTTGTACGAGTACACGTGCTACTGGACCGCGACCTTTATCTAGTTCCGCTTCAATAACGGCACCACGAGCACGTTTGTCAGGATTTGCTCTATATTCGTTCATTTCTGCTACAAGCAGAATCATTTCAAGCAAATCTTCAAGTCCCATTCTTTGTTTTGCAGATACATTTACAAAGATCGTATCTCCGCCCCACTCTTCTGGAACTAGACCATGCTCAGTTAATTCTTGTTTCACCTTATCCGCATCAGCGCCCGGTTTATCGATCTTATTAACTGCAACGATAATCGGTAATTCTGCCGCTTTAGCATGGCTAATTGCTTCTACAGTTTGTGGCATAACGCCGTCATCTGCAGCGACAACAATAATTGCGATATCTGTAATCTGAGATCCACGTGCACGCATAGCTGTAAATGCTTCGTGACCTGGTGTATCCAAGAAAGTGATCTTCTTATTGTTAATTTCTACTTGATAAGCACCAATATGCTGCGTGATACCCCCAGCTTCGCCACTTGTTACATTCGTAGAACGAATAGCATCCAATAGTGTCGTTTTACCATGGTCAACGTGACCCATAATAGTTACTACAGGAGGACGAGATTTCAAATCACTCTCTTCATCAATTTCTTCAACAGTCTCGAAGCGATCATCTTCTACCGCAATTTTCACTTCAACTTCCACGCCGAATTCAGCAGCTAGAAGAAGTACTGTTTCAAGATCTAACTCTTGATTGATGGTTGCCATAACACCCATTGTAATTAACTTTTTAATGACTTCCGAAGCATCCTTATGCAGAAGCTTAGCAGATTCACCAACAGTCATAGCACCACGAACAATGATTTTTTTCGGTGTATTATCAACTTTTTCACGACGTTCAGCTTGATATTGGTTTTTACCTCTACCGTTATTTCTGCCACCGCGATTGTTTCTGAAATTACCACCCTTGTTATCATCATAACGTTTAGCACCATTGTTGCCTGAGTTTCCTGGACGGTTCTTGTTCACACCTTGTTTTGAGCTATCTGTCGTTTGGGCAGTTCCACCAGCACGGTTTTGCGTTTGCGGACGAGCACTTGTATTACTTGTATTACTTGTACTACTTGTACGTTGTCCTCCACCTTGTTGAGAGCTGCTACGATTAGATGATTGGCTACCCTGTTGTCCTGTCGTTCTTTGACCGCCTTGGGATGTGGAAGGTCTTGGTGTTGTTCCTGTACTGCTTTGCGGTCTTGCTGTTCCAGCGTTACTTTGAGGTCTTGCCGAGCTAGAACTGCTCTGAGGTCTGGAAGCCCCTTGACTTGTTTGCGGCGTTGACGATACTGCACTATTATTGTTACTCGGATTATTGTTCATACCTACCTGCTTTTCCTGTTGTTTTTTTGTCTGATCTTGGTCATTTGTGGAATTCACTGCACTAGTAGATACCGACTCCTGTTTACGCTCTGGAGTCTCATCCTTAGCCATTCCTGCTGACCCATTGTTACTAGATGACGTTGATGCGGTTACACGATTATCACCGCTGTCTCTTTTAGCTGCTGCGTTAGACTTTATGTTTTTAAAGAACTGTTCCACTTTGTTGACGGACTCACTTTCCATAACACTCATATGATTGTTTACAGGAATATCAAGTCGTTTCAAAATGGTGATAATTTCTTTACTACTCATATTGAGCGATTTAGCATACTCATATACGCGTGTCTTATCCTTATTATCTTGTTTACTCAATATACTCCACCTCCGACATTGTCTCCATTGGTTTGGAGATCATTTCAGCGAACCCTTGATCCGTAATTGCCAGCACAACGCGATTTGGCTTTCCTATACTTGTGCCCAGACTTTCGCGGTCAAATCCGATCAACAGAGGGATTTTGTATGTTCCGCATTTATCGCGAAACTTTTTTTGTGTATTTAACGAGGCGTCACCCGCCAAAACAACTAGTTTGGCTTCTGAAGAACGAATTGTTTTGAGCACAATTTCATCACCAGTAACAATTTTTCCTGCACGCATGGCTAGACCAAGACGCGAAAGCGTCTTATTCATCATTAGAATTCTCCTTTTGAATCAGAAATTGATCCTCTGCAGCTATAAAATCATCTGCAAGTTGCTCATAAATTTCAGAATTTACATGATGTTTTAGAGCGCGATCCAAAGATTTATTCTTCTGTGCCAGCTTAAAGCAGGATACTTTACCACATAAGTACGCTCCACGTCCTGACTTTTTACCTGTCAGATCAATGAGCACCTCGTCTTCCGGTGTTTTTACGATGCGAATCAGTTGTTTCTTCGCCATCATTTCGTGGCATGCCACGCATTTGCGTAACGGCACTTTTCTTTGTTTCATCTTACTACCTCCGTCCTGACTGGAGATTAATCGACAGAGATTGAATCTTGATGTGTTTCCTCAGCGTAAGTTTTAGGTCTACCAAATTCTTCTTCCGCCTGAGTTTCACTCTTAATATCGATCTTCCATCCAGTCAACTTCGCGGCTAGTCGAGCGTTTTGTCCCTTAATACCAATAGCTAGAGATAATTGATAGTCAGGCACAACAACACGAGCCATCTTCTCACTCTCAAACACATGGACTTCCAACACTTTAGAAGGACTAAGAGCATTAGCTACATACTCTTCCACTTGATCTGAATAGCGCACGATATCAATCTTTTCTCCACGCAGTTCGTTTACAATAGTCTGTACACGAACACCTTTAGGCCCTACACAAGAACCTACAGGATCCACTTCATCGTTACGTGAATAAACTGCAATTTTGGAACGGAATCCCGCTTCTCGTGCTACTGACCGAATTTCAACAACACCATCAAAAATTTCTGGAACTTCGAGTTCAAACAGACGTTTGAGAAGACCGGGATGTGTACGAGACAGCATGATTTGCGGTCCTTTAGTGGTGTTCTCAACTTTAGTGATATACGCTTTTGTCCGTTCACCGTGTTTGAATTTCTCATTTGGCATTAACTCGTTTAATGGTAAGAGTGCTTCCACTTTACCCAAGTCAACATACACGTTCCGCTGATCCTGACGTTGTACCGTTCCTGTGACAATATCTTCTTCTTTGTCTACAAAAGCGTTATAGATAAGTCCCCGTTCTGCTTCGCGTATACGTTGAGTCACTACCTGCTTCGCAGTCTGAGCTGCAATACGTCCGAAATCACGAGGTGTTACTTCAATTTCAGCAATATCCTCCAGCTGGAAATGTGGATTAATCTCCCGTGCTGCCGGTACTGAAATCTCTGTACGTGGATCAAGAACTTCTTCCACAATCAGCTTGCGGGCGTATACTTTTATTACCCCCGTATTGCGGTTCATATCAACTCTTACATTCTGCGCCGTATTAAAATTACGCTTGTAGCTCGAAATTAGCGCAGCCTCTATAGCTTCGAACAATACATCTTTACTAATTCCTTTTTCTCTTTCCAGTTCATTCATTGCTTCAATAAAATCCATACTCATTGGAATGTAGTTCCCCCTTTCTTAACAGTGCCAAGGATAGTCATTTTTAACTATGAGTTATCCTTCAGCACCATACATTTACGATGAAATACTAGACCTCTATTATATATATCTAATATTTTTAAAAAATAATGGCCAACCTAGCGCTGGCTACTTTATCATATGGAACACTATACTGCATTTTCTTTTGTTTCTTAGCGACTTCAATGAGAAGTACATCATCCTCAAACGAAATAAGCCGGCCTTCAAATTCCTTGAGACCGTCCAGCGCTTCGTATACAGTGACAAACACATCCTTGCCTACAGCCTTTAGCACATCAGTGTTTTTCTTCAGTGGGCGCTCTGCACCTGGGGAAGATACTTCAAGAAAATAAGCATCAGTTACAGGGTCATTTCCATCCAGTTTCTCGCTCATATATTCGCTAACTAAGCCGCAGTCATCAATATCAATGCCGCCTTCTTTATCAACAAAAATACGCAAGAAATAATTACTTCCTTCTTTTACATATTCCACATCGACAAGTTCGAACGCATGTTCATCCAAAAATGGCTGTATCATTTCTTCCACGATACTTTTTATCTTCGGTGTGCTCAAAGACTATAACCTCCAAGACTTTCAATATCCTATATACCAAAGAGTAAAGAGTGGGTTGCCCCACTCTTTAAACAACGGTTCTATCTCCATGATTACCAATAAAAATTATAACATAGTCTGCCAACACTGACAAGTATCTGTCCTTGACTACCCTTGACCTATAAGGGCTCTAGAACCTCCACGTAGCTACTTTATTTTCTAGAATAAAGAAAGCTGATTGCTCTCAGGAAGACCTCTGAAGCACCCTAATTGGGTTAATACTTCGACAATTGCTTTACCAGTCTTGGATTTTTGTTGGAAATCCTCAATGGACAAATATTCTCCATCTTTACGAGCAGCCACTATATTTCGAGCTGCATTATCTCCAATGCCTTGAATGGCTGCAAATGGCGGGATTAATGAATCTCCATCCACTATAAAACTTGTAGCCTCGGAACGATATAGATCAACATTATTGAATCGAAAGCCACGTGCTGTCATTTCAAGTGCCATTTCTAGAATAGCCAACATACCCTTTTCTTTAGTCGTTGCCTGGAAACCTTTTTGCTCAATTTCTTGGATTTGACGATAAATAGCATCATATCCCTGACAGAAAATATCAGCGTCGAAATCCTCAGCACGGACTGTAAAGTAAGTTGAATAATATTCAATCGGATAATTTAATTTAAAATAAGCAGTACGAACAGCTGAGATGACATAAGCCGCAGCATGCGCCTTCGGGAACATGTATTGTATCTTAAGACAAGAATCAATATACCAAGTTGGAACTTTACATTTTTTCATCTCATCGATCCACTCCGGAGATAGCCCTTTACCTTTCCGAACGCTCTCCGTGATGGTAAATGCAAGCCCTGCATCCATACCGGCTTTATAAATCAAGTAGAGCATAATGTCATCGCGACAGCCAATAACCGTTTTAATATTACAAGTACCGCTTTTAATTAATTCTTGTGCATTCCCGAGCCATACACCCGTTCCATGTGATAATCCTGATATTTGAAGTAAGTCCGCAAACGTCGTTGGCAGTGCTTCAATCAACATCTGACGTACAAACTTAGTTCCCATCTCAGGTATCCCATAAGTGGCCACTGGGGTTCTTATCTGCTGGGGCGTAACACCAAGTGCATCTGTGGAGCTGAACAAACTCATTACTTTAGCGTCGTTCATAGGAATGGTTGTCGGGTCTACACCCGTTAGATCTTGTAGCATCCGCATCATGGTCGGGTCATCATGACCTAGAATATCTAACTTCAATAAGTTAGCATCAAAGGCATGGTAATCAAAGTGAGTTGTTTTCCACTCCGAACTCTGATCATCCGCTGGGTATTGAATTGGCGTGATATCTTCAATTTCCATATAGTCAGGAAGAACTACAATCCCCCCTGGATGCTGCCCTGTACTTCTTTTAACGCCTGTAAATCCAGCCGCAAGCCGACTTAGTTCTGCTCCACGCCAATGCTTCTGATGTTCTTCTTCGTACTTTTTGGTATAGCCAAATGCTGTCTTCTCTGCGATGGTACCAATTGTACCTGCCCGGAATACATTATCTGGCCCAAAGAGTACCTTCGTATAATTATGGGCTGTTGGCTGATATTCACCAGAGAAGTTAAGGTCAATATCGGGAACTTTATCACCCTTAAATCCAAGAAAAGTTTCGAATGGAATATCCTGACCCTCACCTTTCAGTAATCCTCCACAATCAGGACAGGTCTTATCAGGTAAATCAAATCCACTAGGCACACTACCATCAAGAAACCACTCGCTATGTCTGCATTCTTCATTTTTACAAATATAATGGGCAGGCAATGGATTTACTTCAGAGATTCCTAGAAAAGTAGCCACCACTGATGACCCTACTGACCCCCGTGAGCCTACTAGATAACCATCCTGATTGGATTTCTTAACTAAACGTTCAGAGATGAGATAGTTGGCAGAGAAACCAAATTTAATAATGGGTGCTAATTCCTTCTCTAATCGTGCAATCACCACTTCCGGTAAATCTTCGCCATAAATACTCTTCGCTGTTTCATAACAGGTATTACGAATTTCTTCGTCAGCGCCTTCCATCATCGGTGTATATAACTTATCCGGGAACAGTTGAATCTCTTCAAATCGTTCTGCTAGTGCAACAGTGTTAGTGACCACAACCTCTGTAGCTTTGCTCTTCCCAAGAAACTCAAACTCTTCAAGCATTTCATCCGTTGTACGTAAATGAGCATCAGGCTTACGAATATCTTTCAGTGGGCTAAAGCCGGTAATTCCATTGATTGCAATATCACGAAACAGCTTCTCTCGTGGTTCTAAGTAATGGACATTTCCCGTTGCAATGACTGGTTTATCTAACTTTTCCCCAATTTCACATATCCTTTTCACAGCGGTCTTCAACTCTAGTGCACTGTTTACAAGTCCTTTTTCCACCAAATGCATGTACATCGTTAATGGTTGAATTTCTAAGATATCGTAGAATTGAGCCACGTCTTCTGCCTCTTCTACAGACTTGTTCAATACCGCTTCGAATAATTCGCCCTTTTCGCACCCAGAAATAATAAGCAGTCCTTCGCGAATTTCTTCTAACTTAGATCTAGGTATGCTCGGAACCCGCTTGAAATATTCCGTATGTGACATAGAGATAAGTTTAAATAAGTTTTTCTTACCTGTCATATTAAGCGCATATATGCAGCAATGAAAGGGTCTGGCATTAGATAGATCCTTACCCACATAGTCGTTAAGACGATCTAACATCGTGATCCCTTTCATTTTATCAGCATCAACAAGTAAACCATTCAATATACCTACTAACGCAATCGTATCATCTATCGCTCTATGATGGCTTTCAAGCAGAACCTTGTATTTAGACGCCAATGTGTTAAGACGATGATTCTTCATTCCTGGGTATAACAGACGTGCAAGCTCTAATGTATCCAGAACAGGGTTCGTCATTTCAGACATTCCATATTCCTTCAGAGATGCTTGGATGAACCCTACATCAAATCTAGCGTTATGGGCGACTAGAATGCCATCCTCAGCAAACTTCACAAATTCATGTAGAACTGGCTCAAGATCTGGCGCGTCTTTGACCATCTCATCTGTAATGTTTGTAAGCTGTTGGATATGGTATGGAATCTTCTCATGTGGATTCACAAAGGTAGCGTAACGATCGATCTCTTTACCCTCTTTTATTTTGACAGCTGCCAACTCTGTAATTTTACTATGGGTCACCGATAGACCTGTGGTCTCGATATCAAATACGATAAAGGTCGCTGTCTTGAGGTCTATCGCCTGTGGTTGAAGTACAATCGGAATAGCATCATTAATAACATTCGCTTCTACGCCATAAATCATCTTTAGCCCGTTCTTTTTAGCAGCTTTGGCTGCATCTGGGAAACTTTGAACCCCACCATGATCCGTAAGGGCAATTGCTGTGTGTCCCCATTTTGCTGCTGTTTTGACATATTCACCAATAGGTGTTATTGCATCCATCGTACTCATGGTTGTGTGTAAATGGAACTCTACCCTCTTCACAGGTGCATTATCCTTGCGGGTTGGAGGTGCTTGTACTTCATTCAAATCTGAAGGAATCATAACCAGTTCCGGTATCTGCATGAAGCGGTCTAGTTCCACCCGTCCCCGTGCTTTTACCCACTTCCCATTCTCAAGCAGATTCATAACCCGTAGATCTTCCTTGGTCTTAGCAAACATCTTCATTTGCATGGAGTCACCAAAATCTGTGATATTAAACATGAATAAAGTACTGCCGTTACGCAGTTCCTTCCGGTCAAGGCCAAATACAGTTCCTTGAATTGTAATCTTCTTTTCTTCGTCTTGAATTTCCTGAATCGGAACTGGAGGTTCCTTGATGTCATAACCCACTTGAAGTCTAACGTCCCCTGCATCTTCATCATAACTTTGAGCTTCTGCTTCCATGCTACTAATCATGTTCTGAACAACTTCGCGTTCTTCTTCAAGTCGCTTCTGTTGGAATTCCTTCTGAACTTCTTTTGCCGAATCTCCAATGAGAAGTTTAACTCGTAAGGGTAGTGCAAAGTGCTGTACATAGTAACGTGTAATGGCCTGATCTATTTGTTTCTTCTTCGCTAATTCCAACGTCATGGCATCTGTCATTTTTAATAACAATTGATCCCCGTCTAATTCGTGTAAGGCTCTCACCATCCACCCATTTACCGAAGGAACTTCACGTTGCACCCACTCTATAAATAAATCCCAATACGTATCCACAATGTCAGCTGCAGGAACCTTATCAATATACTTTATAATAAAACTGATTTTGGCAATATGCTGCATTTTCTCTTGAATTTTGAGACAGAATGCTCGATATACCTCACCCGGAATGAGTGTTTCTTTGATGATACTAATGACCCACTCTTGACTACTCCGACTAATTTCTACTTGTTCAATATATCCGTCCATGAAATGAGATTGTATAAGTGCGGGTGGAACTTGACCTTGTTTCATAAGAAGTTCGAATCTCTTTCTCTTCTCTTCCTCGTTACTCATCTTTACTCCCCCTTACTTCCAAGCTTCAAAAAAATGAAAAGCTCCCGTCTACAAAAATGTTCTCGATCTCTTGCCCACCGACTCATTTCTGCCCAGAAGCTCTCCATCATTTATCTGTATTGCATCATTTATTTAGTAAGCTCTGGCAAAAACTACCGTGTGCTCTGCTGGCTTCCCACATACAAGACAAGTATGCTTTTGTTCGGCAGGCTCAAAAGGAATATTACGACTCGTTGCACCCGTTTCTTCCTTCACCTTGCTCTCACATTCTTCCGTACCACACCATCCAGCTAGAGAGAAACCACGACGCTCTTCCATACTTGCCTTCATATCTTCCAAAGTATCAACAGAATAGAAGTTATCCTGCATAAATTGTTTGGCACGGCTCAGCATTTCTTGTTGTACTTGCTCTAACATTGCATTGATTTCTTCGACTATGTTATCTTGCTGAACTATTTTCTTCTCCCCAGTAATACGGGAAACTAAGACACAGACACCATTCTCCATGTCACGAGGACCTAGCTCTAATCTCACAGGAACGCCGCGCATTTCATATTCATTGAACTTCCAGCCCGGTGTTACATCACTGCGGTCATCTACACGAACGCGCACCCCAGCCTTCTTCAGTTCTTTAAACAATTCATCTGTACGTTCTATAACTGCATCTCGAGTCTTTGCAGGTCCAATAGGAATCATAATAACTTGGGTTGGCGCTACTTTGGGAGGTAAAGCAAGACCCCGATCATCCCCATGAACCATAATCATAGCACCGATCAAGCGAGTACTCGTTCCCCATGAGGTCGTGTGTACATATTCTTGTACGTTCTCACGACTTAAGTATTGAATATCAAAAGCTACAGCGAACTTCGTTCCTAAATAATGAGAAGTCCCAGCTTGTACGGCCCGTCCATCCTTCATCATTGCTTCAATAGAGAACGTATCTACTGCACCTGCAAAACGTTCTGAAGGTGTCTTCTGTCCCGTGATCACTGGAATGGCAAGAAACTCTTCCGCAAAGTCACGGTAAACTTCAAGCATACGCATCGTTTCAGTCCGAGCTTCTTCTTCCGTCTCATGTGCCGTATGACCTTCCTGCCAAAGGAATTCACTTGTTCGAAGAAACGGTAATGTTCTCTTCTCCCAACGAACTACGTTTGCCCATTGATTAATCAATACAGGCAGATCACGATAGGATTGAATCCATTTGGAATACATATGACCAAACATCGTCTCAGACGTTGGACGAATGGCTAAACGTTCTTCTAACTTCTCACCAGCTGCTTCGGTAACCCAAGGCAACTCTGGATTAAAGCCTTCAATATGGTCCTTTTCTTTTTGAAAAAAGCTCTCTGGTATAAACAAAGGGAAATAGGCATTTCTATGACCCGTCTCTTTGAACCGCCGATCTAACTCTTGTTGAATGTGTTCCCAGATTTCATATCCATCCGGACGGAATATAATACAACCCCGTACTGGCGAATAATCCATTAATTCAGCCTTCTTAATAACATCAATATACCAGCGTGAGAAATCTTCACCTTGTGGTGTGATTTCTGTTACAAACTGTTTATCTTTTGACATAAAAATGGATTTCCTCCCAAGACTTGGTCCCATATTTCACACATAGAACCTATCAATATTTCCGTTAGCCATTAATTAATCTTAATATATCGTTATACGTTACAGCTATCATAAGTAAGAATAACATCGCAAATCCGATGAAATGAACCATACCTTCGCGATTAGGATCAATAGGTTTACCACGCACCCATTCTATACCGAGAAAAGCAAGACGGCTTCCGTCTAGTGCAGGAATGGGCAGTAAGTTAAATATCCCTAAGTATAGACTTAATATTGCAGCCCAATTTGTTAGCTGAACAATTCCCTGCTTAGCAATCTGTCCTGTCACTTCAAAAGTCCGTACGGGCCCTCCTATATCATCCATTGAGAACTTAGCAATCAATTGGCTAAATCCTTCAAATATCATTTCGGTAGTCGTGACCATCCTTTTACCTGATTCGGTAATCGTTTCTCCAAAAGAAGCGTTACGCGACGGAAGTTCAAGCGTAATGCCTACTTTCCCGCCTTCCTGTCCAGCCATTTCACGTGGAGTAAGAGTCACATTAAAGGTCTCATCATCACGGGTAATCGTCCATTCCATAGGTTTACCCTTGGATTCGAATGTCATATCCACCATTTTCTGACGGTCCGCACCAATGGCATCCCCATTAATCGACTCTACGATATCTCCCTTTTGCAATTTAGCTTCTTCAGCAGGCATGCCCTTAGATACTTCCGCAATTTGCACATACTGAGGATTTTCTATAGGTATTCCAGCCATCTGAATGTATATTGCAAATAGAATAAATGCTAGCAAAAAATTCATTAGTGGTCCTGCAAAAATAGCTAGCGCACGTTGTCCAATAGTTTTACTACCAAATTGACGATTTTTAGGTGCAATTTGTGTCTCTTGCCCCTTAGTTACCATCATGGCTTGTGGATGTACCTTATAAGATTGATGATCTCCATCCACATTCAATTGGAGTGTTAACGCTTGGTCCAAATCAATAGATTCCACTTCACCACGGATCACGTTCTTCCGATTATCAAGCTGATCCAAATATATCTTCTTGGCTTCCCCATTGACAATTCTAATGGCAATTGTCTGTCCTGGATTAATCTCAACAAGCTCAGGATCTTCCCCAGCCATACGTGCATACCCACCAAAGGGCAACAATCGCAACGTAAACTGTGTTTCGTTACGTTTATAAGAAAACAGTTTTGGACCGAAACCGATCGCAAATTCACGAACTAGAATTCCAGCACGTTTTGCGAAATAATAATGGCCCCACTCATGAACCGTAACTATCAAGAAAAACATAAACACGGTTAAAAATACAATCTGCACCATTTCCAATCGTCGCATCCCCCTTTATTGTCTAAGATCGAAGTATGTCCATATAGATTATCATTATTCTCCGACCCAACACAAGAGAATCACTTCTGAAGCATTTTTTATAAAAAGAGGAGTCTAATGGTGTTTAATCATAACTTCAAAGCTAATTCACGTGAACGAAGATCACATTCTTCGATAACATTAATATCAGGTACGGAACTGTTGATATGCTGTTCGAGCACACCTTCAATAATCTGCTCTATTTGTAAGAACGATATATCCCGGTTCAAGAACCGCGACACCGCTACTTCATTCGCAGCATTAAAAGCTGTTGTTGCCGTGCCTCCCATTCTACCACACTCGTAAGCTAATCTTAAACAAGGAAATCTTTCTAAATCCATCTCCTTAAATTGAAGGCTTCCAACTTGTGTTAGTGACAATCTGGTTGAAGGGGAAGGCCAACGCTCAGGATAAGTTAGCGCATATTGAATCGGAACACGCATATCTGGATTCCCAAGCTGAGCAATAATTGAACTATCACAATATTCAACATATGAATGAATGATACTTTCTGGATGAAGTAGCACATTAATTTGATCATATGACAGATTAAAAAGCCAATGTGCTTCTATCACTTCAAGCCCTTTATTAACCATCGTAGCGGAGTCAATTGTAATTTTAGATCCCATAGACCAATTTGGATGCTTCAGAGCGTCTTCTACGGTGACATGTTCTAGCTCTTCTCGGCTCAAATTCCGAAAGGAACCCCCAGAGGCCGTTATTGTGATACCTGTAACATCTTCTCTACGTTCTCCATTCATACATTGAAAAATAGCAGAATGCTCACTATCAACGGGAAGCAGTTTCACTCCTTTTTGATGAGCAAGCGATGTGACCAGATGACCTGCAGTCACTAACGTTTCTTTGTTAGCAAGTCCAATATGTTTTCCTGCCTCAATAGCAGCTAGAGTTGATCGCAATCCCACACTGCCCATAACTGCTGTCACAACCGTATCCGCATCTGTGCCGGCTGCAACTTCTATTAAGCCCTCACTACCATAAAACACTTCCGTTGTTGCAGGAAGATGGGGTCTGATTCGGTCGGCTAAATCCTTCGTAGATACCGATACTTTACGAGGCTTATATTGACTGACTTGCTGCAATAACAATTCAGTATTATTTCCTGCTGCCAATCCCTCAACTTGAAACTGTTCTGGATGCATAGACACCACGTCAAGGGTCTGGGTTCCGATAGATCCAGTGGAACCCAGAATACTAATTTTTTTCATAATGCACCTACTCTCGTGTTAGTAAGGTAATAACATCACGATATGTACAAATGGAAAAACAATAATCCAACTATCGCAGCGATCCAGAATCCCACCATGCCCTGGGAGTAACTTACCTGAATCTTTAATATCATATACTCTCTTATAGGCAGACTGTACTAGGTCACCTAATTGACCAATAACAGCACAGGTTAACCCAATAAGTACAGCTCTTCCTATACTCAATATATCTCCTGGTAAAACAGAGAAAATGATAGCTACAATAATAGCAACCAGAACTCCACCAAGCGCTCCTTCGATGGTTTTGTTAGGACTAATGGAAGGCCATAGTTTGTTGCGCCCGAACATTTTCCCTAAAAAATATGCTCCTGAGTCGCTTGCCCATATACAGGAAAGAATAAGAAAAGTCCAGAAAAGTCCATGATCATCAGGTGAATTCCGCGACCCAGCAATATAAGAAAAACCGATTCCTACATAAAGGGCACCTATAAATAATAATGAAATATGTTTAATTCCGATTTTATTTCTACTGAACACAGTGATCAACATGAACAAGAACATCAGCAACCATATTCCATGCTCTAGCGTTGGTGTATAAGTGATATGTAAAAGTTTCCATGGAAACATGAACATCAACACGCCTAAGTAACCCACGAGGGCTACTATGCTGAAGGGCTTAATTTTAACCATTTTTATAAATTCATAATAGCCTATAAAAGACATAGCCAGAATAAGGAGATGAAATGGAAAGCCACCCAATAAACAAAATCCTAAGAAAACAATTCCAGCAATGATTCCGGTAATTAGTCGTTGTTTCAACGGTTCCATCCTCCATTTGAGTTATGACAGGCCGCCGTATCGCCGAGTTCTACGCTGATATTCAGCAACCGCTTCGTGCAAATGTTGTTTATTAAACTCAGGCCAGTATATATCAGTGAAGCATAGTTCACTATAGGCTAGTTGCCAGAGCATGAAATTGCTAAGTCGCATCTCTCCACTTGTTCGAATCAGCAGATCCGGATCTGGTATTCCTTGTGAATGCAGGTGATCATCAATCCACCCCGTGGTAATCTCATCTGCCTTCATTCGTCCTGCCTCAATTTCGTGGCCCATGTGTGACACACAATCAGTCAGTTCCTTACGACTACCGTAATTTAGCGCAAAATTCAACACAAGTCCATCATTCTCCGAAGTAAGCTTCATAGCTTTCTCCATAGCAAGCAACGTATGTTTTGGCAAACCTTCTTTGTCACCCATCATACGAATCTGAACATTTTTCTGTATTAATTCGTCTAACTCTATAGCTAGAAATTCTTGTGGAAGCCTCATCAAGAAATCAACTTCATCTTTAGGGCGTTTCCAATTTTCAGTTGAAAATGCATATAAAGTCAAATATTTAATTCCGAGATCGTCTGCTGCAATCGTAGCACGTTTTACAGCTTTCATTCCATTCTGATGTCCAACAATACGAGGTAAACCGAGCCGTTTCGCCCAGCGCCCATTACCATCCATGATGATCGCGACATGCCGAGGAATATTGTCCGCGGATATGTCCATTGGTTTCAGAGTATCTTTCTTTCTCCACCACGACCTTATTCGTTTGATCATTCCATTTCCTCCAAGCCACATTGTGCAGGTTGAAACAGCTACGCCAATCACTATGGACACCGTTTCTATTAGAAAGAGACAAACCCCACCATAAAGGAGGGGCTATACGTCTCTTATACTTCCGTGATCTCTTTTTCTTTTGCCGAGAGAACTTTGTCTACTTCTCCGATAAACTTGTCCGTGAGTTTCTGAATGTCCTCTTGGTGTCTATGGGATTCATCTTCGGAAATATCGGTTTTTTCCATTTTTTTAATTTCATCATTTGCATCTCGACGAATATTACGAATCGCAACTTTTCCCTCTTCACCTAACTTTTTGGTTGATTTGACTAATTCTCCACGACGCTCTTCTGTTAGAACGGGAATTGTTAATCTAATCATGGATCCATCATTAGAAGGCGTAAGTCCAAGATCCGATTTGGAGATGGCTCTTTCAATTTCTGACAAAGATGATTTGTCCCACGGCTGAATCATTAAAGTACGTGAGTCAGGTGTAGTAATGTTAGCTAATTGATTGAGTGGTGTGGGTGCTCCGTAATATTCCACTTGAATTCGATCAAGTATTGCAGGTGTTGCTCGTCCTGCTCGTAGTGACGAAAGATCACGTTTTAACGAAAGAATTGCCTTTTCCATACGTTCTTCAGTATGTTTTTTTACGGTTTGTGGCATCAGTCTACGCTCCCTTTACAATAGTTCCGATTTTGTCCCCTAGAACAACACGTTTAACGTTTCCTTCTACTGTTAAAGCGAACACGATAAGCGGGATGTTATTGTCCATGCACAAGGATGTTGCAGTAGAATCCATTACACCTAAGTTTTTGTTCAATACATCCAAATAAGACAATTGCTCGAATTTCACTGCTGTACTATCTATGAAAGGATCCGCTGAATATACGCCATCCACTTTGTTCTTAGCCATTAGAATAACTTCCGCTTCAATTTCTGCTGCTCGTAATGCAGCTGTTGTATCCGTCGAGAAGAACGGATTACCTGTACCTGCAGCGAAAATAACGACGCGACCCTTTTCTAAATGGCGTATGGCTCTACGCCGGATATATGGTTCTGCAATTTGTTGCATAGCTATGGAAGTCTGTACGCGTGTAGGCACATCGATTTGTTCCAATGCATCCTGTAACGCAAGCGAATTCATTACCGTTGCCAGCATACCCATATAATCGGCTGTTGCACGATCGATACCTTTAGCGCTTCCAGCAATCCCACGCCAGATGTTACCACCACCACATACGATGGCTACCTCAACGCCAAGCTCTACCACTTCTTTAATCTGTTCTGCAATAGAAACTATGGTATCGGCATCAATACCGTATCCATTTTGACCCGCGAGTGATTCACCACTGACCTTCAAGACAACTCTTTTAAATACAGGCTGCTCCAATATTCTACCTCCGCTTTTAAGACAGCACCTCTATAGGCGGTGCCAAGTTATAAAAATTACACAAACATCCAAGAAATATAAGAAAACATGGGATGACACGCTATACTTTCTTATATTTTAAAAAAGAAGGAACACACTGTGTTCCACTCTTCTTTATAACTTATTATAGTCGTATTTACACTTTATTTATTAACTTGCGCCATAACTTCTTCTACGAAATTATCTTGCTTCTTTTCCAAACCTTCTCCAAGTTCAAAACGAGCAAAGCGACGAATGGTAATATTCTCACCAATTGTGCTGATTTTTTCTTTCAACAAAGTGCTAATTGTTTTATCAGGATCTTTGATGAAAGATTGTTCCATAAGACAGAACTCTTCATAGTATTTACTGATACGACCTTCAACCATTTTTTCAACAATCTTCTCAGGTTTGCCTTCATTCAAAGCTTGAGCCTTCAAGATTTCTTTTTCTTTCTCAATTGCATCAGATGGTACTTCTTCACGACGTACATAAAGAGGATTAGTTGCTGCAATATGCATAGCGATATCACGAGCAAATTCCTTGAACTGATCTGTCTTACCTACGAAATCTGTTTCACAGTTGATTTCTACAAGAACGCCAATTTTCCCGCCTGCGTGAATATATGATTCCACAGTACCTTCAGTAGCTGTACGTCCCGCTTTGTTGGCAGCAGCTGCCAATCCTTTTTCGCGAAGCAATACGATTGCTTTGTCCAAATCACCATTAGCTTCTTCAAGTGCTTTTTTACAATCCAACATACCTGCGCCTGTTTTTTCACGAATCTCTTTAACTGCACTAGCATTAACTGCCATTGAATGTTCCTCCAAAATAGGTTTATTTAGTATCATAATCTTAAATACAAGAGTAAACGCAGACGTTTACCGATGATAGACTAGAAAATGTACACTATAACGTAGCAAGATTATCTTATGTCTTTAAAAAAAGGGTAGTGAGAGGTTATCCACCTGCCAACCACCCTTTTCATTTAATTCATATGTGAAATACTTAACCCAAGATTAAGCAGTTTCTTCTTCACCTTGATGAGCTTCAACAATAGCATCAGCCATTTTACCAGTTAAAAGTTTAACGGCACGAATAGCATCGTCGTTACCAGGAATAACGTAATCAATTTCGTCTGGATCACAGTTAGTATCTACGATACCCACGATTGGAATACCCAATTTGCGAGCTTCTGCAACTGCAATACGTTCTTTGCGAGGATCAATAATGAACAAAGCACTAGGTAGGCCCTTCATGTTCTTGATTCCGCCCAAGAATTTCTCAAGACGATCTTTTTCTTTGCGAAGAAGGATAACTTCTTTTTTAGGTAGGACGCCAAATGTGCCGTCTTCTTCCCATTTTTCAAGTTCCTTCAGACGGAAGATCCGTTTTTGGATTGTTTCAAAGTTTGTCAAAGTTCCGCCGAGCCAGCGTTGGTTAATGTAGAACATACCACAACGTTCAGCTTCTTCTTTCACAGAATCTTGAGCTTGCTTCTTAGTACCTACGAAAAGAATAGTACCATTGTCAGCAGAGACGCTTTTAATGAAATTATAAGCTTCTTCTACCTTTTTAACCGTTTTTTGCAAATCAATGATGTAAATACCGTTTCTTTCTGTGAAGATATAACGATCCATTTTTGGATTCCAGCGGCGGGTCTGATGACCGAAATGTACCCCTGCTTCCAAAAGTTGCTTCATGGATATTACTCCCATTGTAAAGCACCTCCTAATTGGTTTTTGTGTCCTCCGCCAACCGTCATTTTCCATCAGGACTTTCAACAGAAAGCACCCCTGTTAGAATCACTTGGCGTGTGTTTTTAACACCGTCATTTAATATAACATAACTGAATGATGTATGCAATCTATTTTTCGAGAATTTTAGCTCCATCCTTCTTTTATAACGACGAAAACCGCCACTAGACTAAAAACTTAGCGTGACGGTTTCATTGTAATTTTGGCTATAATCGAATTATTGGTTTCTTCATCTGAAAAGGTATAGTAACCTTCCCTTAATAGCCGATTAACTCTCTGTGCGTTTGCTTCCTTAATAAATTGTTCTGAATTCGAGATAACGCCAGCCTTCTTCAATCCCTCTGCAATCTCAGTCAGATTGTTACCTTCCCTGATCCTATACGAAATACCTTCAGAAGATTTAGGCTTAACCGTAGTTGTCGGGGTTGAAGCCGTTGATTCACTCGGGGCATTCGGAGTCTTAATCGTTGAATTCTTCGTATTATTGTCATCATTATCACTCTTAGCAGGTGTAACAGGCTTTTCTGGATTTGACGGTTCTTCTGCAGGTAAGCTTTGCTTAGGTTCTTCTGTAGAACCTCCCTGTAGTTCACCACTCTTCTCCACCATAACCTCTGTCCATTCCGCTTCTGTTAATAGTTCCTCCGATGAATCTACAACTTTAAGATCCAATGCTTCCGCTTGTTCCTCAATCTGCTCTTTAGTCAATGGCGTAGTAGGTTTATCATTCGGTACTAAGTCTTCTGCTTTGCCCATAAGTGCCAATAACAGAGCGCCAATCACAAGACCTGCCCCAAGACCCGTCATAAAAAAACGATCTTTGATCACATCGCTGCCTCCTGTTTCGCTAGTTGAAGAATAAGTTGTATTTCTCCAGGCTGAAGCCCTACTATCTTAGCAATACTATCGATAGACTTCCCTTGGTCATGTAATTCGAATACTTCCGAATAACGATGCTTGATCGTATTAACTGGTTCTTTTGACGTATCGAGTAAATCTAGCGGTTTCTCATCGGCGTCTACGTTTGCGCTTAATATTTCGAGATCATCATTTAATGATTTGTTCTCAGATACAGAAATACGATTATCGTATTCAATTAAATGTTGTTCAACTTTAATTAGCTGTTTCTTCATCTCAGTCAGTTGTTCTTCAAGAGTAGACTGCTTCACAGAAGAGTCTTTTTTCATTTGAGCAACTAACTCAACTAGTGCATCATTTTCCGTTTCTATATCAGCCATATACTGTTCTAATGTTGCCTCTACTTCTTTTACTACACGATCTGATGCAGACTTGTCCACCTGAGATGCTGGCTTCTTAGGCAACATCAAAGCATAAACGAATGCCGCAGCCCCTAACAGTACGATAATTAGCCATGGTTCCAAAAGACTCAAGTCTCCTTTACGTTCCTATCATTTAATCATTAATTATAAAGACAGATCAATGTGGTGCCCCTTAAAAGGATGCTCTGCCGGATGTTTTTCTGATTCTTGTGCTTGCGCTTGTTCTTGTTGCATTTGTGTCTGTCCGTCTTTCATGGAAGAATGCTGCTTCCCTTCCTCACGAATGGATGAATTTGTCGTTTCATCTACGCCATTACTTCGCTGGCTCATTTCGCGGCTTTCCTTTATATTCTGTGCAGCCAATTGAACTTGGTCTTGTACCGGCCTCTGAAGTAACTCGTTTTGTATTCTCCCTGCTTCTTGGGTTCTCGGCACTGCAATTTGCAATTCCACCGATTTCATACTCACGATAGACACCTCTTCCTATAAGACTTTAACATTGGCTTCGTTGGTTATATGAAAGGAACCATACTGATATCGCCTTCAGAATAATAAAAGGAAACACGTTCCGAAGTGTCTTTCACATAGCGGGTATATCTCCCAATGACAATTTTGGAGCCCCCGTAAATCGTTTTTTCAATATCTACTCTGGCTCTCCCCGTATCCTCCAACATTTTCTCAATCTCTAGAATACGTTCCTTAATTTCAGCATTCTCTCGAAGGTAGGAGCTCTGCGTTGCCTTGAGTTTAATTCTCATACTAAGTTTATCCGTCGTTAATTGTCCAGTAGCAGCCAATTGATCTAACATGTTTAGACCTTTACCCGTCTTCTCCATATTGTCTGTAAGAACCTTTAATTGATTACGAAGATCTACTAGCTCATTCCTAAGTTCAGGCAAGACGCCTACTTCAATAATGGTCACTGTAGACATCGTATTACCTATCGTCCTTGCGACCGCTTTCTCACCTGCTTGTATGGTACCACCCACAATGAGCCCCTTTGTACCTTTACAAATAACATTTTTTCCAGCTCTTATATTTGAATGCATAATACTTTGAGAGACGAGCACATCTTCTCCTGCTATGACATTTCCATCCTGTATAAAGGAACTCTTAACGTTATGACCTGCCTTCACATAACCTTTGTGATAGCCTATAATGCCACTTGTAATCTCTATAGACCCCTCAGCTTCGAGTTCAGCACCCTCTACTCCACCTATTACCCGGATGTCTCCTGCGGCCTTGATCCTAAATCCACTTAGCACATTACCACGGATAACTACAGTTCCTACAAAATCAATGTTTCCTGTACTGTAATCTACATCGCCGTTAATTTCATATATTGGAAATACATTAATTTTATTTTTATCAGTTGTTGTAATCATACCATCAATTGCCGCATACATCGCTGTTTGTTCGGCATTAATCAGAACATTTTTGCCTGATTTGAAATACACTTCTTTTCCCGGTTTAAAGGCGATTTCTTCATTCTGTACGGATATTCCATTCTTCCCCGGTTCCGCTAATTTACGCTGTGCAATTAACTGCCCTTTGCGTACATTATTCAGACTAATAATTTCCTTATAATCTACATCCCCATTTTCATTTTCTACGGGCCGGCGAGTCTTAGCTTCTTCAATTTTAAATGAAAATTCAATAGAACCATCTGTTCCATGAATAGGTGGTACACCAATTGCAATTGGGGTCTTAGTATATTGATATTCTCCTGGGTGGTTCGCAATACGATCTATCATGTGATATTCAATGCCATATTGAATTTTATGATTACGGATAAATTTTTCAAGCTCTTCTGGGGTGAATTTATTATCATCTAGGCTAGAGAACTGAAGGTATGCCATTGTTTTATCCTCAGAGATCGTAACATTCAAATATTTATCCAATGCTGCATGCTCAGCCAAGCTTACTCCCCCTTATTTCGAGTTTACAAATTCACGAAGCATTCTCACAACGTACGCTTGCCTTAATCGTTTTGTAATAATAAATCTCTATTCTTCTCTAACGTTCCTCTTAACCTCAAAATAGCTTTAGAATGTAGCTGAGAAATTCGCGATGGAGAAAGCGACATAACCTCAGCAATTTCACTTAGTGATAGATCTTCATAATATAAAAGTGAAACAACAATTCGTTCCTTCTCAGTTAGCTTTTCAATTCCCTTAACTAAACACTCCTGCATATAGAACTCGTTGATCTTATAATCAGGGTTTCTAGCCTTATCATCTATTAACATACTCAACCGAGTCTCTGATTCTTCTTCACGGATAGGGTCTTCCAAGGAACATAACGTCATAACAGCAACTTCCTGCAGCATTTGTTGATATTCTTTCTCAGAAACTTCTAAATATTGACTCATTTCAGTGTCACTAACAGAGCGCAAATATCTTTGCTCAAGTTGTTGGTATGCCTCTTCTATCTTCTTGGACTTCTCTCTCACGGAACGAGGGACCCAGTCTCCTTGGCGTAATGAATCAAGAATAGCACCCCTGACACGCCATGAACCGTAGGTTTCAAATTGAAGCCCACGTTTATAATCAAATTTATCAATAGCATCAATTAAACCCATAACTCCATTGCTCGCCAAATCATCTTTTGATACATTTTTAGGAAGACCAATAGCCAAGCGACTAGAAACATACTCTACAATGTGAAGGTGATTTTCAATCAGTTTCTTTTTCGCTTCGGTATTCCCATGCTCTTTCCATTCTTCCCAGAGTTCAATATGATTCAATTGAGTTACCTTCTGCTCGTTCAATAGCTTTCGCCCTCCTTATTCTTCTGTCAGGTGACGAACGGCCTTGACCAATTGTTCAGGATCTTGGGTAGAAACCAACTTAGGTGGAGTTAGAGGTGTAAATCCATTATCATCTCGATCCAGTTCTTCAGACGTTGATTTCAAAAGATCTATTCCCCCATCACTGTCAGCGGGTAGTGTCAAGTCAAACCGTGTTCCGCGCTCTTCGTGCGGTTCTAGTGAATCACCATCATGCCATGTATCTTTAGAAGAACTAGAGCCTATAACACCCAATACCCATCTTCCCACATATCCAAGCGCAAACCATATAAGGAATGCAAGTAAACCTCTAGTGAAACTCGTCATCCAAAGATTATTTACAGATGAAGAAAGTAAAGTCACAGCAAAACCAACAAAACCTATCAATAAACTAAATCGTATATATCTATTCATCGCTACAATTCCTTTGCGCCCATTTGTACACTTCTTATGAACAGTACTCCCGTACTACATTCAAGTTCAATAGTACGACCATAATTACCACCTGAATCTTCAGCTAAGAGTGGAATACCTAGTTCCAACAACTTAGCCTTACATGATTCAGTATTTCTGGGCCCAATTCTCATCGTGTCACTCTTCCCAGCAAAAGCAAACATTTGCGAACCACCAGCTATTTTAGCTACTAAACGTGATTTTGAGGCTCCCATTGCCAGCAATCTAGCTAATAATTCAGGTATTGCTGTATCTGCATATTTAGCAATATTAAGTTGACCCTCACGAGCAATGTCAGATGAAGGAAGCATAACATGCGCCATTCCTGCGACTTTAAGTGAAGGATCATAGAGAGTGACACCTACACAAGATCCTAGACCTGTAGTACGTATAAGGCCAGATTCACTAATAACATTTAAATCTGCCATTCCTACTTTTACAATTTTTTGCTCAATCATTCTCGAGAGGCACTCCTAGAGATTCGAATATTTTAGCAAACGATTCAGGATCTGGAATTAGAAAGAACTGCCCCTCTATTTCCTGCGTTCCTTCTAAAAATTTGGTATCAATCAGTAATGCGTCGTCTCCCATCTCGCCGTACTGCAAGAGGCCATAGCTTAAAATAGCCCCTGCCATATCAATGGCTAGGGATGGAACTGTTGGCGACATAGATAATTTCGTAAAATCAGCAAGCGAAGATAAATACGACCCTGCAAGAATGTTCCCTATTTCACTCAGAGCTGATATTTCCATTTCATTAAAAGAATCATTTTGTCCGACATCGATGCCCTTGAGACGTCTTAATAGATTTTTAGCTGCTTCCGGATTTAAGATGAAAAACAAGTTTCCAGGAGCTTCTCCTTCAACTCTAAGGAATATAGCAACAACGATCTGCTCTGCTCCGCCTACGATATCTGCTACAAGTTCAAAAGGTAGGATTTCCACTTTGGGAACGTCCATATCGATTGGCTTATCCAGCAGTCGAGAGAGCGCAGTAGCAGCGTTTCCTGCTCCTATGTTACCCACTTCCTTCAGCACGTCCATTTTGAATTCTTTAAAATACCTAAAGGCATCCATAACTTATTCCTCTATACTTTCAAGTTGAATAATCTCATTCTTATTCAGTACCTCAACTAGATCTAACATGATTAAAAGACGCTCATCACTGATCTTAGCTACACCTTGCAAATATTTGGCCTTAATACCTCCAACAACTTCAGGTGGAGACTCAATTTGCCCACTATTCAGATCAATGACGTCATTAGCTGAATCAACAATGAACCCTACTTCCATATCGTTAACCACAACAATAATGATCCGTGTATTCTCTGTATGTTCTGCTTCCTTTAGACCGAACCGTCCTCGTAAGTCAATGATAGGAATTACAATTCCGCGTAAATTCACAACACCTTTGACAAATGAAAATGTTTTAGGCACTCGAGTTATAGGTAACATACGTTCAATGGTCTGAACTTTATCTACCTCAATACCGTATTCTTCTTCTCCCAATTTAAACACGATTACCTTGATATCTTCTTCCATCTCAACAACCTCCTAATTGATTGCAACTCTATGTCGATTCCATTTTAATTACTTAATAAATGCATTTGGATCGAGAATTAGAGCAACCTGTCCATCTCCAAGAATCGTAGCACCCGTGAAACCTTGGATTTGTGGTAAATACTCACCCAATGACTTTAGGACAATTTCACTTTGCCCAATAAACTCATCAATAGCTAGCGCAGCAAGTCGTTCTCCTTTACGAATAACAATAATTTCAGTCTCTTTTTCTTGTGACTCATCAAAATCAGGTATTGCGAACAAACGACTTAAAGATATAAGTGGAATATGAGAACCTCGGAATTCTATCATCTTGTTACCATGAACCGTTCGAATCTGATTATTCTGAATAATCGCAGTCTCAACGATAGATGACAATGGGATTGCATACTTTTCCGATCCCATTTTGACAAGCATTGCAGCAATAATCGATAGAGTTAAAGGTAACTGTACAGAGAAATTAGTCCCTTTACCTGGAGTTGAAATAATGGTTACATGTCCACCAAGTGATGTAATTTTTGATTTCACTACATCTAGACCTACTCCACGTCCTGAAACGTCTGAAATTTTCTCTGCCGTACTAAATCCTGGAGCGAAGAGCAGTTGGAATACTTCCTCATCTGACATACTCGCAGCTTGTGCCTCAGACACAACACCTTTTTTGAAAGCTGATTTAAGTACGTTCTCTCGATAGATTCCACGTCCATCTTCTTCAATTTCAATAAATACATGATTCCCACTATGATAAGCCCGTAGGTTTACGATACCCACTTCTGATTTCCCTGCGGCTAATCGATCTGCAATAGGTTCAATTCCATGGTCCACTGCATTACGAATCAAGTGAACCAGTGGATCTCCAATCTCATCAATTACAGTACGATCAAGCTCCGTATCTGCTCCTGTGATGATTAAGTCGATCTTTTTATCCAATGATTTGGCTAGATCACGCACCATACGTGGAAAACGGTTAAATACGGTATCTACTGGAACCATTCGAAGCTTCAAGACTATATTCTGTAAATCAGAGCTAACTCGGCTCATATGCTCTACTGTCTCAGTTAAAGCTGTATTATGAGCCTCACTTGCCAACTGTTCCAAGCGCACACGATCAATCAATAACTCACTAAATAAATTCATGAGAACATCTAAACGTTCAATATCGACTCGTATGGTTCGGGATGGTGTACCTACACTTGCTTTGGTAGCTTCCTTCACGATTGGCGAAGCAGGTGAAACCGGTTTAGATTCAATAGAAACTAATTCAGAAGTAACTGCCACCTCTGCTTTACCAGCACTCATCTCAGTCATAAGTTTCAGTGACTCTTGATCCATTTGAATCACTTTTACTTTATCCATTTCGGATAAGTTCAGAATCTTTTGTTCCAATTCTTGTGGATCCTCTTGTGTTATGTAATAAAGTGAAATTCCTTTTTCAAATTCTCCTTGCTCAATATCTTGAACAGAAGGATTTGACTTAATAATCTCACCCGATCTTTCTAATAGGTCAAAAGCCATATAGGCACGTACAGCTTTTAACTGACAATCTTCCCGAATAAACATTTCAATATAGAGA
This sequence comes from Paenibacillus sp. DS2015, assembly GCF_050433705.1. Classification (NCBI taxonomy): domain Bacteria; kingdom Bacillati; phylum Bacillota; class Bacilli; order Caryophanales; family Paenibacillaceae; genus Paenibacillus; species Paenibacillus sp. DS2015. The sequence goes on along the minus strand of NZ_JBNPWS010000018.1, from coordinate 41,388 downwards.
ACACGATGGCCTTCTACAATAGATTGATCAAGAACAGAATACTGGTATTCATCCAGCTGGACATCAAGATGAGTCGTAACAGCACTAGCTTCAGGCTCGCTGATAGCAGGCTTAGTTGTAGATAAGTTTTCTCCTCGAACAATGGCTTGAAGTGAACTTACTATGGTCGATACATCTGCTTTACCCGTACCTCCATCTGTAATGTCCTGAACCATAGATTCCAGAGCATCCAAACTTTTAAAAAGCGTATCAAATATAAAATCCTGCATCGCCAACTTTTCGTTGCGTACCAAATCCAGAACGTTCTCCATTTGGTGGGTCAGTGAGGCAAGATCCTCATACCCCATTGTTGCTGCCATTCCCTTAAGTGTATGTGCTGATCTAAAAATAACTTGGACAATACTCAGATCACTTGGGTTAGCTTCTAATTCAAGCATTTTTTCGTTGAGAGACTGTAGATGATCATTCGATTCATCTATAAACATGGATAGGTATTGGTTCATATCCATTAGGGATACACCTCCTTCATAAGTTCACGAAACGTTATTTCAGCATTCGGACAATTTTGTTTGGAATTTCTTCAAGAGGTAAAATATGAGTCACACACTTTAATTCTACTGCTGAACGTGGCATTCCGTATACAATGCATGTTTCTTCACTTTCTGCATAGGTGTCATTCACACCTGAATCATAGAGTTGCTTCATTGATTTTGCTCCATCACTTCCCATTCCAGTCAACAAAACAACATGACGCTCTATATTATGAAGCTGAAGCAAAGATTCAAACATCGTATCAACCGACGGTCTATGTCCATTACGTGCTACTTCAGCTGATATCGAGATCGCATATTGTCCAATGGATGAGCTTCTAATCGTCATATGGAACCCGCCTGGGGCAATGTAAGCATATCCTTGTTGTAGAATCATTCCATGTTCAGCTTCAACCACCTCGATTGCACTAAAGGAGTTAAGTCGCTGAGCTAAAGACTTCGTAAACTTAGGAGGCATATGCTGCACGATGACAATCGCCGCCGGTATATCTTCAGGAATTTTTTCCAACAGAGTCTTTAACGCCCTAGGCCCTCCAGTTGAACATCCAATCGCTATTAAATGTTGAAAGGAACTATTTTTACTCTCATCTTGTCTTACCTTTGGTACAATCTTAGGTACAGCCTTAGGTACAACCTTAGGTACTATTTTTGCAATTCCAGGTAATACAACTTTTTGAATGACATGTTCAGGTTTTACGGACTGAACATTCCTTTTCACAGGTTCATACAATGTATTAATCTTGGGGTTACGTATTTCCTTCTGGAGCATATTTCGCGTTGGGGCTGCTCGGGCTACCTTTATTTCAGGTGCCTTTACACTCCCTGCTGTTGCAAGTGTCATAGGCTTGGATTTCAATATAGGGTTTATTTCCTGAATAACTTCATTCTGTTTCCCTACTTCTTCTAATCTCCTAGCCTCTCTTCTTTGTTTAGCTTGCATAGCACTGTGCATCTTCTCAAGCAGTAATTCCTTCACCTGAATAATATCCTGTGAATTAGATGCTGAAGGCTTACGGATGAAATCGAAAGCTCCTGACTCTAATGCCAATATGGTCTCTTCTAACCCGGACTCATTAATTCCAGATAACATGATCACGGGAATTGGATAGCTTTCCATTACAGCCTTTAAAGCTTCTAATCCATTCATTTCAGGCATTTCAACATCCATAGTAACAATATCTGGCTTAAGCTCCGAAATCTTCTGGATGGCTTCCCGGCCATTCACTGCCGTACCTATGACTTGAAATATAGAATCTGTCTCAATTAAATCAGATATTATTTTGCGCATGAACGCAGAATCATCCACTACTACAACTTTATAAGAATCCATCGCATTTTCACCTCTGGTCCTTTTACAGAAGAATCATTATGGTCGATGTAGCCACTTTTGCATAAATCCTTTGATTCCACTCAAGGTATTCGGTTGTATGGAATTAGGGACTACCATATAACGCCGAGCGAGACGTTGGATATCCCTTGTTGCAGCACAATTTGGAAAGGCAATAGAAAAAGGAATCTGTTTCTTAACAGACTGTACCACACGAGCATCCTCGCTGATGTAACCAAGCATTGAGATTTCTAAATCTAAAAATTTCTTCGCTGCCAACATAATTTTGTTACTAGTATGCTTCGCTTCTGTTTCATCGACGGCACGATTAATAACTAACTGGAAGGGTACTCGATCATCGATCCCATTTACGACTTTAATTAGAGCATAAGCGTCAGTTATCGATGTTGGTTCCGGTGTAGTGACAACAAGACACTCATCCGCAGCTGTTATAAATTGAATATTCTCTTTTGAGAGTCCTGCTCCTGTATCAAAAATAATATAATCCATCTCATTTGCCATAAGCTCGATCTGTGAAGTGAAGTACTGGATATCATGATCTGAAAGTGATACTAGGTTAGCCATTCCAGACCCACCAGAAATGTAGGGCAACGAATTAGGACCTTTTCCAATGATCTCATGTATACTTTTTTCACGACTTAGAAGATGATGCAGGTTATATCTCGACGATGTACCCATGAGAACATCAATGTTAGCCATACCAATATCAGCATCAAAGATTAGTACTTTTTTACCAAGAGATTGTAAAGCTAGAGCAAAGTTTAACGTGAAGTTCGACTTTCCTACTCCCCCCTTACCACTTGATACAGTAATAAATCTAGCTAGCCTAGGTCCCTGCATTTCCCTTGATGACTTGTTAGCCCCTCTAATAGACACTAGATTCCTTAAGGAATGAGCTTGATCACTCATGACCCATCTACTCCTAGTAACAGCTCACATAATAAATTCTCATCTAATAGCATCAGATCATCTGGAACATTCTGACCATTGGTCAGATATGATAAGTGAAGTGGATAATGATGTAACAGATTCAGAATCGAACCATAGCTAGCGGTTTCATCCTGTTTCGTAAAAATAATCTTATTCAATCCATACTTACTGAAATGCTCTGTTATCTTGATCATATCTTGGCTTTTGGAAGTTAAGCTAAGAACTAGATAGGTTTCACTATTTCCTACTGGAGATAACAAACTCTGAAGTTCTGAGACCAACATCTCATTGCGATAATTTCGCCCTGCCGTATCCATCAATATAAGGTCACAATAATCAAGTCGTTGCATGGCACGTTGCATATCACCTGGAGACTGCACCACTTCAAGCGGCACATTAAGAATAGATGCATATGTTCTCAATTGCTCTACAGCCGATATACGATAAGTATCTGAAGTAATAAATCCTACCTTGCGTTGATAGCGAAACAATTGTTCTGCTGCTAACTTAGCAATAGTTGTCGTTTTGCCTACCCCTGTTGGACCCGCAATATATACAATCCTTGTATCCTGCTCAATCCCTCCACCTAAATGTTTAGAGAGGAACGAACCGAGTTTGTCACGGATAAATTGCTTGATTTGTTGCTCATCCATTGAGTTACCGCTTTGTTCCCATTTTTCCATAGCCTCTTCTAGCCATTCATCTCTAAGTTCTTGGTCTACTTCTTGTTGAATCAACAGTTCCTGTAAGCTTTGTAGAGGTGCCGGGAGTTCCTGACTCAGTGTCGAGTGTCGAGACATCTTAGCCATCCACAACTTCATCTCCCTGATCTCCTCAAGCAGCTGCACATCCCCAGTAACATTATTAAATGAAGTTTCAGGCTGTCTCTGCGCTGGCTCGATAGACGGTTGAGTAATTACCCGCATATCAGATATATCCAAAGCTGCTGCAACACTCTTATTCACTGTAAAATCATCGAGATTCTCTGCAGAAACTGGATCCCCTTTCATCCCTGCACTAAGCGTTTCTGTGGTTCTTCGATAAGCTTCGGGGACGGATTTCCTAGGAACAGCTAGAGTAGGAACGGGACTAGTTGAAACAGCCTTAGCAGGAGTAGCATAATTCGACACAGTCTGTTGAACAGGTCTAGGAAGTTTGGTTGAGTTACTAGGCTTGGTCTTTCCGTCATTCTCGACCGCAGCCATCACTTCAATTCTTTTCTTCCTAAACATTCCTAAGAAACCGCCAACTTTGATCTCCTTCGTACTAAGCATGACTGCATCACTACCCAGATCATTTCGGATCTTTAGCATAGCTTCCGGCATATTATCGACTACGTACCGCTTCACTCTCATAAATTCACCACTCCAACGCTTTGAATTTCAACATTAGGTTCCAGTTCGCTATAAGATAACACTGGAATGTCCTGCATAGTTCTCTCAATAACTTGCCTTAAATACATTCGTATGGTTGGCGAGGTTAGAAAGATAGGCTGCTGTCCTGACTGAAGTAACCGATTAATCTGTTCATTAAGCTTCTGATACACCGTCTGTGTTGAACTAGGATCCATCGCAAGATAGCTACCTTGTTCAGACTGTTGTACACTTTCAACAATTTTCTTTTCAAGTGTAGGTCCTACAGTAATGACCTTCAAAGTCTCTCCCTCTTGAGAGTACTGCTGGGTAATCTGCCTTGAAAGAGCCTGTCGTACATATTCCGTCAGAACATCAGGATCTTTCGAGTAATTACCATAGTCAGCTAAAGTTTCAAAAATAGTTACTAAATCTCGTACAGATATCTTTTCTCGAAGCAACTTCGCAAGCACTTTCTGTACATCACCCACGGACAGAACGGATGGAATCAGTTCATCTACAAGCACAGGATAACTGACTCTTAAATTGTCGATCAGTGTCTTGGTCTCTTGACGACCCAATAATTCATGTGCATGTTTCTTAATTAACTCTGTTAGATGTGTTGCAACTACCGAAGGTGGATCCACAACCGTATAACCTGATAATTCAGCACGTTCTTTTGTGGATTCATCTATCCATAAGGCGGGAAGACCAAAAGCAGGCTCCAATGTTTCAATACCTGATATCGATTCATCTTCATACCCAGGACTCATTGCTAAGTAGTGATTTAGTAATAATTCACCACCACCCACGGTATTCCCTTTAATTTTTATGACGTATTCATTCGGTTTTAGTTGAATATTGTCGCGAATTCGGATAACAGGGACTACAAGTCCTAATTCAAGCGCACATTGTCTTCGAATCATAATAATTCTATCGAGTAAATCTCCACCTTGTTGCGTATCAGCTAGAGGAATTAAACCATAACCAAATTCAAATTCAATGGGGTCTACTTGTAATAAATTGATAACACTTTCGGGACTTCGGACCTCTTCGATCTGTTGTTCCTCCTCCATTTGCACTTCAGCTATTTGCTTTTTATCCAAATTCTGCTGCATCTTCCAAGCAGCATAACCCAAGATGAAGGCTAACGGTAATGTCGAAAGCACATGGATAGGGGTAAAGAATCCTAGAAATGCGATCGTGATAGCAACAATATAAATCAACTTAGGATATGCGAATAATTGTCCAGTTAAATCATCTGCTAAGTTTCCATCCGAAGAAGCTCTTGTTACAATTAACCCTGCAGCTGTAGATATTAATAATGCTGGGATTTGACTGACTAATCCGTCACCAATAGTTAGGATAGAATAGGTCGATAGAGCCTCTGAAAAAGGCATGCCATGAATGGTCATACCGATAATAAAACCACCTACTAAGTTAATGATCAGTATAATGATACTTGCAATTGCGTCCCCTTTAACGAACTTACTCGCACCATCCATAGAACCATAGAAATCTGCTTCACGTTCGATTTTACTTCGACGCTCTCTTGCTTGCTTCTCATTGATTAATCCAGCATTCAAATCCGCATCAATACTCATTTGCTTACCAGGCATTGCGTCCAAAGTGAACCGCGCTGCAACTTCTGCTACGCGCTCAGAACCTTTGGTTATTACAATGAATTGCACTACTACCAGAATTAGAAATACTACAAAACCAATGGCAATCTGGCCGCCGGCAATCCAACTACCAAAAGTTGCAACTACCGTTCCCGCATCACCATCTGATAGAATGAGCTTTGTTGTCGAGATATTCAATGATAAACGAAATAAAGTAGTAATGAGTAGAAGTGATGGAAAAATAGAAAACTGCAACGCTTCAGTTGTATTCATAGATACTAGTAGAATCATAAGTGCAATGGAAATATTAACAACCAACAATACATCGAGCAACCATGACGGGATCGGAAGAATCATCATTAATACGATACCGATGACTCCTACCAGCACAGTAATATCTTTTATTTTCAAGGCTTTCTTCGCCTCCGATCCCACAATTATTTGGCTTTACCTTTAAGTTTATATACATAAGCCAGTACTTCAGCCACTGCTTGAAACAAATCAGCAGGAATGGAGTCCCCGATTTCTGCTCTTTGAAACAACGCTCGAGCTAACGGCTTGTTTTCCATAGTCATAACGCCATGCTCCTTGGCGATTTCCCTGATGCGTAATGCCATATAGTCCTGGCCCTTCGCTAAAATAATTGGAGCCTCCATCTGTGTCCCATCATATTGCAAGGCGATTGCAAAGTGAGTCGGATTGGTAATAATGACGTCGGCGTTAGGGACTTCCTGCATCATACGCTGCATAGCCATCCTTCGTTGGCGCTCTCGTATTTTACCTTTTATGAGAGGATCTCCTTCCATCTTCTTATACTCATCCTTAATATCTTGTTTAGACATTCGCATGCCCTTTTCATGTTCATACCGTTGATAGATATAATCAAACACTGCAAGTATGAATAAAGCAGCTGCAATCTTAAGTCCTAGTGTAAGTGTTAAACCTGCAGTGTAAGACAATATTGTCTCGACATTAATTTCGCCGAGAGTGGCAATATTTGATTTCTGACCCCACAATGTACTGTATACGAGATAGCCTATAATCGATATTTTGAAAATTGATTTCGCGAATTCTACTAAAGATCGAATAGAGAAAATATTTTTAAAGCCCTTAATTGGATTGATTTTACTAAACTTCATTTTGAGAGGATCACCTGTCAGCATAAAGCCTACTTGAACCAGATTAACAACAAGTGCCAAAACGATAACGATCACAAAAATAGGTGCTAATATAAGTAGAACTTGAATAGCATACTGCGTGAATAGATCCATCACATTCTCAATCGTTACATCCATTAACAATCTGTTCAAGAATACGTCTTTATACAGGTTTACAACTCGCTCTTTAATGTAGCCACTAAAGATAAGAAGGCACAGAAAACATGTAAGAAGAATGACAGACGATGAGAGTTCTGAGCTCTTTGCAACTTGCCCCTTTTTACGTGTATCCTGACGTTTCTTGGAGGTTGCCTTTTCCGTTTTTTCTCCAGAGAATAGTTGCAAATCCAACGGATATCTAGAAGATATCCTTCGTTCCTCCATCATGCTCATGTCGGTCGACTCCCAATAACCCCTAGCAGATTCTGCATGGATTTAAACAATATTTCAAACAAATTACTGAATATATAAGTGAAACTAGGAACAAGTATCAATAACATGCCCAAACCCAAAAGGATCTTTAGTGGAACACCAATTACAAAAATATTAAATTGTGGTGCTGTTTTAGCTAGAAATCCAAGTCCTACATCTGCCAAGAACATTGATACTATGATGGGTGCGGACATCTGAAACGCTAAAATAAAAGCTTCACTAAAAGTTCTAATTAAGAGCTCTGAAATACTTCCAGCAAATAATCTCGAATAAAATTCATTTGATAAAGGAATCCATTCATAACTATAAAAAATAGCATCTAATAAATAATGATGTCCATTCATACTCAAAAACAGCAGCATAGCGATCATATATTTCAAGTTACCAAGTAAAGGAACTGACACTCCTGTCATCGGATCCATTACATTCGCCATCCCGAATCCTATTTGAATATCAATAAAGGAACCTGCGGTTTGTACTACGGTAAACATCAGATAAGCGATAAAGCCTAGCAGCAGTCCTATTAATACTTCACTAAAGATAAGTAGGACATATGTCATGTCTTCAGGTACTTTTTGATTTAATCCAGTGGATAGATAAACCAACATACTGATAAAGAATGAGACTCCTATTTTAAATATATTTGGGACACCTTTTGCTGAATACACAGGTGCAACGACAAAAAAAGATGTAATTCGACAAAAAATAAGCATAAAAGCCGGATAATTTTGCAGTAATATTTCCATTGTCATTCAGCCTAACCGATGTATTTATACAAATTATTTAGAATATTAAAAGTAAAATCCACCATTGTTGTTAATATCCATGGACCAAATAATACAAGCGACACTAGTACAGCAACGATTTTGGGTACAAACGCTAACGTTTGCTCCTGTATTTGGGTTGTGGCCTGAAAAATACTAATGATTAAACCGACCACTAATCCCATTAACAACATCGGCGCACTTACCATAAGTGCCGTATAAACGGCCTGACCAGCCAAACCTATGATGAAATCCGAACTCATGATCGACCTCCCCCGTCCCACTTAGACGTTTCTATGTAAAGCTTTGTAGTAACGACTTGACGACTAAATACCAACCATCAACGAGGACAAACAACAGTATTTTGAATGGAAGAGATATCATGACCGGTGGTAACATCATCATCCCCATAGCCATTAATGTACTTGCAACCACAATATCAATCACTAGAAAAGGAATAAATATCATGAATCCCATCTGAAAGGCCGTTTTGAGCTCGCTTATTGCAAATGCCGGTACCATAACCGTAAGTGGAATGTCAGAGTAATTATTCGGTTTTTCTGTTTTGGTATAGTTCATGAATAACAATAGATCTTTTTCCCTAGTATGAGAAAACATAAATTTTTTGATAGGATCCGTTGCTTCCGTTAAAGCTTCCGTTTGCGTAATTTCTCCTTTTAAATAGGGCTGAAGTGCTACCTCATTCATTGTTGAAAACGTAGGTGCCATAACGAAAAGGGTTAAAAATAACGCCAATCCAACCAATACTTGGTTTGGAGGCATTTGTTGTGTCCCCAGTGCGGTTCTAACAAAACCAAGAACAATTACAATTCGAGTAAAACTAGTCATTAGCATCAAGATTGCAGGTGCAACACTAATTATAGTGATAAGAAGCAATACAGATAATGAGCTTGTGGCTGGACCTTCACTAGAATCCCCAATTGTAATACCAATATTGGGTATAGGTTCAGCAAAAGCAGAAGTAGCTAATACTAAACTGATGAGTCCAAATAACAAATAGAATAACGCGATCTTTTTTTTCATGAATCCCTCGACCGATCTGTAGTATTGTCCTCCCGCATCAGTTCTTCCATTTTATCTTTGCGGCTTGACATGCGACGTAGCTTGGAGTCAAACACTTCGTGAAAGGAAGACCCTTCTTCAAGCTCTATTTCTTCTGACTGATCTTTCTTGCGGAATTTATTAATAATGCTCATAATGTTCGGAATCATCATATTCTGTCGATTTGACTCTTCTTCAAACGTTGATAATATGTAAGCAACTTCCTCAGGATCAGATATTTTGTCAACGAGGCGAATATCTTCGCCCACACCGACCAAATATACACTTGTTCCGATCTCAATAATTTGCAAAGTTTTATTTGCTCCGAGACCTACTCCACCAAGAATTCGAACAGATCCACTGTTAAACCAAGATCTGTTCTTCTTACCTAAGAAACGAATCAGAAAAATAATAAGAGCAACAATGATTACCAGAACAATAATGACGTAAACTATAGACATTAAGGGACTGCCATTTGAAGTCTGATCTAAGCCACCCATTAGTTGTATTTACACTCCTAATGTTTTGTTAATAGCTTCTACAACACGGTCAGACTGAAATGGTTTAACAATAAAGTCTTTTGCCCCTGCTTGAATAGCATCGATTACCATGGCTTGTTGTCCCATTGCAGAACACATAATAACTTTAGCACTAGGATCTATTTTCTTAATTTCTTTTAGTGCTGTGATTCCATCCATTTCAGGCATGGTAATGTCCATTGTAATTAAATCTGGACGAACTTCCTTAAATTTTTCAATAGCTTGAGCACCATCCTGTGCTTCTCCTACTACCTCAAAACCATTTTTAGTCAAAATGTCACGAATCATCATTCTCATAAATGCAGCATCATCAACTATTAAAATTCTGTTTGCCATTGGTTAAAAATCCTCCCTAACTACTACTTATTGTATTTGTTGTATTCGGTCCCACTGGCTAACAATATCTATCACACGTACACCGAAATTCTCGTCGATAACAACCACTTCGCCTTTAGCGATCAACTTGTTGTTCACCAGAATATCAACTGGCTCACCTGCAAGCTTGTCCAATTCAACGATAGAACCTTGGGACAGTTCTAGAATATCCTTAATTTGCTTATGGGTCCTACCTAATTCTACGGTGACTTTAAGAGGAATGTCCATCAATAAATTTAAATTGTTTTGATCTACTTGAATTTGTGGATTATTCTGGAAATTAGCAAACTGTATAGGTTGTACATTAACATTCCTATTAGGCATCCCACCAAAGTGTTGTGGATGGTTTGCGTGTTGCATTTGCTGATTGGGATCATATCCACCCGAGTATGGCATTTCAGGCTGACCGCCATATCCTGCTTGCGGTGGCAACGGATTAGATGGCGCTTGTTGCATGTTCTGCGCATTATTGTTTACAGCTTGTGAAGGTGCGCTTGTAGTTGCTACAACTTCAGGCACTTGTTCAGGCACTTGTTCAGGCTCTTCTGTCCCATTAATTAATAAATTCACCATATCTTTAGAGAATTTAACCGTTAATAGTTGCATTATGGTGGAATCTATTAAATCACCAATGGTTAATCTGAAGGAGATTTTAACTAGATTTTCTTCTGATGGAAGACTATTGACTCCATCGCCACTTGACATATCCAAAATGTTTATTCCTGGAGGAGAAATATTCACGAAACGATTGAAAATCGTAGACATCGATGTCGCCGATGATCCCATCATTTGATTCATGGCTTCCTGAACGGCACTAACATGTATTTCATTCAATTCTTCGTCTTGGGGATTACCGTCCCCACCTAGCATTAAATCAGCTATGACTTGGGCATCTCTAGTCTTAATTACGAGAGAATTAATCCCTTCAAATCCATCTACATAAGTTACATGAACAGCGACATGAGGTTTTGGAAACTCATCATTAAATTGTGATCGTGTAATCATAGATACTGTCGGTGTAGTAATGTCAACTTTCTTACCTAGTAGTGTCGAAAGAGCTGTTGCTGCACTCCCAAATGTAATATTCCCAATTTCGCCCAATGCATCTTGTTCAAGTGGAGTCAAGTAATCATCAATATGACTTACGCCACTAGTTACATCACTATCTTCTGATTGTCTTAATAGGGCATCTATTTCCTCTTGTGACAAATAATCTTTACTCGTCATGTTCTTCAACTCCTTCGGTGACAATCTCATCAATCTGTACAGCAACTCGATCTTTCAAAGTACCTGGACTCCCAATAAACTTTAATTTATCTCCTACTTTGATCGACAGTCCAGAATGAACCGGCTTATTCAAACTGATGACATCTCCAGCACACAATCCCAAAAATTCTGATATAGTTAATTTAGATTCACCAAGTTCTGCTACAATCTTCAAATTGGCATTTCTTACGCGCTGCTTCAAAGATTCAACTTCAAGAGGCTGACTGATTTTCTTTTCTGATACAAACCACTGATGTGCTGATAATTTTGACATTATAGGTTCTAAGACTACATGAGGTATACAAAGGTTAATCATACCTGTTGTATCGCCAATTTTGGTGCTTAGAGAAATCAATGCAATCGTTTCATTAGGTGATACGATTTGCATAAACTGTGGATTCGTCTCCATCGCTTCCATGCGGGGAGAGATGTCCAAGACAGTCTTCCAAGATTCATGTAAGCTTTCGAACGCTCCTCCAAATATTCGCTCCATAATTGTTGTTTCTATTTCGGTCAGCGAATTAATTTTGGAAGGTGCATTCCCTACTCCCCCTAACAAGCGATCCAGCATAGCGTATGCCACGTTTGGATGAACTTCCATCACCATTCTACCTTTCAGTGGTTCAGCCTCAAAGATATTAAGGATCGTCATCTTAGGGATCGAACGAATGAACTCATCATAAGGTAGTTGTTCAACCTGCACAACGCTTATTTGAACAAAAGTTCTAAGCTGCGCTGAAAAATAAGTTGTCAAGTAACGAGCAAAATTTTCATGGATACGAGTTAAGCTTCGAATATGATCTTTAGAAAAACGTACTGCTCTCTTAAAATCATATGAGCGAACCTTTTTCTGCGTATCTTCCTTTTTAAGCTCCTCCGCATCCATTTCCCCTGAAGAAAGTGCAGCGAGCAGGGCGTCAATCTCGTTTTGTGATAATACATCAACCAATCATCTCACCCCCTTACATGATTCCAGTTAGTTAATTAAATTGGTGCTAGTAAAAAGTAGGTGATCTCAATTTGTGTTAATTTTCCTGCGGTCAAAGTTTTATTGATCAAATTGATCAATTTAGCGTTAAATTGATCTTTACCACTAGCGCCTTTAAGATCCTCTGGCTTTGTATCCGCAAGTGTTTTAAGGATAATGGGTTTGATTTTGATTTCTTTAATTTTGTCAAACTCTTCTTTTGACTTCACTGTATCTAATTGGAACGCCAAATTCATCATTACGATATAATCGGTATCTACTAGATTCGTTTTAATATCGTTAATCTCTGATGTAACTTCAACAATTTCATCAGCCGACATATATTTAGTATCTACTGATTGAACAGCTGAAGGGACATCATTCCTATCATTACTGAACCAATTGGACATTACCAAGAATGCAGCAAGTACTATGAGCGTAATGGCTAACAGAATTGTAATTAGCCAGGGCAGCATCTTTTTCATGGGGATTCCTCCATTTGTTGCACTTTAATAGTGGCATTATTAACGCCGATTTCTTGGTTGTATTGTTTCACTAACACGATGATATCGACAGCCTTCTCAAGAACAATTAATCTTTTACCTGTCACTAAGGTTATGTATGTGTCAGGGGTTTCCTCTACCGTTTCAATTAATAGAGCATTTAACCACATTTGAGTACCATTTAATCGTGTTACTGAAATCATAGTAAGCCTCCTATGAATATTTGGGAGAGGGCCTCCCCCCTCCCGTTACCTCATTAACGTTTCAGATTGACAACTTCTTGGAGAATTTCATCTGATGTAGTAATTATTCGTGAATTCGCTTGGAAACCACGTTGTGCAATGATCATCTCAGTGAATTCGCCTGTTAACTCTACGTTAGACATTTCGAGTTGACCTGCAACAATAGCTCCTGATCCTTCTTCAGCGCTATTAGCAGCCACTCCCTCAAGTTCACCCTCTGGATTAGCATTCAGAGTCATTCGATACAAATTTCCTCCTATTTTCTCAAGACCCTCAGGGTTTAACACCATACCAATCCCAATCTGAGCCCCCTGCGCTGACGTTCCATCCGCCATCTTCTGATTGATGAAGCCGTCCGATCCTATAGTAAATGCCGTAACCTCATCTTCGATTTGAATAATTCCACCGCCGACATCTGTAACAAACATTCCATCGCTAGTAACCAGATTTCGGTTAGCATCAATTTTGAAGTTACCTGCACGAGTTAAGAAAGGAACCTCTTGATCTTCGGATAGCTTCACCATGAAGAATCCATTCCCATCAATACGCAAATCCGTAGGGACATTCGTTGTCATGGCACTACCCGCTAAATGTATCGTATCAATCGAACCTATAGTTACACCCAACCCAATTTGTTGAGCATTAACTCCCCCTGATTCTCCTTCTACCGGTGCAGTCACACCAGACGTAGTTTGGCTCATGATGTCTTTAAACATAATGCGACTTGATTTAAATCCAGTAGTGTTAACGTTCGCGATATTATTACCAATGACATCGAGTTTAGTTTGAAACCCTCTCATACCTGATACGCCTGAATACATAGATCTTAACATTTATATTATTCCTCCTTGTTAAGTACATGGACTGCATCAATCGATCCGCAAGTCCACTGGCTCTCCTATTCGGGCCAGCCAGTTATGAAATAATGACAGCACTATCAATTTGAGTAAAAACATTATCTTTCATAGAATTCCCATCCATTGCAGTTACGACAGTACGATTAGGAACACTTACAATAAGAGCCATATCCTTAAACAAAATTAATGATTCTTTACTACCTTTTGCTGCCGCTTGATTAACAGCGTTAGAGATGCTTGCCATTTGTTCTTGCTTAATCTCAATCCCCCGCTGCTCAAGTCTCTTGATAGCATGGTTACTAAATTTAAGCATGTTTTCCTGTAAAAGTTGTTCAAAAGAGCCACTATTCTGCTCGCCTTTTGAAACTCTTTGACTAGAAGATTGAGTAACTGGATGTATTGGGGCAGGATAAAGTTGACCAATGGTCATCCGATCACTCATATTTCCTTCCCACTTACCTCTGATTCTGCATCAGAATCCAGTTCAGAAGAAGTGTTAGCCTTCTGATTAGCAGCACTTACAGGATTAACGTCACTAGTAGAGTCAGGCACACTTGGTGTTGTGCTATCTTCTGTGGGATTAGCTATTTCAATAATTTTGGTCACAGGGATAGCTAGATCACCTACAGAAGCATATTGAACGCCATCACGAATAATGATTGAGTTCACAATACCACTGTTAATTTGTGAGCTACCTCCGGTACTTTGATCACCATCTACAACCCAACTAACTTTAGCACCGATTAATCCTGAGACACTACCAAGTGATTGGTTTAAGGCAGACAACTGAGTCGAGATATTCATCAGCTGCTCTACAGATGTGAATTGAGCCATCTGAGCAATAAATTCTTTGTCTTCCAAGGGCTGTGTAGGGTCTTGATTCTGTAATTGTGTGATCATGATCTTCAAGAACTGATCCTTACCCATGGTTTGTGTATCCTTTTTACTTGCAGTTGCAACGTTTGCAGCGGAGTAGTTCGGCCACATATTTTTTGTCGATATAATGTCTGAAGCCATCTTTATCACCTCCATCTCTATGCTTTAGCTGTAAATGTACTAACTTCACTTGATCCTTCTTGCCTGCTTAACCACTCATTTATTTCTTCAGTTAGTTCTGCAACTACTAGCGAGTCATCAGAATGACCCTCGCGCTCTTTCGATCTGCGATTAGATTCCTGCTGGCCAGAATTTGGCTGACGACCATCATGATACATTTGAGATTGAAGAGATTGGTTTTGTGTAACTACCAACTTCTCAACATTTAAGCCTTGTGATTGCAGAGCCGATCTAAGCTGTGACATTTGCTGTTCTAACAAATCCTTAGTTCCAGCATGTTCCGTCATAAAACTAGCAACCATTTGCCCGTTTAACATGGTAATTTTGATGTCAACTTGTCCTAAATGTTCTGGATAGAGAGAGATCTTAGCTTCTGTCATTCCATTGGTCTTTACAATATCTAACTTATTAACGATAAATTTTGTGATCTCAGTAGTAAACTGTTCAACGGGCACAGGTGATGGTGCAACTGCTAACGGGGCCTTTAACCCATCTCTCATTGCAAGTTGACCCACTGTAACGGTACTTTGCTCTGAATGATTAAGTTCTTCATTGGTTATCATTTCAGTAGTCGCTTCAACTGTTTCTAAAGCATTGAAAACTGTAGGTTGATTGGATTGCTCCAGTCCCTGTCTAAGTTGATTCAACTGTAAAACTGGCGTCGTCGTTGCTGCCTTCATCTCAACCACTGTCGTATCTGCGGGTATATTGCTTACAGCTTGTGTATTCTTGCTTGTAAGGTCTACAGAAACTACCGGATTACTTGATTGTAAAGGGGTTGATACTGAAGATTTGGACTGTTGTGAATCCGCCGTTAATGTTCCCTCTACTAGACCCTTAAAAGAACTTAATAATTGTACTGCCTGAGTAATTTCATTCACCGAAGTATCACGAGTCTGTAGCTTAGAAACTAGCTGTGTTAGAGCATCCTGTACAGCAAATTTAATCGTTGAAGGATGTTCCGCTAGGAGCGACAGAGAATCATTTTCTCCTTGATCAGCCTCATGTGTAACTTGATCATTCTCATTTATTGTGACATTGACTTGTTGCAACCAAGTTTGAAGTACTAACATTAATGACGGGTCTTCTGCTATTACATCATCTAGCTTTTCCACTTCACTAAGCAGTCCTTCTAACATTGGAGTCAGCGACTTATTTACTTCCTCTTCCTCAACACTATCCACAGACACACTTTGTAGCAATCCTAACAAAGTTGAAGTTCCAGTTGTTGATACTTGAAGCTCGGCTGCTACACCTAGCATAAGTTGCGCCAATGCCTGATCAAATTCAAGTGTTGATCCACTGGCAGCGAGCGAAGTAGTAACAGCACTATCACTCGTTACCTTCGCACTTAATGTTCCACCATTAGTAGTCGCGGAAGTATTCATGTTCATACTTTGAGATATTAACGTCATCGTATTTTCACCTCCTTTCATGGATCATGATACACTGACAATTAGCTCTACTTAACACTCATAAGCTTGTTCAAGATTTTAGCTGTTGTAACTGAATCAATAGAAGACATTTTCCCTAGAATTGCTGATCTTGTAGCATCGTCTACTGAATTCAATACGGTCAATACTTTATCAGGGCTAATCTTGTACGTTTGAAATAAAAGCTCCGCCGCACTCTGCGGTGTCATCGTAGCAAAGGTTTGGCTAATCTGGCTCTTATTTAGATTTGTTAAATCTGGCGTTGAAGTAGTTGATGTCTGATTTTTCTTTAATCTAGACTGTAACGCCGCCACCTGTTGGTCAGTCGAAGATTTAGCTTCCTTCAACATAACCGTCACGTCAGCAGCAATCTTAGGGTCCATTTTTTCCATAATCGCCACTTTATTTGGGGTCTTCATGGCTTCGAACAAAAGTACAATCTCTTCAAGTGTCAAATTCTGAATAATAAGTGCTGATTTGCTAGGATTCATATCAGAATACATCTTAGCTAGATCATTGATCTGCTTCTGATAGCTACTAACTTCTGTTTCCCCACCCTGTGCAGCAGCCGCTGCTTTATCAGCTGTTTCCTGCTTCATTTCATCAATTTGCGCTTGAAGTTCGTTCACCTTACTTTCTCGCTCGCTCTTACCTTCATTCGCCTTTACCAATGCGGCTTCTTGCTCACTAAGCTTCACTTTAAGCTCTTGATTCGTAGCTTCAGTACTTTTGAGCTGATCCTTCGTTTTATCTAATTTGCTTTTCTCTGGATCAAGGCTCGGATCTGGAACCCACTTTTCAACAATAGGAACCTTGTTAGCAAGCTCCAGGAAAGTGTTACGAATATTGGGATTAAAGAGAGCTAGCAGGACACCAAGAAGAACAATAGTAAAAACGATAGGAATCATAAATAACAAAAAACGTTCAAATCCTCCTGATGATTCCTTCTCAACTTCAAAATCATTTTGAGCCACTCTTATTCCTCCCTAAGGGGCCAAACATTTAGTGCACCCTCCGATGATGTTTCTATCGGCTGTTCATAGCAAATCTTACAGTCGCTATTTCATCCAGTTCGTTTTGTTCCTTGAGGAGCATTTCATGCTGAAATTTATCTTTTTCCTTCTCACGTGATTTCATCCATACCTTTTCATCGAGCATCTTGGTTGTTAAATGATCTTTGCTCTTAATGACAACCACATTGGCTCTATGAACATCTGTGTGTTTTCTTTTAATACATTGATCCAAATGATCTACATAGGTCTGAATTTCTCTAATCTTAGCAACAGATGCTGCATTCTCAATATCAGACTGTAGCTGATCAGCCATTTGCTTACGACTAGTTTGAAGTTCACGCAATGATCGTTCTTCATCCTGAAGTTTACCGATCGCGGTTGATAACATCCACTCCGCTTGACTTTTTTCATTACTTTTCAAATCTACAATATTCTGAAACGCATAGTGAAATCGCATTCTTCAGTGGTCATCTCCTTGAAAATTCAGAAATTAATCGCTCTCGCACTTCTGCCAGTGTGACCTTTTCATCTACTTTTTGCTTACTAAAGTCCCAAATACTCTCAATGAAGTCCATAGACTCATCAATGCCCGCATTAGAACCTCTCTGGTATGCACCAATATTAATTAAATCCTCGGATTCTTTATAGACCGCGAGCAATCTTTTGAAGTTTTCGGCTGCAGCATTTTGTTCATCCGGCGAAATATCCTTCATGACACGTGAAATACTGGCCAATATATCAATCGCTGGAAAATGACCCTTATTTGCAATATTTCTATCCAATACAATATGTCCATCTAATATACCGCGAACTGCATCGGCTATAGGTTCATTCATATCATCACCATCGACCAATACGGTGTAGAAGGCAGTAATAGATCCTGTAGGCCCCGTTCCTGCTCTCTCTAACAACTTAGGTAGATTTGCAAAAACCGATGGAGTATAACCTCTCATTGCTGGTGGTTCACCAACTGCAAGTCCTACCTCACGCTGGGCCATTGCATATCGAGTAACCGAATCCATCATCAACATGACATTCATACCTCGATCGCGGAAATACTCGGCAATCGTTGTTGCTATCAAAGCACCTTTAATACGAATTAATGCGGGTTGATCCGAAGTAGCGACAATAACAACAGAACGCTTCAAGCCTTCTGGTCCTAGATCACGTTCAATGAAATCTAATACTTCACGCCCACGCTCACCGATAAGAGCTATGACATTGACATCAGCAGATGTATTTCTAGCGATCATTCCCATCAGTGTACTTTTACCTACACCAGATCCCGCAAAGATCCCTACGCGTTGCCCCTTACCAATGCTCAACAGACCATCAATAGCTCTCACGCCTATGCTAATAGGTTCAAGCACCCTAGGACGATTAAGAGGATTAGAGGGCGCTTTAAAGGTCGAGCTAAATGCCATTCGTGTTGGAATCATCGACCCATCCAAAGGCTGACCTAAACCATCTAGTACTTTCCCCAACAGCTCAGATCCAACCTGAATACTAAGCGGTTTTCCTGTCCCTACAACGTCACAACCAGGACCTATTGACTGCAGTTCTCCCAATGGCATCAAGAGTACTTTATTGTCGCGAAAACCGACTACCTCTGCTTGAAGTGGTTTTGAGCTCTTACTAGGATAGATTAAACATACATCACCAATGTTAGCATCAGGACCTTCCGACTCTACCATTAGACCAATAACCTGTGTTACTTTTCCATTTACCCTCACAGGATCTAATGGACCTAACTGATCAATATATCGCTGGCTATCAAGCACCTTCATCCTGATTTCCTCGCTCCTCATTATCAAGTGCTATACGGACCAGCTCTTTTTTAATTTCTGTAAGTTGGGTATCAATTCGAGCATCCACACTACCAAAGGAAGATCTGATTACACATCCACGATCCTTCACTGTAGCATCTGGTATAATTTTCAGTTCAGCCTGAGAATCAATAGCAAGACTAAGTTCTTCTCTCGCAGCCTCTATAAAAGCATAGTGCGAAGGTGACACACATAACGTAATGACACCTTGTTCCCTCTTCCGCGAAAGGCTTCTTTTGATTAGTTCAATCATAAAATCAGTTTCGAGCGTTAATTGTTTATCAATAACCTTTTCAGCAATAGATGTACTTAATTCTACTAAGAAGGGCTCAGCTTCCTGAATGATTTGATTCTTAGTCTGATAAGCCTCTTCAAGCACATTCTGAGCTTCATTCATCATTTCTTCCACTTTCAAACGAAGCTCTTCCTCTGCTTTAACTTTGCCTTCGTTATAACCTTGCTCAAATCCCTCTGATTTCAGAACTTCTATTAAATGCTCATCTTGTTCTCTACGTTCAACCCACCATTGTTCAATCGTTTCATTAGCAGAAGTCATTATACGTTCCGCTTCATCTGATGACTCACGAATCTGTCTTTCTGCAAATTCCTGAGCATCTCGGAGCATTTCTGCCTTCAAACGTTCTGTCTCAGCATCTACCCGTATTACGATTGGTTCAACAACGTCTACTTCCAACTCCTCGGAAGGCTCCGCTTCTGTCGTAATATACTGTCTTGCTAGATCCAATTCCTTCAGCACTTCTATAGGCACATATTGGGAATTTTTGATCAAATTAGACAATAATATCATCTCCCCCACCGCGGGCAATAATGATCTCACCAGACTCTTCTAATCTACGAATCGTACCCACAATACGTGTCTGAGCTTCCTCAACATCACGCAACCTTACTGGGCCCATAAACTCCATTTCTTCCTTGAACGATTCAGACATCCGTTTAGACATATTCCGGAAGACAACATCCCGCACCTCTTCACTAGCCACTTTAAGCGCAAGTTGAAGATCGGCATTCTCAATATCCCGAATAATACGTTGTATGGATCGATCATCAACATTAACGATATCTTCGAACACAAACATACGTTTCTTAATTTCTTCAGCTAATTCAGGATCTTGAATTTCTAGAGCATCGAGAATGGTACGTTCAGTACCTCTATCAACACCATTCAGTATTTGAACGATAGACTCAATTCCACCAGCATTCGTGAAATCTTGGGTTACTGTTGAAGATAGCTTTTGTTCAAGCACTCTCTCTACTTGATACAAAACTTCAGGAGATGTACTATCCATAACAGCAATTCTACGCGCAACATCGGCCTGTTTATCTTGTGGCAACGAAGAAAGAATCGCGGACGACTGTTCGAATTGGAGATAAGAGAGCACCAATGCAATCGTTTGTGAATTTTCATTCTGAATAAAGTTTAGAATCTGATTCGGATCAGCTTTACGAGCAAAGTCAAAAGGTCTAACTTGAAGATTTGCCGTTAAGCGATTAATAACTTCAAGTGCTTTTTGTGGACCCAGTGCCTTCTCAAGAATTTCTTTAGCGTAATTAATACCGCCTTGAGAAATATATTCCTGAGCAAGACAAATTTGATGAAACTCTGCAAGTATCATTTCTTTCTCTGTAGCATCCACTTGACGGACATTAGCAATTTCGAGTGTTAATTGTTCGATTTCCTCATCACGTAGATGTTTAAAAATTTGAGCAGATACTTCTGGTCCCAAGGTGATGAGTAGTAAGGCTGCCTTCTGACGACCACTCAACACCTGGCTAGTTGCTTTTGCCAATAAACCCACCTCTATTCATCAGCCAGCCATGTCCGCAGCAAGTTGACGAATTCATCCGGTTTCTTCTTCGCCAACGTTTCGAGCTGTTTACGCACTTGACTTTCATTAGTCATACTTTCCATAGTTATGGAAGGGAATTCTGTAGTAACTTGAAGAGGAACATCTTCTTCGAGTTCTTCTTTATTCTTACGATTTCTATAAATCAAATATCCTCCAAGTGCTAAGAGTACAACAGCGCCAATTCCAATCCCCCACAATACCGCTGGTGAGAGCTTTATACCTGTTGTTTCAACAGTACTTCCACCAAAAGATTGCGAATAGACCGAAACTTTCTTAGCTAAATCATCGTCTGTATATGTAACACCCGAATCCGCAATGGATGCTCTTACAATATTCACTAGAATGTTCTCAATTGCATTACGGGTATCTTCATCCAAAGAAGTTTGTCCCGTAGGTGGTTCAACTGCGACATTAATGGTTAAATCTTTCACAGTGTATGGACTAGATATAATATCTCTAGTGATTCTATTGACTTCAGAGTTAACTGTCTTAGATAATTCCTCCGAAGTTGTAGTTCCCGAACTGGAACTACTTGGATAAGTCGGAACCTCCTGATCACCTGTGCCTGCGATTCCACTATCAGGACTTGCTGTTCCCGTGTAGTTTTTCGATATTTCTTGAACGCTAATCTCAATCCCCTTCATGTTTTCAACATCGACAGGCGTGACTAGTTTTTCATTACTCTGTACTTTATCGAAGTTAAGCTTGGAGACGACTAAAACATCTACTTTATCAGGTCCCATAAACTTAGAAAGAAATTGTTTAACATTTAGACGAACATCGTTCTCAAATCTCTTTTGTAGTGAAAAGTTAGCTTCTACCGCAGTTGTTAATCCCCCTTGCCCCCCTTTATCTGTTGAGAGTAGTTCAGTTTCATCATCTGAAATCGTAATATTCTCCATAGGCAGATTAGGAATCGCTGTTTTAACTAGATTATAGTAACCATCGATTGCTTCTTGATTAGGGCTGTAGGTAGGCTTAAATTTCAAAACAACAGATGTTGATGCTTTGTTCTGATCGTCAGTACCAGCAAAAACGCTTTCTTCCGGTAGATTAATTAGAACTTTAGCATCTTGTATGCCATTCATTCGTTTCAATAATTGTTCAACTTCACCATTCAAAGCGTTGTTATACTTTACATTGAATTCACTATCTGTCGTACCTATGGCTGAAGAACTTTCTTCAAAAATCTTGTATCCGATAGAGCCATTCTCTACTATACCTTGAGATCCAATATCCACTTTAACACGTGATGATAGAGTACTAGGTACTGAGATACTTTTACCATCTGAACTTAACTTGTAAGGAATGCTACTACCATCTAGTGAAGCCATAATCCCAGCTGCATCTGTCGAATTTAGCTCCGTAAAAGCAACTTCATATTCTGTCTTAGAGAACACCATCGTTAGAATAATAGCTGCCATTATAATTAAAGCTATAGTTGATATAAATAATGTTTTTTGAATTCTACTAAATTTACTCCAATATTGGATGACCTTATCCTTATATTGGCTCATTCGTTCATTCACAATGTCACCCCACCCGAATCTTCGCTAGCTACAATTATATTTGTGTCCGCATAATTTCTTGATAGGCTTCAATCGCCTTGTTTCGAACTTGTGCCGTAAACTGTAAACTTAGCAAAGCCTGTTCAGCGGTGATCATAGCTTGATCAACATTGACTTCACCTAATATCAACTTTTCAGTCATATTACTCGCACTTTTTTCTTGCTCTGACACTTGATCAATAGCGTCCTTTAAATAATCGCCGAAATTCTGAAGTGACTCTGAAGGTGTACTATCTACCTGACTCGTGTTATTTTCAAGCAGCTGTATTGGTTTAATCGCTTGGGTGTTAAACATCGTGTTTTGAATCATTAATTCCCCTCCTCTTTCTAATCTATTTATAATTTATAAGGAACTGGTTACCTGGATATTATCTACCAATTTCTAACGCTTTCATGACCATTGCCTTAGATGCATTTAGTGCAGTTATATTCGCTTCATATGAACGCGATGCAGAAATCAAATCTACCATCTCTTTGGTGATATCTACATTTGGCATCAATACATAGCCATCTACATCAGCATCAGGGTGTGTAGGATTATATACCGGTTTCAAAGGCGCACTGTCTTCCTCAATCGACTTAACTCTTACACCGTCACCTACTGATTCTTTTCCACTCATTTGTGACTGTAGCATACTAGAGAAATCAGTTTGATTGGGTGTTAGAACAACCATCTTCCGACGGTAGGGTACAGCTTTTCCATCAACTACACTTGCTCTAGTCGTCTGGGCATTTGCAATATTGGATGATATGACGTCCATCCGAAGGCGTTGCGCAGTTAGCGCAGAAGCACTAATTCCAAAACTACTGCTTAGTGTCATTTACTCTATCTCCCCTCAACAGCTGTGCGCATCATTTTAATCTTTTCATTCACCTGTGAAATATAGGCGTTGTAACGAAGCTGATTGTCAGCCAAAAGACTCATTTCTTGCTCAATATCTACGTTATTTAAATTATTATTCATTACCGTAGATTGATCTTCTGTTATAACTGGTAAAGGGACCGATGACGTTGGCCCAATAACAAAATGGCGTGCGTCGGTCCTATTACCCTTGAGTACTGGCATATCTCCAGCCATCGTTTCCTTAAGAAGACTTTCAAAAGACACCTCTGAACGTTTAAAGTAAGGTGTTTCATTGTTAGCAATATTATTAGTAATGACTTGTTGTCTTAAGTTTGCCGATTGAATGGCACCTTCTAATTTTTGAAAACTTGATCCATTCAACAAATTCAATTCTGTTCCCCCTCTTCTATAAAGAATTATTCAAAACATCTCTTAACAGATCATTAAATTTTTTTTGAAATATTACAAAACTAATATTACCACATTTAAGGAGATAATCCTCTTTTTTTTCGACAAATATTGTTAACTATCTTGTAAATTACCCGAGGTTAAAGTAGAAAAATTTACATATTTGTCGTAATACCAGTTTCTTATTGATTGGGTTTTTTTACAATGAGAAAAAAGCCCTATCTTTTGTGTAAAAAGAGGGCTTTTTTCTCATTTTTAATTGCAAATTTTCTAAATTCTATTTAAATAGGTCTCTCTAGGAAATTAGCACGAGTTTTCAAATTCTTAATATCGAAATTCTAGGATTAATTGTAATTTATTTTCATTTAAACAAGGAACAATTATTTTTTATTACATAAGCTTACATTAGTTCCTAAAGAATATACTGACTTAAGTCTCGATCCTGTGCAATATCCGCTAATTTCTCTCTTACGTATTCTGGTGTAATAGTCATACGCTCTAATGTCAATTCAGGTGCTTCAAAAGACAAATCCTCTAATAACTTCTCAAGAATAGTGTGAAGCCTACGTGCACCAATATTTTCCGTATTCTGGTTAACCGTTGCTGCCATCTGCGCGATCACACGAATGGCTTCCGGTTGGAATTCAAGATCAATATCTTCTGTCTTTAGTAAATTAACATATTGTTTCGTCAAAGCATTCTGTGGTTCAGTTAATATAGATACAAAATCTTCAAGCGATAGACTACTTAACTCCACTCGAATCGGAAATCTTCCTTGTAATTCTGGAATTAAATCCGAGGGTTTAGCAATATGAAAGGCACCAGCTGCTATAAATAGCACATAGTCTGTCTTCACAGGTCCATACTTGGTCATAACCGTAGATCCTTCGACAATAGGTAGAATATCACGCTGAACACCTTCTCGCGAAACATCAGGCCCCGTACCTTTACCTTGACTTGCTACTTTATCTAGTTCATCAATAAATATAATCCCAGATTGTTCCGCTCTATGAATAGATTCCGTTATCACATCATCCATATCAATCAACTTCGTAGCTTCCTCTTGGATAAGAAGCTCGCGCGCTTCTTTAATACTTAATTTACGTTTCTTCGTCTTACGAGGTAATAGATTACCGAACATCTCTTGCATATTCATACCCATCTGCTCGTTACCTTGACTTGAGAACATATCCATCATAGAGGAGTGAGAATCTTCTACATCTATTTCAATGATATCATCCTCTAATTTACCGGATAAAAGATTAAACTTCACTTGTCTACGTCGCTCTTTAACGCCACTATCTGGCTCTTTCTCTTCAGCGGAATTCTGTTCGCTGTTGCCACCCCCAAAAAGGGCCTCAAATGGATTCTTCTGTGTCTTAGAGCCTGTAAAGGAAGGAACGAGTAATTGTATAATACGATCATTGGCCATCTCTACAGCGCGCTCCTGCACCTTCTCAGTACGCTCTATTTTAACCATCCGAATCGCTGTCTCAACCAAATCTCTTACCATCGATTCAACATCTCGGCCCACATATCCAACCTCTGTAAATTTGGTTGCTTCAACTTTGACGAATGGAGCATTAACCAACTTTGCGAGTCGTCTTGCGATCTCTGTCTTCCCTACACCCGTAGGACCAATCATCAGTATGTTCTTAGGTACGATCTCATCCCGCGCATCCTCAGGTAGGAGATTACGCCGATAACGATTACGTAGAGCTACTGCCACCGACTTCTTGGCTTGTTTCTGTCCAACAATATATTTATCTAACTCATTTACGATCTGTCTGGGCGTTAACGATTGATTATCCATCATGTATTCCTCCACCCCTCTAACTATTGTTACTGCATCCTTTACAACTCTTCAACAATAATATTACCATTTGTGAACACACAGATTTCTGATGCAATCTGCAATGCCTCTCTAGCAATGTCCTTCGCTTCAAGATCCTGATTATGACGTTTCAACGCTCTCCCTGCAGCCAAAGCGAAATTCCCACCTGATCCGATAGCAATGACGTCATCATCAGGTTCGATAATTTCACCACCACCTGAAATAAGCAACATCCCATCTTTGTCCATAACGATCATGAGTGCTTCTAATTTCCGTAGGATACGATCTTGACGCCAATCCTTGGCTAACTCAACAGCAGCACGTTGCAAGTTACCATGGTGTTCTTCTAACTTACCTTCAAATTTCTCAAACAATGTAATCGCATCTGCTACAGAGCCTGCAAAACCAGCAATGACTTGCCCACGATACAGTCGTCTTACCTTCTTCGCAGTCGCCTTCATAATCACATTGTTTCCAAAAGTAACCTGTCCGTCACCCGCAATTGCTGACTTCCCTTGATGTCTTACTGCACAGATCGTTGTCGCATGAAATGTTAAATCCATCTCTATGACCTCCTTTGTTGTTCTTTAATCGAGCTTGGCTAAGCCAGCCTCTCCAATAAAGGTCGTGATACTCTCTATGGCTCTTGCCGCAAGAGCTTCATTCTTGTCCTTTTTACTACGCATTCTTTTCTCAAGATTAGGAAGGAGTCCAAAGTTAGCATTCATCGGTTGGAAATTTTTAAAATCCGCTGTTGTAATGTATTTAGCCATACTTCCAATTGTACTCAACTCTGGAAAAACTAAACATTCCTCATCTAGAGCTAATCTCGCAGCATTGATCCCAGCAATAAGACCCGATGCTGCAGATTCCACATAGCCTTCTACCCCAGTCATCTGCCCTGCAAAAAAGAGATTTTCATTATTTTCAAGCTGGTAGGTAGGCTCAAGAAGCCTTGGCGAGTTAATAAATGTGTTGCGATGCATCACTCCGTAACGAACGAATTCAGCATTTTCAAGTCCGGGAATTAATCCGAAAACACGCTTTTGCTCACCCCATTTAAGATGCGTCTGGAACCCAACAAGATTATACAATGTTCCCGCTGCGTTATCTTGGCGTAATTGAACGACTGCAAATGGAAGTGTGCCCGTATGTGGATTAACTAATCCAACTGGCTTCATAGGTCCAAAGAGAGCTGTCTGTTTACCACGCTTCATCATGACTTCTATCGGCATACAACCTTCGAAATAGATCTCTTTCTCAAAATCCTTGAGTTGTGCGACCTCTGCGGTGATGAGCGCTTCATAGAAGATATCAAACTCCTCTTCATTCATCGGACAATTCAAATATGCAGCCTCCCCTTTGTCATAGCGAGAAGCCAAATATACTTTACTCATATCAATGGAGTCTTTCTCAACAATTGGTGCTGCCGCATCATAGAAATAGAAATATTCTTCACCCATCTTCTCACGAATATCAGCGGATAAAGAAGGAGAAGTGAGTGGACCTGTTGCAATAACAACAATCTCATCATTAGGAATATGTGTAATTTCTTCATTAAAGACTTCAATCAATGGATGATTATGTAGAGTACTTGTTATTTCTCCAGAGAAACCATCGCGATCTACCGCTAAGGCTCCTCCAGCTGGAACAGCATGTCTGTCAGCTGCTCCCAGAACAAGAGAATCTAACATCCGCATTTCTTCCTTTAAAACACCCACTGCATTTGTTAGACCATTAGCACGCAAAGAGTTACTGCATACTAATTCAGCAAACTGGTCTGTATGATGAGCAGGCGTCTTCACGACAGGTCTCATTTCATATAATTTCACAGGCACTCCCCGACTTGCTATTTGCCAAGCTGCCTCGCTGCCAGCAAGTCCTGCACCAATAACTGTAACTTTTTTTATTTCATTCAACTTAATTACCTCCTGCAATGACTATTCTGCATTATCATCGTTGTCGTCGTCTTCTTCAACCATTTCTACATGATCACAAGATGTACATTGTAATTTAATTCCCTGTTTATTACGTTTCTCAACCATTAAAGAGTCACATTTAGGACATGGCTTAAGCGATGGGCGATCCCATGATACAAATTCACATTCAGGGTAACGATCACAACCAAAGAAAATTCTACCTTTCTTACTCCGTCTCTCAACCACATGTCCTTCTTTACATGATGGGCAAGTGACACCAATATCTTTGATGATGGGTTTCGTGTTACGGCAATCCGGAAACCCTGAGCAAGCTAAGAATTTACCAAATCTACCTAATTTATATACCAAATGCTTCCCGCATTTTTCACAAATCTCATCCGAGACTTCATCCTCAATCTCGATTTCCTTCATTTCCTCTTCGGCAACTTCCAAGCGCTTCTTAAAAGTTTCGTAGAATTCAGCAAGTACTTTAACCCAGTCCTCTGATCCTTCACCCACGTGGTCCAGATCTTCTTCCATATGTGCTGTAAACTCAACATTTAGAATTTCTGGAAAGAACAACTCCATCTGTTCGATGATCAATTCGCCTAATTCGGTTGGCATAAATTTCTTTTCTTCCATCGCAATATAACCACGCTTTTGAATCGTCTCCAGCGTTGGCGCATACGTACTTGGACGACCTATGCCAAGTTCTTCTAAGGTCTTTACAAGTCGCGCTTCGGTATATCGTGGTGGTGGCTGCGTAAAATGCTGCTTCGGTTCAACTTCTTGTTTACTCAAAGAATCACCTGATTGAAGCGCAGGAAGAAATTTATCATCATCTGTTGTTCCGCCGTCATCGTTCCCCTCGACATACACCTTCATGAAACCAGGAAAACGAACCTTTGAACCAACAGCACGGAACGTTACAGATGCAGCGGTAATATCTACCGAAAGCGTATCCAGCACCGCCGACGACATTTGACTAGCAACTAGACGTTCCCAGATTAGTTTATAAAGGCGAAATTGATCTCGACTCATAAATGCTTTTACCGTTTCAGGTTCTCTAAGCATAGATGTTGGTCTTATAGCTTCATGCGCCTCTTGAGCATTTGCTGCCTTCTTAGTATATTGACGAGGCGTCTCTGGAGCAAAAGCTTCCCCGTATTTCGTCTCAATAAATGCTTTAATCTCTTCTTGTGCGGATACAGCGACTCTTGTCGAGTCCGTACGCATATAGGTTATAAGACCGACCGTACCTTCTTTTCCTAGCTCAACACCTTCATACAACTGCTGCGCAACTGACATCGTCTTTGCCGCACGGAAATTGAGCTTACGAGCTGCCTCTTGCTGAAGTGAACTTGTTGTAAAGGGCGCTGATGGATGTCTTTGACGCTCTTTCTCTTTCACTTCACTTACGGTGTATGAGGCTCCTTCGATCGCTTTCAGAACTTCCTGTACATCCTCTTCACGAGACAGTGCCTTCTTCTCTCCATTCATCCGGTGGAATTTAGCTTCGAATTCAGAATCTCCCTTGGATAAACGAGCCGTGATACTCCAATATTCCTCAGGCACGAAATCATCGATTTCATTTTCCCGATCCATGATAATTTTTACCGCTACCGATTGTACACGCCCAGCTGAAAGTCCTTTTTTAACTTTCTTCCATAAAAGAGGGCTAATTTTGTATCCTACGAGACGATCCAAAATTCTGCGGGCTTGTTGAGCTTTAACTAGATCCATATTGATTTTACGTGGTGTTTTGAAAGCATCCTTGACAGCCTGCTTCGTAATTTCATTAAAGACCACTCTACAGCTTTGGGTCTGATCTAGCTCAAGTGCTGTCGCCAAATGCCAAGCAATAGCTTCTCCCTCGCGGTCCGGGTCAGCTGCTAGATAGACATTCTTAACTTTTTTACTAGCACTTTTTAATTCCTTCAATATTGAGCCTTTACCCCGAATAGTAATATACTTAGGATCGAAATCATTCTCAACGTCGACACCAATTTGACTTTTTGGTAAATCTCGTATATGTCCCATTGAAGCTTTTACAATATATTTACTTCCTAGATATTTTCCTATCGTCTTCGCCTTTGAAGGCGACTCTACGATGACGAGTGAATCTGCCATAGATTTAGCCCCTCTCCTGCAATCGAACCATTAGAATCCGTCAAACCCCATTATATGACCTTATATATAGCACCAGCTAATTGGGTAATTTTCTTTTTTATGATTAAAGATAACAGAACTGAATGCAAATGTCCAAAATCCCATTGACTTTCCAGCAACAATTGATCCAGTGTAAATGGTCCCTGCTCGAGTATATGGTATAGTTGAATCTCCTCTGTTGTCAAATTCTCTTTTGGCGAATTGAGTTTCTCTTCTATTAAATGATGCTTTAAATCTTCTTGATTCGTACCCGCTAGTAGTAAATGTGACTCGTATTCCTCCAACACATCCTGGGTACACGTAACCAACTTCGCCCCCTGTTTAATAAGTTCAAGTGTCCCCCGACTTTTAGGAGATGTAATCGGTCCTGGAACTGCAAATACATCACGTCCAGCTTCCATAGCTAGATCAGCAGTAATTAACGAGCCACTTCTTGCATCTGCTTCTACTACTAATGTTCCCAAACTTAGTCCTGCAATAATGCGATTACGCTGTGGAAAAAGTCCAGGATGTGATGGCGTTCCTATTGGATATTCTGTTATGATCAGTCCTTTAGCGGCAATACGTTCATATAACGTTCGATTCTCAGCTGGATATATCACATCCATCCCCGTTCCCATCACCGCGATCGTATTTCCACCGCATATTAATGAAGCTTCATGACACACACTATCAATTCCTCTAGCCAATCCACTAATAACCGATACTCCTGCTTTACACAACCCTTCCGCCAGAACAGCCCCAACCTTCCGACCATAAGCAGTTGGTATCCGAGTACCTACCATTGAAATAGAAATCGAATGAAGCAACTGAATATTCCCAAGACAATACAATATCCATGGGGGTTGATGTATCTCTTTTAAACGAGGAGGATATTCCTTGTCCAGTATCGTAATTACTTTAACTTTTCTACGTTGCAGTTCACGACTCCTCTGCTCAATACGATCCAATGACAATTGTTTTATCACTGTTCCTACCTTATCCCTCGGCAATCCTGCTTGTTCCCAATCTTGTTCACTATAGTTTAACATCTCGCCTGATAATGTTCTCTTGTTCATTAATTTTTCAATACTTTTGGATCCTATTCCATCTAGTTCGTATAGCGCAACAAGCATCTCTCGTTCACTCAAATAGTTCATAATACCCTCCTTAATATCGAGGATTTCACCCTCGTAAAATTGCAGTTTTCGACAAAAAACATAAAAAAGCAACCTTAATTTCCCCATAAAGAGAGAAAAAAGGTTGCTTACCTTGTTATTCGTTATTCTCAAATCTCAACCTACTAGAACCGTAGATCGCGCTGGATTATTATACCGTACACTTATCCAGGATCCCTTGTTCTTCTAGCACGCTAACTAATGTAGAACCCATTTCTGATGGCGTAGGAGCGACTTTGATACCACACTCTTCGAGTTTGGCAATTTTCTCTTTCGCTGTTCCTTTTCCTCCAGAAATAATGGCTCCAGCATGTCCCATTCTCTTACCCGGAGGAGCCGTTACACCGCCGATAAATCCTACAACAGGCTTCGTCATGTTGTCGCGAATCCATTCAGCAGCCTCTTCTTCAGCGGTTCCACCAATCTCACCGATCATGATAACGGCATAGGTGTGCGGATCATCGTTAAAGAGCGTAAGAATATCGATGAATTCAGATCCCTTTACAGGATCTCCACCAATACCAATAGCAGAAGATTGGCCAATTCCACGAGTCGTCAATTGATGAACCGCTTCATAAGTCAATGTACCACTTCGAGAAACGACGCCGACATGTCCAGCCATATGAATATAACCTGGCATAATGCCAATCTTACATTCCCCTGGCGTAATAACACCCGGACAGTTCGGTCCGATCAATACTGTTTTCTTACCTTCAAGGTACCGTGATACTTTGATCATATCAAGTACAGGTATCCCCTCCGTAATACAAATTACGAGATCCAATTCCGCATCTATCGCTTCCATAATGGAATCTGCAGCAAAAGCTGGCGGAACATAAATCACACTTGCTGTTGCACCGGTAACAGCCTTAGCCTCTATCACTGTGTTAAATACAGGCAAACTAACGTTTTGCCCATTCTCTAACGTAATTTCAACTAGTGTGCCACCCTTACCTGGTGTTACTCCGCCCACCATTTGAGTTCCGTAATCCAGAGCTCCTTTGGTATGATATAAACCTGTAGCTCCCGTAATCCCTTGGGTGATAACTTTTGTATTTTTATCGACTAAAATGCTCACGATTACTTCACATCCCCTATCGATTTAAAAGTAACTATTTTACGAGCGAGACAATTTTCTGTGCACCATCAGCCATAGAATCCGCAGCAACGATATTAAGTCCCGACTCCGCCAAAATTTTCTTACCCAATTCCACATTCGTACCTTCGAGACGGACAACCAATGGACGTGTTAAACCGATTTGTTTGGCAGCTTCAACCACACCATTAGCGATAACATCACAACGCATTATTCCACCAAAGATATTGATAAATATCCCTTTAACTTTCTCATCGGAGAGAATAATTTTAAAAGCTTCAGTTACTTTCTCCGTAGTAGCGCCGCCCCCTACATCTAGGAAGTTAGCCGGATCCCCACCATAATATTTAATAATGTCCATCGTTGCCATAGCCAGTCCTGCACCATTGACCATACATCCAATATTACCATCTAAGGCAATATAGCTAAGATCGTATTTAGAGGCTTCGATTTCTTTCAAATCCTCTTCTTCCAAATCTCTAAGCTCTAGGATGTCCTTATGACGGAATAAGGCATTAGAATCGAAGTTAAGCTTGGCATCTAATGCCATCACTTGGCCGTCACCTGTAATCACTAGAGGATTAATTTCTGCGATAGAACAATCTTTATCAACAAAAGCTCGATATAATGCCACCATAAACTGAGCAGCTTTGTTTACGAGTTCGTTGGGAATATGGATCGCATACGCCAGCTTACGAGCTTGGAACAATTGTAATCCAACCGCTGGGTCTACAATCTCTTTAAAGATTTTCTCAGGTGTCTCAGCTGCTACTTCCTCAATCTCTGTACCACCTTCTTCAGAGGCCATCATTACGACACGTCCAGTTGCACGGTCTACAACGACTCCAACGTAGTACTCTTTGCGGATATCACAGCCTTCTTCAATTAAAAGGCGTTTGACCTCTTTTCCAGCAGGTCCTGTCTGGTGTGTCACCAATACTTTACCAAGAATTTCTTCTGCATAAGTACGGACTTCATCCAGGCTTTTTGCCACTTTAACGCCACCAGCTTTTCCTCGTCCACCCGCATGAATTTGCGCTTTCACTACTGTCACCGGACTTCCCAGCGACTTCGCAGCTTCTACGGCTTCTTCTACCGTATAAGCAACCTTTCCGTTAGGAACGACAACTCCATACTGTTTTAATACTTGCTTTCCTTGATATTCATGGATATTCATTTACGAGATCCTCCTATCAACATGACTGCAACAAGACGAGACAATGACATCGAAATTTTTAATTATTAATTGGAAAATACTATAAACCCAACCTATTGTACCATGATTGTAAAACGCTTACCTTAATTATTCTACTTTAATACACACTCTTTTGATATCGTTTTCATTCCTAATTGCGAATGATTGGAAAAATATAGGAATAGAGCGATAGGCATTAACTTACCCTACCTTCGCTCTCTAATTATTATATAACTAGTTATTTATGACTCAAACGCACATTAGATTCATGAACTCGATCTAACAAATCATTAAATTGTGAGAGTAGACTTTGGAATTCATCTCCTGAAAGACAAGTCTGTTGAGATATAGCTGCAGGTACTTGTAATGCTTGCTCCTGCAATTTCCAGCCCGTATCTGTCAAAGTTATGTTCACTTTACGTTCATCCTCTGTAGATCGAATACGATGAACAAGACCCGCAACCTGCATTCTCTTCAGCAGGGGTGTTAAGGTTCCCGAATCCAGATAAAGAGCTTCACCCAACTCTTTAACTGTACGTGCCTTATGTTCCCATAGCACAAGCAAAACTAGGTACTGAGAATAGGTTACCCCTAATTGATCTAACGTCGGTTGGTACAGTTTCGTAATTTCCCTAGAACATGCATAGACCTTGAAGCAAAGCTGGTTATCCAGTAATAATTGTGGATAGGCTTCATGGGTATTATTCATTGTTTCATCATCTTTCATAACTTATATCACCTACCTCTTCACCTTTGATTTTAACATACTCATGCAGATGTTTCATGTTAATCGTTACAAATATATCTCTAACACATTATCTTTACATATTTTTAATTGCGTCCAATGTATATAACATCTTCCTTGACAACATCAACCAATGGTTCTACAATTTGTCTAATATTATCATTGCCGAAGAAATGGAAGCACCTTTTTTCTAATCTGACATGAGACTTTACTATGTCCTAAATAGAAGAGAGGTTTTTTGTTATGTACGGTAAAATGTATAGTGCGTGTCTATATGGAATTGACGGAGTGATCATCGAGGTTGAGGTAGATTTGTCCAACGGTCTTCCGCAGACTTCTATTATTGGGTTACCAGACTCAGCTATCCGAGAAGCTGTCGAACGTGTACGAGCAGCCATTAAAAATTGTGGATTTCGTTTCCCCATGCAAAGAGTTACGATCAATCTAGCTCCTGCAGATTTGCGAAAGGAAGGATCAGCCTTTGATCTTGCCATCGCTCTTGGGATTCTAGTTACAAGTAATCAACTTGTTCTTCCAACAGAGACTAAGCTATTAATCATTGGTGAGCTAGCTCTAGATGGGACTCTGAGACCTGTAACCGGTGTCCTCTCTATGGTGGATCGAGCGAAGCGAGAAGGGTTTCATGGCGTGCTCCTTCCTCGCGAGAATGCAGCAGAAGCGGCACTCATCGCAGGTATACCTATATATAGCCTCAATCATTTACAAGAGTTATTATATCCAAGCACCCCACGGCCTAAAGCTTCAAGAAAAGAGAGTGACGACCCTATTGTTCTGTCCTCGTTAAGTTATCTACAAGTTACTCCTAGTGTCTCTTATTCTGTCGCCAGCACTAATCGTGGGCTCAACAAATATGAAGACTATTCTGACGTCTTAGGCCAACAGCATGTTAAACGCGCACTAACGATTGCTGCTGCTGGGATGCATAATATCCTGTTAATAGGTCCTCCAGGAACAGGTAAGACGATGCTTATCAAGCGTTTACCGACGATACTCCCCTCATTAACGGAACAGGAAGCTTTGGATACGACCAAAATATTTAGCGCCGCTGGCAAGTTAAAGGAAACGGATACCGGACTGCTCAATCGACGTCCTTTCCGCTCTCCACACCACACCATTTCATCTGCTGGATTAATTGGTGGTGGCACCATCCCCAAGCCAGGAGAAGTTAGTCTCGCTCACCGCGGCATTCTTTTTCTAGATGAATTACCTGAATTCTCACGTCATGTACTTGAAGTATTACGACAACCTTTAGAAGAACGATCTGTAACGATTAGCCGAGCCAAGGCTGTGATCACATTTCCTGCTCATTTCATGCTGGCTGCGTCAATGAATCCTTGTCCGTGCGGCTATCTTGGAAGCGATCATCCGGAACATCGATGTACTTGTAGTGAAGCACGCATTACGCAGTATCGTTCCAAAATATCCGGTCCCCTCCTCGATCGAATAGATCTCCAAGTCGATGTGCCAAGGCCCAAGGAATGGAGCCGCGAGAAATTCGGTCTTTCTTCACAAGAAATGAAAGATCAGGTCGTGGCAGCACATGCTATTCAGCTCTCTAGGTACAAAGGGTTCCCTTTCTCATGGAATAGCGAGTTATCGGGTAGTCAATTACGTGAGCAGGCCTCACTTCGAACAGATACAGCTGACATGCTTCAGCAGACACTTGAAGCCTTAGGACTCAGTATGCGCGCATATGATCGAATCATTAAACTATCACGCACCATTGCAGATCTTGAAGGCAAGGCTAATATCGAAGCCTATCATGTTGCAGAAGCCATACAGTATCGTAATTTAGACAGACAACAGCTTAATATGGATGAAAGGTCAATGTAAATAGCCCTTCTTATCCTTTATATAGGCAGGGAATTAACCTCTTCCTTTGAGTCGCCAAGGTTTGGAGATTGATAGTTTATTGGATAGCGTAAACTTGGCTCATCTAGCAAAGAACGAACCTTTGCGTTGGTGAACTTCATTTTTGCTAAGTAGTACCTTCATCTTACCTGTTAACTCAATTCGTTTAATACAAGTCAGCATAAAAAAAGCTACCTCAGAAGAAGTAGCCCCTACATATTTTTTTACTTTTGAAGTATATTCAATAGAATAAACAACGTCCACACTAATATAGAGAAAAATAAAGATATAAAGAAACGACTCATTTTTTGCTTGTTGTTAAGGAGTAGATACATCATTAAAAATGATAATATAGGACTAAAAATTAGTGAAATATAAATAGCTATATCAACCAATGAGAACTCTCCTTTTTATTTTATTGATAATAGGGTGTATTAGTCCATGACCAAGTTTTAGTAAAGGCGTTAGATTGTTCATACGATGTAGCATAAGAAATATTTATAGCCGGCGGAGCTGAAATGGTGATCTCTCCAGCAATACCAATCTGTTTATGAAAATACTTCGCTGCCATTGAAGACTGTTCAGTACTACCGCTACCATCTTGAGGCTTACCAATTTTAACTGAAGACCAACCCTTATGTCGATATACATCATATGATTGACCATTCTTAGTAAAAGCATCTATCAAGTTTATTTTCCATGAGATGCCTGCTCCAGGAAATGTATCATGATATCCTGATATTTGCCCTCCAGCAGTATTTCCAATTGCACTGTCAACCCCTCTTCTTCCATATGCAACATAACTATATTTGGCTGTATTATGATATATATCATAATCATCAGTCCATGATAAAGCGAACTTATCTTCCATCACGAAAATCGGACTATAATTCCAATCCCAGTTATAATTAATCACAAAATGAGCAATATTGGCCTTGTCAGAGCGTACTCGACTGATAGTAATAACATGATCAAAGTTTGTTAAACTTCGTGTTCCGATTTCATTCTTTTTCTGATTGATCTCAGCAATTTTTTTATTAACACTTTGCCTTTGTTCGAGAGTCATATTAGAAGTATCTTCAGTTATTAATTCTGATTGATTTTCATAATCAATAAATACTGCACCCTGATTATAAAGATCTTCTTTCTGTTCTAATTCAAATAATTCGATTATTTCTTCAGGATAATTGCTTTGTCTCAAATATTCATTAATATGTTCTTCCGTAGCTATTGTATCTTCTGCATAGACTTCATGCAAACCAATCAATGAAAAAAAGAAAATACCTGATAGTAATAATTTAAATAACTTCATGTTTTTTCCTCCTATTGTAATTTTTGTATTACTTCTACTATTTAACCCATCTATTACATGTTTAATCTTTTGGAGTGTGATTTTCTGGAATTAATTATTGAGCTATGTATCCCATAATATCTATTATTGGCTTACCAGACTCAGCCATCCGAGAAGCTGTCGAACGTGTACGAGCTGCTATTAAAAATTGTGGATTTCATTTCCCCATGCAAAGAGTTACGATCAATCTAGCTCCTGCAGATTTGCGCCAAAATATTCAGCGCCGCTGGTAAGTTAAAGGAAACGGATACCGGAGTGCTCAATCGACGTGTGTCCTTTCGTCGAGGATAGGCACTCTCTTTATGTTGTAAGACCAAATATGAGTTGAACTGTTTCTACTTGTATCTCAATAGAACGGCTGCTAATGCCTGATGCTGGGCTATAGATTTCTATATGAAAAATAATATAGATTCTTATATGAAGATTGGTAAGACATCATCCGTGAACCCTAGTTGTTGGATTTCAAGTTTATAGGGTTCAAGATAAGTTGTTGTCATTTTATATTTTCATCCTTTCGGGTATGTATAGGGTAAAGAAGGCAAAGAAAAAAGCCTACCCGTTGGATAGACTAGATTCAAAACTTAATTATTCATTATTGACATAGAATCATCATCAGCAAAGTGTGTCTGATATACTTCAGTATACTTACCATTTTCTTTTAGTCTTTTGATTCCTTCATTAAAAATATCAAGAATTTCGTTATTCTCCTTCTTGACTAAAAAGGAAAAATGTTCTTTGTAATCAAAAGAACTAAAATTAATAATGGCATACAGATAAGAGTAACTATAATCAAATTTTTCTTCCACTTTATTATTCCGTGGATAACCAAATGCTACATCTGAATCATTTCTTGAAACAGATGTATAAACATCTTCATCTGTTGGAAATGTCTCAAAGGAATACTTAATATCCATCTCTTCAAGTAAAGCAATTGTAAGATCATATTGAAATTGATTAATCTTATCTATTGTGTCTTGAATTTCCTTTTTATCACTCTTTTCAGTAGATTTAAAGTATGAAATTTTTATTTCTCTGTCTATCGTTTCAGTTGGTGTTACAACCTCTAGTTCTGATGTATTCTTATTTGATTCTTCCGTTATTACGGGTTCTGAACTAATGTTGTTCGACTTACCGTTACCACATGAAGAAAGAATAACTGCAATAAAAACTAATAATAAACATGAAAAACCATAATACCTTTTCATTCAGATTCCCCCATACCTCTACTTTTCACCATTCTATCATTATCGACAAAATAATTCTTAAGTATTAGATTAGATAAAACTAGTCCGTGCTAAACAATATTAAGAAGCTGAATGTCCAACTTCTAAGATTATAGCATTCCAGCAATATATTATTAAATTCAACTTTAAGACAACGTTACAAGCACATTGATAATCAATATTGTATGACGACTATTAAATTCATTTGTTGACTTAGAAGTGTATTTAGTAGACATTCCAAACTTACCTAATGACATAGACTGCAATCAAGCAGTAGTCTTACAAGCATACAAATAGTACGATGATGCGGTTGATTTGAGTGAATCACACATTAGAGAGTTGATTGATATGGCAATTGAGATAACGTATTGTGTGACAATGATTTTCTGAGTAATTAATATTGAAGAAACGTGTAGAATTTATAAAATAGTTCATTATTTAGAAAAAAGTGCAACAGATTAGTTGATCAGTTACACCTTGAATATTATAAATTAATCATTCCATGAATCGAGTACGCCATTATAGAAATAAAGATAAGTATTGCCGTACACCCATTGTTCAATTCGTAAATTAGATTTATTATGTGAATTTATTCTATCTGCTCCACCCCATGACATCAGTACTTGTTCAGCATTCATGCCTGTTACTATTTGTTGTTCTTGAATTGCTTTCCAAATCTTATCGCTCCATGAAGGATGAGTTTTTCTTGGGTCGGAATAGTAAAATTGATCATACATGACTTCTTGTGGATAGCTAGAAAATGGAAGACTGAAAGTGAACTTATTTCCATTTGAGCGTTTTGCAGTTACGTTAATTTTCTTATTGTCTACTTTTAAAGAAATAATATAAATTTTTTCTATATTATACAAAGGGATATTTGAAGAGATTACATTCTTTTTTACCCAAGCATATCTATTCCCATAAGCACCATTCAATAGTTCAATTCTTTGATAGAGTGTAAATTCGGTTGGTGATTCCAAAAATATTGTTGCTTCAATCGTTTTACCAGATTGTAAGACAATTTCCACATCAGTAAAACTTGAATCTGTGTTGCTCATTTCAGATACCCAACCTATTTTATTTCCTTCGTAGACATAGACTTTTCTTCCCATAAAATATCTAATCTCTTTTGGGACGCTCGCTATATTATTAATTAGTTTTTTTGATCTTGTTTCGCCATCTTCATTGCTCCATATAAACAATGAATAAACATCACTAACATATTTCCCCTTTAGATTAGATATTTTTAAAAATAATTCGAAAGATATATATGTACGATTATTAAAAACATAAGAGTTTGATTTATTAATCTTATAGGTGCCATTCAAAGTACTTATTGTGACACCATTTTTTGTAACTATACTGATACCGGGAAGTTGAGTTAACAACTTAATGGGAACATATGTCGAACCGTTAATTGCTAGATATGACTTACTATCTAAGATCTTTAGTTTCCCATCTAAAAAGATAGAGATTTCTTCAATGCCTTCTTCAGAATCTAATAATGGGTTTGAAGCAGCGTAACTTGTTGCTGGAAGAAAACCTCCTACAAGACTAAATACAATGAATAAACTTAATATGAATTTTGATGCAAATTTCATTTCTTTATCCCCCAATTTAATTAATGTTACCAAATTAATTATATTACCATAATGCTATATGTAAAAACGGGTAGGTTAAAAATCCGGGAGCGTCAAGAATTTTATGTAAATAAAAATATGCCTCTCTTGTAGAAGTTCGTTTAGATTTTGTTAGAGAACATTGCTAGAAGTTCCGATCGAGCTTTATCGAAGCCAATGTGACAACGGGTAGCAAAGCGTTGGTTATAGCCTTCAAACTGCGAAACCAAGAATTTTTCTAATGCTTCTTCATGGGGGAATTGCTCTTTACGATTCGTGTATTTCTTAATCTGTTTGTTAAAAGATTCGATTAAATTTGTCGAATAAATACTTCTCCAGATCGATTTAGGAAAACTTTAGAACGTAAAGATATAGGAATTTTCTCGAAAAGATTTAACGACTTCAGGATAAGCGGTTTTCCATTTAACACAGAAGGCTTCCAGCGCTACTTACCAGCTTCTTCATCCTCGGATCGATAAACGGATTTGAAATCTTTACAGATCTCTGCTTGATCCGTCACGCGCACTTTATGGGTAATATTACGCGCTAAATGAACACAGCATGTTTGGTACTTGGCCTGTAGGTAGATCTCCTGAATCGCATTCACAATACCTGTGAGTCCATCGGAGATAAACAGAAGGATTTGTTCCGTGCCACGCTGTTTCACGTCCTGGAGTAGTTCTTTCCAGATGTAAGCTGATTCGGTCGGTGCGACGGCGTACGTGAGAACTTCCTTGGAGCCATCCTCACGAATTTCCAAAGCAATGTAGAGCGCTTCTTTAGATACCGTTTCACGTTTAACGGCGATATAGGTCGCATCAATATAGACACATACGTAGCGCTCCTCAAAGGGTCGTTTCATAAAAGCATCGACATGCTCGACCATCACTTTTGTCATTTTAGATACCGTTTGTGGCGTGTAGTGGTGACCGCACATTTTCTCGATGAGGTCGGCAATTTCCATCATCGTGACACCCTTCTGAAACATGTGGATGACAAAGGATTCTAGTGTATCATTGGAACGCTTATAAGGCGCAACAGTCTGCTGTTTAAACTCTCCATTGCGATCTCGGAGCATGTTAAGTTGCAAATCGCCATACTCCGTGTGAAGTGTACGCGTGTAACCACCGTTACGGTAGTTGTCAAGACAGTTGTCGCGATTCCATAGAATTTATGTAGTCATTTGAATTGTTCTTCATCAGCATCTATGACTCCATCTTTTTCG